>JBBSSG010000005.1:0-48369 GCA_038242295.1 Mycobacteriales bacterium | reverse complement strand
TCGAGTTCCATGCAGGCCAGACCGTAAGCGGTGGACGACGTGCCGGCGCACCCGTAGCCCTCGAGGTGCATGCCGAGCAGACCGAGGGCGCCGAGTTCCTTGGCGAGCTCTCGCGCGGGAACAGTGCCTTCTTCGAACCAGTCGGCCAGATGCGGACGGATTCGTTCGACGCCCAATTTGCGGACGGTGTCGCGAATTTGTTTTTCTTCGGTGTCGAGTAGGGAGTCGATGGAGAACAGCTCGTCGACGCTCTGCGAGCGGTGCGATTCGGCCACGGGAGGGTGCCTCTTTTCGTCTGCGGTGTCTCCCGCAGGCTACCCAGTTCGCCTGCCCATTAGGCTGGAAGCCATGAGTGAGCAGCGCAGCAAGGCAGACAGCACCTCCTGGATGGGGTTTTCTACGAAGGCGGTGCACGCCGGTTACGAGCCCGATCCGCTGACGGGCGCGGTAAACGTGCCGATCTATGCGAGCTCGACGTTCGCGCAGGATGGCGTCGGCGGGATGCGCAGCGGCTTCGAATACGCGCGTACCGGCAACCCGACGCGTCGGCCGTTGGAAGCCAATCTCGCTGCCATCGAATCCGGTACCTTCGGTCGAGCCTTTGCCTCTGGCATGGCAGCCACCGATTGCCTGCTCCGATCGGCGTTGCGTCCGGGCGACCACCTCGTCATCCCCAACGACGCGTACGGCGGTACGTTCCGCCTGATCGACAAGGTCTTCACCCAGTGGGGGATCGAGTACTCCGTCGCAGCGGTGGACGATGTGGATGCTGTGCGTGACGCGATGCGTCCGAACACCAAGCTCGTGTGGATAGAGACGCCCACCAACCCCTTGCTGAACGTCGGCGACATCGAAGCGCTCGCCGGTGTGACACATGACGGTGGGGCAAAGCTCGTCATCGACAACACCTTCGCTTCGCCGTACTTACAGCAGCCGCTCGGTTTGGGTGCGGACGTGGTGTTGCACTCCACGACCAAATACATCGGCGGACACTCGGACGTCGTCGGCGGCGCGCTGGTGACCGACAGTGAGGAGCTCGACACGGCGTTCGCGTTCCTGCAGAACGGTGCAGGTGCAGTGCCGGGACCGTTCGACGCATTCCTGACGTTGCGGGGCATCAAGACCCTCGCGCTGCGGATGGAACGGCATTGTGACAACGCCGAGCAGCTCGTCGATCTCCTCAGTGGACACTCCGCGATCTCCCAGGTCATCTACCCCGGTCTCAGCACGCATCCTTCGCACAAGGTGGCAGCCAAGCAGATGCGACGGTTCGGCGGCATGATTTCTGTTCGTCTCGCCGGCGGGAAGCAGGCGGCTCTCGACCTATGCTCCCGGACCGAGGTATTCACGCTCGCCGAGTCTCTGGGCGGCGTCGAATCGCTCATCGAGCATCCAGGTGCCATGACGCACGCGTCGACCGCGGGCTCGCTGCTCGAGGTTCCCGACGATCTGGTGCGACTTTCGGTCGGCATCGAGGATGCCGCTGATCTGGTCGCCGACATCGAGCAGGCGTTGGGCTGAATTCGGTGATAGTGGGGTTGATCGACTCGGGGCTCGGCATGTTGCCGACGTCGGCATGGCTCAGGCAATTGCGCCCCGAGCTCGATTTGATCCTGCTGATGGATCCGGACAACGCGCCCTGGGGGCCGAAGCCGGACGAGTTCGTCATCGGACAAGTCATCGATGCGGCGGACCGCGCGGTGGCGGCGGGGGCTGAGATGATCGTGCTCCCGTGCAATACGGCGAGCGTGACCGCGCTGGCACACGTCCGCGGGCACCTGGGGCTGTCGGTTCCCGTTGTGGGCACCGTGCCAGCGATCAAACCGGCCGCTGCAGTGAGCGATCGGATCGCGATCTGGGCGACGGCTGCGACGACTGCCAGTGCTTACCAGGCTCGCTTGATCGAGGAGTTCGCGGCGGGACGCACGGTCACACCAATCGCGTGTCACGGCCTCGCCAGTTCGATCGACCGCGGCGACAGTGCCGGCATCTCTTCGGCAATCTCGGCGGCGGCCGCGGCGACACCGCCCGACATCGAGTCCGTTGTCCTAGGGTGCACGCACTATCCGTTGGTGGCCGCCGAGATCGCGGCGGCACTGCCGTCCGGAGTTCGAATGTTCGACAGCGCCGAAGCCGTTGCTCGTCAAGCACTACGACGCATGGATGCAATGGAGAACTTGTCGGTGGGTTCAGGCACGGTGGCAGTGATGCTCAGTGGTCGCCCAGGGGTGTTGCCCGCGAGTGCGGTGGCGCACCGTGAGGGCCGACTCCTTGCCGAGGAACAGTCGGTTCGCCAGTGACCGTGCTACGTCAGAACTCGATTGCGAGAGTGTCGCTCACCGGGTGAGCCTGACACCCGAGGATCAAGCCGTCGGCGAGGTCTTCGGCGTCGAGAATCTCGGAATTGTCCATCGCAACCTCACCACTGGTCAGGGTGCACGCGCATGATCCGCACTCGCCTTCGCGGCACGAGTAGGGGACGTCGAGGCCCTTGGCAAGCATGATGTCCACGAGAGTCTGCTTGCGTGGCCACGCGAGAGTGTGGGTCTCACCGTCGAGATCTACGGTGACGGTTGCAGCGGACGCGAGGTCTTCCTCGCTGGCGTCGACGACCGGCACGTCGGCGAACGGGTCGCCCGCCAAGGACAAGAAAACTTCACTGTGGACGCGGCCTCGCGAAAAGCCGCCGGAGGCAAGCGCTTTGTGGACGGCGTCCATGAACGGCCCCGGCCCGCACATGTATGCGTGATGCTCGCGGAACGATCCTGCGACAGTGGCCAGTTGGTCCACAGTCGGAAGGCCCTGCACTGACTCGAGCCAGTGGATTACGGTCAGCCGGCGCGGATACTCCGCAGCGAGACTGCGTAATTCCTCGGCGAAGATGACGGACTTCTCGTCGCGGTTTGCGTACAGCAACACGACCTGTCCGACGCCGCCACGCAACGCCGATTTGACGATCGACATCACCGGGGTAATTCCCGAACCGGCGGCAAAGAGCAGAAAATTCTCGTCGAGATCCGACGGAGTGAAGGTGCCCGATGGTGGCAACACCTCGATGGTGTCGCCGACCTTGACGTTTTCACACACCCAGTTGGAGCCGTAGCCGTCGGACGTACGTTTGATAGTGACTTTCGGTGGCTCGCCGCAGTGCGGGGAGCTGGAAAGGGAATAGCAACGCGCGACCGATCCAGTCCTCTCGCTCGGAATGCGAAGCGTCAAGAACTGCCCGGGCTTGTATTCGAAGGAGGTGGGTGCGTCGAACACAATCGAGCGAGCGTCCGCAGTCTCCTCGATGACATCGGACACGGTGAGCATCACCGATCGTGAGCCGTGGGGCACATCGACTGTCGTCATCGGCGGCATCCTCTTCTCGAAATTGGAACGCATACAAACTGGAACGCGTTCTAGTTTAGCCGTCGGTATCGGCTTCTGTCGATACGGCCTGAATGTAGGGGACTTACATGGCGTCGCTCCGCGCTTTGATCAGTATGCGCGCAGTGCAGACTGGTTGCCGCAGACCCTGCTGCGGCGCCGGCGTTCCCGCCGCGTCCTCACCGATGGACCGACACACCAGGAGCCGTTCGTGCCCGACGAATACGCAGCCTACCGCCGCCATACAGCAGGCGGTATCAGCTTCACCGACGTGGGGGACGGCCCGGTGACAGTGTTCGTGCACGGGGTCTTCACCAACGGCAGGCTTTGGCGCAACTGCGTGCAGTTGCTGTCGGATCACCGCCGCTGCATCAGCATCGACCTTCCCGGCCACGGGCACACACCGCCGATGGGGGAACCGTCGATCTGGGGCCTGGCCGACGCCGTCGACGCGGTCATCGACGAGTTGGACTTACGCGAGATTCACCTCGTGGGTAACGACACCGGCGGCGCCGTCACCCAAGTCGTGCTGACCCGAAACCCTGAGCGGTTCTCCTCATGGGCCCTCACCAACTGCGATACCGAGGGCAACTTCCCACCCCCCGCGTTTCGGCCGGTCGCCTGGGCGGCCAAGGCGCGACTGTTGCGCGCGGGCGCCCCGCTGGCCACGCGGCCCAAGCTTGCGCGGCTGATTTTCCGCCCCGGCTATCAGAACGTGTCCGCCGTCCCCGGCGACGTCATCACCGACTACTTGATGCCGACCCTGGGTAGCCCCGAGGGTGTGCGTTTCATGAATGCGTTGATGTCCTCGGTCAATCCCGAGTTGCTGGCCCCCATCCGGCCTCTTCTGGCTGAGTGCGAGGTACCGACGGCCATCGTGTGGGGTACCGGCGACATCTTCTTTCGCCGCTCCTGGGCCGATTGGCTGATGGACCTCATCCCCGGTGCAACCGCGGTGGTCGAGGTGCCAGGCGGGAAATTGTTCTTCCCGGACGAGCGAGCGGGCGAACTCGTCGACGCACTCGAGGACCACTGGGCAGGGCTCTAGCCCGCCGGGCCGGGGGCGAGGCAGTTGGGTTCGCTCATAGGATTGCCGTCGTCGCCGGCCTCTCGGTGGCGATGATCGGGTACCCGTCGAGGCCGACGTACAGGGCGCGGGTGGCGTCGGACAGTAAGTGTGCAAGCTCGAGGGTTTCGTCGCCGAGCCATTGCTCGTACGAGGACATTGCCAGCCCGAGGACCATCCAGCCGACCGTTCGCGGGAAGTGATCGGTCGGCGCGGAAGCAGTTCGCGCGGCAACATATTCGGCGATGACGCCGCGCCAGCCCTCGTACATGAGCATCGAGTAGCTCTGTAGTGCGGCGTTGCGCAGAATCAACTGCATGCGCTGACGGTGTACGGGTTTCTCGTCTTCGGGGAAAGTGTTGAATTGCAGGAGGGCCGATCGGATCCCGTCTGCGAGTGAAATGTCCGATGGCAAGGCCGCGAGTAGGCCTCGAAGTGCGGCGAGGTGTTCGTCGAAGTCGCCCCAGGGGACGGCGTTCTTCGACGGGAAGTATCGGAAGAATGTCCGCCGCGCTATTCCGGCAGCTTCGGCGATTTCGTCGACGGAAGTCTCGTCGAATCCGTTTCTGCTGAAGAGTTCGATGGCGATATCGCTGATCTCGCCTCGAGTGGTGGATGGGCGGCGCCCTACCCGGCCGGAGGGTCTGCTGCGACTAACCACGCATTTCTCCTCGATGTTTGTCATTGTGCACTCGATGCCATTATGTTGGTGAACCAGGTCACTATGTGGTCATAATGTGTCTGTCCGAATAATTCTCTCCGACGGAGGTACCGCGATGTCCCAGAACCCGAAGACCGAAGTTGTCAACGCTGCAGTGGTCGAATCCGACCTCGTCGAAGAATCGTTGGTGGAAGAGGTGTCCATCGACGGCATGTGCGGCGTCTACTGATCATGTCCGCACCCGTGAAGTCGTCCCAGGAAGCTGTGCTCGATCTCGAAGCACGGTGGGTCCTTCACCCGCAGGTGGCGCTGCGCCCCGAGTCGTTCGGGGCGCTGCTCTACCACTTCGGGACCCGCAAGCTCTCCTTTCTCAAGAACCGCACGATCGTTGCGATCATCCAATCGCTGCCCGAGCACCCCGACATGCGCTCGGCCATCGAAGCCGCGGGAATTACAGAATCCGGCATGGCGCCGTACACGAAAGCACTCGCCATGCTGGCCGATTCCAAGATGATCACCACAGCCTGACTCTCCGAGGCGAAGAACTAGCTTTTCCTTTCGCTTCACCCCACCACCTGAATGAGGACAGCCCATGACCTCCATGCTCGAAAGGCCGGCGCAGCCTCCCGCAGTCGGCAAACTGGTCGATCAATTCGAACTCGGCCTGGACGCTCCGATTTGCTTGACGTGGGAGCTGACCTACGCGTGCAACCTGTCGTGCGTGCACTGCCTGTCCTCGTCCGGTAGGCGTGACCCCAACGAACTAAGCACCGAGCAATGCAAGTCGATCATCGACGAGTTGCAGAAGATGCAGGTCTTCTACGTCAACATCGGTGGCGGTGAGCCGACGGTGCGCTCCGATTTCTGGGAGCTCGTCGACTACGCGACCGCGCACCAGGTCGGGGTCAAGTTCTCCACCAACGGCGTCAAGATCGACAAGAAGGTCGCGGCGCGTCTCGCAGCGTCGGACTACGTCGATGTGCAGATCTCCATCGACGGTGCCACCGCCGAAGTCAACGACGCGGTCCGCGGACCAGGCTCGTTCGATATGGCGATCCGCGCGCTGGAAAACCTGCAGGAAGCTGGGTTCAAGGATGCGAAGATCTCCGTCGTCGTGACGCGCCACAACGTGCCCCAGCTCGATACGTTCAAGGCGCTGGCAGACAAATACGGTGCGACGCTGAGGATCACGCGGCTTCGTCCCTCGGGCCGCGGCGCCGATGTGTGGGACGACCTGCATCCGACGGCCGGTCAGCAGCGAGTGCTGTACGACTGGCTCGTCGCCAACGGTGAGGGCGTATTGACCGGAGACTCGTTCTTCCACCTGTCGGCCTTCGGCGATGCGTTGCCCGGTCTCAACCTGTGCGGTGCCGGACGTGTGGTATGCCTGATCGACCCGATCGGTGACGTGTACGCGTGCCCGTTCGCGATTCACGAGGAGTTCCTCGCCGGCAACATCGTCCGCGATGCGAAAGACGGCATGGGCGGATTCCAGACCGTCTGGCAAACCTCGGAGTTGTTCCAGGAACTGCGTTCGCCGCAGACCTCTGGTGCCTGCACCAAATGCGCGCACTTCGACTCGTGCCGCGGCGGCTGCATGGCAGCGAAATTCTTCACCGGCCTTCCCATGGATGGCCCCGATCCCGAATGCGTTATCGGCAACGGCGAAGAGGCGTTGGCTGCGGCAGGGGAGATACCCAAGTCGAGCGTCGACCATTCCCGTACCGGCCAGCGCAAGACTCCGAGAGCGTCGGTGCCGCTCACATTGATGATGCGGCCCCCGGCCAAGATTTGCGACGAAAACCCGCTCGCGGGAATGGAATAGGAAGTAAGTAGTCATGGCCAAGAATGAATGGTTCGAGACCGTTGCCGAAGCGCAGCGTCGTGCCAAGAAACGCCTACCGAAGTCTGTGTACGCCGCACTGGTGGCGGGCTCGGAGCGCGGCATCACCGTCGACGACAACATGGCGGCATTCGGCGAACTGGGCTTCGCCCCACATGTAGCGGGGCTCCACGACAAGCGCGATCTGTCGACAACGGTCATGGGACAGCCACTCTCGTTCCCGGTCATGATCTCCCCGACGGGTGTGCAGGCTGTGCACCCGGACGGGGAGGTCGCCGTGGCCCGAGCAGCGGCTGCTCGCGGTATCCCGATCGGATTGTCCTCGTTCGCCAGTAAGTCCGTCGAGGAAGTGACCGCGGCCAACTCGCAGACGTTCTTCCAGATGTACTGGGTCGGTTCGCGCGAGATACTGCTCCAACGGATGGAACGTGCGCGGGCCGCCGGGGCAGTCGGTCTGATCATGACGCTGGACTGGTCGTTCTCCAACGGACGCGACTGGGGTAGCCCGTCGATTCCGGAGAAGATGGACCTCAAGGCGATGTGGCAGTTCGCGCCCGAGGGCATCACGCGTCCGAAGTGGTTGTGGGAGTTCGCCAAGACCGGGAAGATTCCCGACTTGACGACCCCGAACTTGACGCCGCCCGGAGGCACCGCCCCGACGTTCTTCGGAGCGTACGGCGAGTGGATGGGCACCCCCCTGCCAACCTGGGAGGACGTCGCCTGGCTGCGTGAACAGTGGGACGGTCCGTTCATGCTCAAAGGGGTCATGCGTGTCGATGACGCCAAGAAAGCAGTCGAAGCCGGCGTCACGGCAATTTCGGTGTCCAACCACGGCGGTAACAACCTCGACGGCACGCCGGCACCGATTCGGGCGCTGCCTGCGATCGCCGACGCCGTCGGCGATCAGATCGAGATCGTCCTCGACGGCGGTATCCGGCGCGGTAGCGATGTCGTCAAGGCGATGGCCCTGGGCGCCCGCGCGGTGATGATCGGGCGCGCGTACCTGTGGGGTCTAGCGGCGAACGGTCAAACAGGAGTGGAGAACGTGCTCGATATCTTGCGCGGAGGCGTCGACTCCGCGGTGCTCGGCCTCGGCCATTCGTCGGTGCACGACCTGAGTCCGTCAGATGTCGTCATGCCACTCGGATTCGACCGGAAACTCGGCGTCGACTAGTCCCGTGCCTGCACTGACGGGCCCGTTCACGGTGGCCGGGAGAACTGCACCCAGCCGTGTGATGTTCGGTCCGCACGAGACCAATCTTTGTGCGGGCCGGACAGTGTCATCCGAACTGGTCGAGTACTACGCGCGTCGCGCCCGCGGCGGCGCCGGCATGATCGTCACCGAGAACGCGTCGGTGCATCCCTCGGACTGGCCGTACGAGCGGTCGCCGCTGGCATCCGAATGCGAGGCGGGCTGGAGTTCGATAGTCCAGTCGTGCCGAGCGTCGGGAACCTTGGTGCTTGCTGGGCTGTCCCATTCTGGTTCGCAAGGATCGAGTGCATATTCCCGCGAGGCGTTGTGGGCGCCCTCGCGAGTAGCCGACGTCGTCTCCCGTGAACTGCCGATGGAGATGGAGACCGAACACATCCTCGCCGTGGTGGACGGATTTGCTGCCGCCGCTCGTGTTGCGGTTGCTGCCGGTGTCGATGGAGTCGAATTGGATGCGGGGCCCTCTGGCTTGCTGCGGCAGTTTCTCTCCGGTTTGACCAACCTGCGCGATGATGGATACGGCTCCGACCGAACGTTGTTCGCGACTCAGGTACTCCGAGCGGTGCGGGGCGAACTCGGTCCAGATCGGGTTCTCGCGCTGCGTCTGAGTTGCGACGAGGACGCGCCGTGGGCGGGAATCACCCCGGAGATCGGCATCGAGATCGCCGGGGCGCTCGCCCCCAGTCTCGATCTGCTGACGATCGTGCGCGGCGGAGGGATGAATCGGTCCGCCTACCGACCGAACTTTCATACCGAAGCTGGGTTCAACGTCGAGCTGTGTCGAGCCGTGTCAGGCGTGGTCGGGAGTACGGTTCCAGTGGTGCTTCAAGGCAGCATCGTCGATGCGGGCATGGCGGAGAGGGCAGTGCTCGACGGCACTGCTCAGATGGTCGAGATGACCCGTGCGCTGATCGCCGACCCGGATCTCGTGTCCAAAGTACGTAGCGGTGCTCGCGTCCGTCCGTGCATCTTGTGCAATCAGAGTTGTCTCGTCTCCGATCCACGAAACCCGTTGGTGTCCTGCATCGGTCGTGCCGGGGATGATCCAGAACGCGACGGCCCCGGCGAGGTAGTAGTCGTCGGCGGCGGACCTGCAGGATTGGAGGCCGCACGGGTGCTGGCGCTACGAGGTAAATCCGTCACCCTATGTGAACGGAAATCCACAGTAGGGGGTGTATTCGCACTCACAAGCACCGGAGGTGCTCTGACCGAGTGGCTCGAAGCCGAATGCATCGATCTGGGGGTCGATATCGTCCGGGGAGTCGAAATGGGACCCGAAATCTTCGCGCCCGGTACTGACGCTATTTTCGCGACCGGTGGCGTGCCCGGTCCTGCGGCCTTCGAAGTTTCCAGTGAAGTTCAGCAGATAGATTGCGCGGCCACGCTCTCTGGAACTTCGCTGCGGGACGGTCCTGTCCTCGTCTGGGATCCGGTCGGTGGCCCGGTTGGCGTCGCTCTGGCAGAGAAGCTGGTGGCGGTGGGTCGGTCGGTCGCGATCGTGACTACCGACCCCACCGTAGGTCGACATCTGTCGATGACGGGAGACCTCGCGCCGGCAAACGTCCGCCTCCAACGCGCGGGCGTCGAGCGGTATCTGCTGTCGAGGATCGTCGCAATCGGGGATTCTGGGGCCGAGATCGAAGACGTCCACACCGGAGAGCGCCGAACAGTGCCGTGCGCCGTCGTGGTCGATTGCTCGCCGCGGTTGCCGGACCCGTCCAGCTTCGGTGAACGGTTGCGAATCGGAGATTGTCTGGCCCCGAGATCCGTTGCCGAAGCGATCGAAGATGGTTATACCGCCGCCAAGAAGTACTCCACGGCGGTCGCGCGAGCGGAATGAACTATCCACGTCTGTTCGCCCCCCTCGGCGTCGGTCCGCGCACCCTGCGCAACCGGGTGGTTTTCTCCGCGCACCTGACCAACTACGCCGAAAACGGTCTCCCGACGCCTCGCCATACTGCCTATTATGCGGCCAGGGCACGCGGGGGAGCTGGTCTGATCATCGTCGAGGAACAGTCGACGCATCCGTCGGATCAACCGTACGAGAAGATGATTCAGGGCTATCGGCCGGAGGTGGTGGACGGCTACCGGGCAATCACCGACGCGGTCCATGAACATGGATCCGTTGTGCTCGCGCAGGTCAATCACAACGGCGGACAGTCGTCGGGCATGTATTCGCATCGAGCCGTGCTTGCGCCGAGCGCCATCGCCGACCCGCTGTTTCGGGAGGTGCCGCTTGCGCTCGAGCAGAACCGGATCGACGAGCTGATCGCCGGTTATGCCCGGGTCGCCGAACATTGCAAGGCGGGCGGATTCGACGGGATCGAGCTGCAGTGTTCGCAATCCTCGCTCATTCGAGCATTTCTCTCCCGTGCCACGAACAGGCGCACCGATGGGTACGGCGGTGAGCTCGCCGGACGGGCGCGGTTTCTCGTCGAGGTCATCGCAGCGGTTCGGGCGGTCCTCGGGCCCGAGCTGATATTGGGGGTTCGGCTCAGCGGCGAAGAGTACATCGATGACGGAATCTGCCTGTCCGAGGCCGTGGAGACAGCGAAGCTCGTCGAACGAACTGGAGCCGTCGACTACATCAACACCGCCGTCGGAGTCGCCACAGTCACGCTGCACAAGATAGAAGCCTCGATGGCTGTGCCGCACGGCTACGCAAACTTCGTTCCCAGAGCGATCAGGAGGCAGGTCTCGCTTCCGGTGATCGGAGTCGGACGATTCACCACACCCGCGATGGCAGAACAGGTCCTTGCCGACGGGGTCTGCGATCTCGTCGGCATCGTACGAGGGCAGATTGCGGACCCTGAGTTCGCTGTCAAAGCCAGCGACGGGCGTGCGGACCAGGTGCACACGTGCCTGTCCTGCAATCAGGACTGCATCGGCCGCGTCGGCATGAATCTCGTCTTGGGGTGCGTCGTCAATCCCGATGCAGGACAAGAGTTCCGAACCTTCTCGTCGTCGTGCGGGCCGAGATTGCGGGTGGTGATCGTCGGAGGCGGACCAGCGGGGTTGCACGCTGCATCGACGGCTGCGGCCGCGGGACACGACGTCGTACTGCTCGAACGCGAGTCGGTGACCGGGGGGCAGGTTCGGACCGCGGCGCAGGCTCCGTATCGAACCGAGTTCGGCGGCGTCGTGACCGTTCTCGACGCGGAATGCAGGCGGCGCGGGGTGGATATCCGACTCGATACGGATGTCGACGGCGCGCTCGTGCGGTCGCTGAAGCCAGATGCGGTGATCATCGCCACGGGCGCTGCGTCCGTCCGGCCTCCCTGGGCAGGGGAACACGATCAGATCGTCGACGTGCGTGCGGTACTCGACGCAGAGGTGACACCGTCGGGCGATGTGTTGATCGTCGACGAGCTGAGCTTTCATCAAGCCACGTCGGCCGCCGAATTCCTCGCCGATCGCGGCTGCCGGGTGACGATAGGCACGCCCGGAATGGTCGTCGGCCAAGATCTGGGACTCACCCTGGACATGGAGGGGTGGCGACGGCGAGCGCACGACAAGTCAATCGAGTGCCTCACCGATGTCGTACCGGTAGACGTGCGAGCGGGGCTCGAGGTCTCCTTGCTGCATCACCCGACGGGGGTGACAGCGACGCGCAGGTTCGACTGGATCGTCTGCTCGCTCCACCAAAAGCCAGTGGATGTGTTGTGGAAAGAGTTGAAGGACGACATATTTCCGGTCGAACGCGTCGGGGATGCCGTGACGCCGCGGCGACTCGATGCGGCAATCCGCGAGGGAGAACGAGCAGCGAGGGCCCTGCGCGCTCAGCCGACACTTGGCTGAGCTGCGTCGAGTCGGCCAGTACCGAACTCGAACTTGGCTCGGCAGGGGGCTTCGGTAGCGGGCAGCTAACTGCCCTGTCTTGACTGTCCGCAGTCTTCTGTCGACGTATTACTGCACGAACGGTGTTGCGGTTCCGGCTCCGTCGATGATGTGAAAGCCGATTTCGGAATCACTGTGTCACTCTCGCCGATGTGCGACTACGGTCGGACTCCTGGTATGAAGGCGGCTGCTAGGGGAGTGCCCGGTTGAGCATCGACGAATACCGCCAGCTCTTGGCGGAGGCGACCAGGCACGGCTGGGGCTTTCTTGCGGCTTATGGTTTCACCTGGCTCATCTGTGCCGGTTCCTGGCGGTGGTGGTCGGCCAAAGCCGCCGCCTATTGCACGCTGTTCCAAGGCATGGTGGCACTACCGCTTGCGCTGTTGCTCTCGGCCGTCACACCCGGTCCGGAACGTCCAATTATGGCAGGCATGGACGAGGTGTCAGTGTGGCTTGCCGTCGGCCAACTCCTGGGACTACCCATCGCCATCTATTTCGTCATGCGACAGCAGTTCACCCAGGTTCCCTTTGTCATGGTCATTCTCGTCGTGGTGCATTTTGCGCCCTATTCCTGGCTCTACTCGACTCCGCTCTATTTCATAGCGGGCGCTGCGATTTCGTTGGCTGCGGTGGTGGCCTATGGGACGGCCCCTGGCCGCGCCGTCGACGAGCCGGATCCTGCACGGTCGGGCGCGGGACGAGTATGCCTGTCGACCGCGGTCCTCATGCTTCTCAGTGCTGGGATCGCGTGGTTGCTTTAGCTGGGGGCCTTCACTCTGGTTGGACTAGTTGAGGATCGTTTCGACTGTCTGAGGAGCGACGCGGTTGCGAATTTGACGATTGCGCTAGCCTGCGAGGCATGACCGAGCCTGCAGTGTCCGCGCCGCGCATGCTCGGCAACGAGAGTTGGCCGCGGGTACAGAAGCAGCGGACCCTCGTGGTCCCGGTCGGGGCGTTCGAACAGCATGGCCCGCATCTGCCGCTGGACACCGACACCCGGATTGCGGAGGCTCTCGCGTACCGCCTGCCCGACGTCGATGTGGCGCCGGCCATCGCGTACGGCGCGAGCGGCGAACACGAGGGGTTTCCGGGGACGGTATCCATCGGCTCCGAGGTGCTGGAGTCGGTTCTCGTCGAGTACGGGCGTTCGGCGTGCCGATGGGCCGCGCGGGTGCTCTTCGTCAACGGACACGGAGGAAACGTTTCCGCCCTTGCGCGGGCAACTGCTCTCTTGCGGTACGAGGGACGCGAGGTGGCGTGGTTGCCGTGCGTGATTCCTGGCGCCGACGCCCACGCCGGTCGTACTGAAACCTCTCTGCTGCTGCATCTTTCGCCTGAAGTGGTCGATCTCTCGCGTGCTGAGGTCGGCAACGTCGAACCCATCGCCGAGCTGCTTCCGCGGCTGCGTCAGGTCGGACTACATGGGGTGTCGGCCAACGGTGTCCTCGGCGACCCACGCGGCGCCTCGGCTGCGGAAGGCTCCGACATACTCAGCGAGATGAGCCGACGCAGCGCCGACGCGCTACGCCGTTGGACACCGTCGGCACAGGGAATGTTGAGCTGAGCGCATCGCCGAATTTGAGCGGCGTAAACAAGGGTGCGGTATGTTCTACAACTTTTATCGCCGCGGGTCACCTTTCCTAGCCGAGTCCGCTTACGATCACCTGATGGGTCAAGGTCGATTGCCTGATGGTTTCGGGGTGCGGGTCGACCCTCGGGTTCGCCAGTATTCCGACGGGTGCGTTCTGATCGGTGGTTCGCCGACGCGAATGCTGAAGCTTGCACCTACTGCCGCGGCTATGATCGGCGACGGATTTCTCGAAGTGACCGATTCTCAGTCCGCGTCGGTTGCGCGCAAACTCCTCGACTCGGGCGTCGCCAATCCGAGGCCCATGTCGATTCCGTCGCCTCGCGATGTGACTGTCGTCGTCCCACTCAAGAACAACGCGGCCGGTTTGGCGCGGCTTCTTCCCGCCCTGCATGGGCTGAACGTGATCGTCGTCGACGACGGTTCGGACGTTCCGGTGACGCCGCCGCCGATGGAGTGGAGAGTCGGGGGAGTCACGATCGTGCGCCACGATGTCTCCCGTGGGCCTGCCGCGGCACGCAATACCGGGCTTGCCCGTGCGACAACAGATTTCGTTGCCTTTCTCGATTCGGATGTTGTTCCTCGGAAAGGGTGGCTCGAGGTCATGCTCGGCCACTTCTCCGATCCCGCGGTTGCGCTGGTAGCGCCGAGGATCGTCGCGCTCGAACCCGAGGGCGGTGCTCTCGCACGCTATGAGCACGCGCGCTCGTCTTTGGACCTGGGGCGCCGGGAGGCCGCGGTTCGCGCCGGTAGCTCGGTATCTTATGTCCCCAGTGCGGCCATGCTCATCCGTCGACACGTCGCGCTGGAGTGCAATGGGTTCGACGAGTCCATGCACGTTGCCGAGGACGTAGACCTGTGCTGGAGATTGCAAGAGGCGGGTTGGCGGCTGCGGTACGAGCCCGTCGCGCACGTCGCGCACGACCACCGGGTCACGTTCGGACGCTGGTTCGGACGCAAGCTGTTCTACGGGACGGGCGCCAGCCCGCTCGCGGAGCGGCACCCCGGTATGGTCCCACCGATCTCGATGTCTCCGTGGACGCTCGTCGCTGCTCTGTTGGCGGCAAGCTTCACCAGATTCGGCCTACTCGGCGCATTGCTGACGCTCGGCGTCACGATCGGTCGGCTCCGCAAGATGTTCGTCGGGCTCGATCAGCCGACTCGTATCGCGGCAATCCTGGCCACCGAGGGCTTCGTGGGAGGGCTCTGGCAACTCGCGTCGGCACTGTGGCGTCACTATTGGCCGATTACGTTGCTGGCCGTGTTGCTGTCGAGTCGCATCAGAAAGGTTGCATTGGGACTCGCTGTGGCAGAAGCGCTTTCGGATTGGTACAAGCATCGCGAACTCGGCGGGCTCGATCCGGTTCGGTACGCATTCTTCAAGCGAATCGACGATGTGGCCTACGGTGCAGGGCTGTGGAAGGGCGCTGTCGAGGCACGCAGCGTGAAGGCGCTGACACCACGCATGGACACATGAGCGAATCCGCCGCTGTCTTCGCTGACGTCGTCGTCGTGGGAGGTGGCTCGTGCGGATCTGTCGTCGCTGCTCGACTCAGTGAGGATCCGGCGTGCTCGGTTATCGTCCTCGAGGCGGGGCCGAGCTTTCTCGGAAGCTCCTTCCCTCCCGACGTCCTCGATGCGCGTGTCCTACCGATCGGACCCGAAAGTCCTTGGATCGGTACGTACCCCGCTGAGTTGACGCCGACCACCCCGCGTGTCGTTGCGCGCGGTCAGCTTGTGGGCGGTTCCGGGGCCGTCAACGGGGCTTATTTCGTGAGGGCGCGCCCGTCGGACTTCCATGCCTGGCCGCCGTCCTGGTCGTTCGAGACCGTACTTCCGTACTTTCGTTCGATGGAGAACGACGCGGACTTCGGTGGGGACTTCCACGGCGATTGCGGACCGATGCCGGTCGCTCGGGTTCACACCGAGAAGCGGGCGCGAATCACCGAGATGTTCGACGACGCGGCGGTCGCTGCCGGCTTCCCCGAGGACCCGGACAAGAACGATCCTTCATCTGTAGGCGGTGTAGGTCCGTTGCCGTGCAACATATCTCACGGTGTTCGCGTCAATTCTGCTCTCGCGTATTTGGTTCCAGCGCTGCATCGGCCGAATCTCACCGTGCTCGACCGGACGACAGTACTTGCAGTGACATTCGACGGTATGAGGGCGACAGGCGTAACGATCGTGCACGATGGTGTGGTCTCTCGCATCGGTGCCGGCCGGGTGGTGTTGTGCGGCGGCGCCGTACGTACGCCTGCGTTGATGATGTTGTCCGGTATCGGTTCGGCGAAACATCTTGCAGATCTAAACATTTCGGTTGTGCTGGACCAGCCGAACGTCGGCCACGGGTTCAGTGATCATCCGGAAATTGGTGTGCACTACCGTATGCCGATCGATGACACCAGAACTTCGCCGCTGGAATCCGTGCTTCACTTCGGCGATCTCGAAATCAGGCCGTACACAGCAGCATTCAGTCGTCTGATCCCCGGTCTGCCGGTCGGCGATCCGATGATCGGCGTGGGCTTGATGCGCTCCGATAGTCGTGGCGACATCACACTGCGCTCCGCCAACCCACTGGCCGCTCCGTTGGTACGGTACCGGTACTTGGAGTCCGCATCCGACCGTGCCGCATTGGAGGCCGGACTCGACCTCGTCGATGATGTTTTGGGGCCGCGGCTGACAAGGACAGCTGTGGGCGGTGATCGTGTGCTCGGGAGTCTCGGGACCTCGCTGCATCTGTCTGGAAGCTGTGCAATGGGGGAAGAAAGCAATTCGGTTCTCGACGATGCGTGCCGAGTCCGCGGAGTCGACGGACTCGATGTTGTTGACACCTCGGCCTTCCCGGTCGTGCCGACTCGGGGGCCACACGCAACCGCGATCATGCTCGCCGAGCGCGCCTCGGAGCTCATTCGGACCCGAGTGGCGTAATCCGTTTCGTGAAACGGCGACCTAGGTCGGTCCGCGGGCAGTTAATGTGATCTGCGTTACAGTGGCGAGGTCAGTCCAGACGAGGTAGTTGTGCGATGCGTAAGCAGTCCACACGCATGCGTGCATCGATAGGAGCACTAGATGTCCGTCTACGCCCGCCCAGGTACCGCCGACTCCGTGATGTCCTTTCAGTCGCGCTACGACAATTGGATCGGCGGCGAGTGGGTGCCGCCAGTGAAGGGCAATTACTTCGAGAACCCGACGCCCGTCACCGGTGAGAATTTCTGCGAGGTAGCCCGATCCACCGCCGAAGACATCGAGCTCGCACTCGATGCCGCTCATAGTGCAGCCCCCGCGTGGGGAAAGACTTCCGCCGCCGAGCGCGCCGTAATCCTCAACAAGATTGCCGATCGCATCACCGAGAACCTCGAGTCCATCGCGTTGGCAGAGGCCTGGGACAACGGCAAGCCGATCCGCGAAACTCTCAATGCCGATATCCCGTTGGCCGCCGATCACTTCCGCTACTTCGCGGGCTGCATCCGTGCGCAAGAAGGATCGCTGTCCGAAATCGACGACGACACAGTGGCTTACCACTTCCACGAGCCGCTCGGTGTCGTCGGCCAGATCATTCCCTGGAACTTCCCGATCCTCATGGCAGTCTGGAAGCTCGCACCGGCCCTCGCTGCCGGCAATGCCATCGTCCTCAAGCCGGCTGAGCAGACCCCAGCGTCGATTCTCCATTTGATTTCGATCATCGGTGATCTTCTGCCCGCGGGTGTGCTGAACATCGTCAACGGTTTCGGCGTCGAAGCAGGCAAGCCCCTCGCATCGAGCCCGCGTATCGCCAAGATCGCATTCACCGGCGAGACCACCACGGGGCGCCTCATCATGCAGTACGCGTCGCAGAACCTGATCCCTGTCACCCTCGAACTCGGCGGCAAGAGCCCCAATGTGTTCTTCTCCGACGTCTTGTCGCAGAGCGACGATTACCAGGACAAGGCGCTTGAAGGTTTCACGATGTTCGCATTCAATCAGGGCGAGGTCTGCACCTGCCCGTCACGTGCGCTCATCGCGGCCGATATCTTCGACGAGTTTCTCGAACTCGCCGCGATCCGGACAAAAGCGGTGCGCCAGGGCAATCCGCTCGACACCGAGACGATGATCGGCGCGCAGGCCAGCAACGATCAACTCGAAAAGATCCTGTCGTACATCGAAATCGGCAAGGGCGAAGGGGCTCAGGTGATCACCGGTGGTGGGCGATCTGAGCTCGGCGGCGATCTGAGTGGTGGCTACTACGTGCAGCCGACCATCTTTACGGGCAAGAACGATATGCGCATCTTCCAAGAGGAGATCTTCGGGCCGGTCCTATCGGTGACGTCCTTCAAGGACTACGACGAGGCCATCTCCCTCGCCAACGACACGCTCTACGGACTCGGGGCGGGTGTCTGGTCTCGTGACGGCGGCGTTGCCTACAAGGCAGGCCGCGACATCAAAGCTGGACGCGTCTGGACAAACACTTACCACCAGTACCCGGCCCACGCAGCGTTCGGCGGGTACAAGCAGTCGGGCTTCGGACGTGAAAACCACAAGATGATGCTCGATCACTACCAGCAGACAAAGAACCTCCTGGTCAGCTATGCGCAGAAGGCTCAGGGCTTTTTCTGATGCCCAGTGAACTTCCGGCGCGTCTGAGAGCAACCGCCGGGGCGATGGACCTTCTCCGTCGTCTCGGCGGTATCCACGGCGAACTGATGATGCATCAGTCCGGGGGATGCTGTGATGGTTCGTCTCCGATGTGTTACCCCGCCGGCGAATTCATCGTCGGTGATCGGGACGTGCTCCTGGGGTTGCTCGATCTTCGTCTTGGCGTCGGTGATATTTCCGAGGACCTACCCGAAGGATTGAATGCTGTCCCGGTGTGGATATCGGGCTCGCAGTTCCAGGCGTGGGGGCATACGCAACTCGTACTCGACGTCGTGCCGGGCCGTGGCGGCGGCTTCTCGTTGGAGTCACCGGAAGGCGTGCGTTTTCTGAGTCGAGGACGGGCCTACACCGCTGAGGAGAACGAACTCCTGCGTCAGCACCCTCCGCTCGTCGGCCTCGACTGGGAAGAGGGGCGCAGGCCCGAAGTTCCGGACAGCGTCGTTGTCGTCGCCGAAGCCGCGGATGCCTGCCCCGTCCCGACGCCCTCGGGGCGTCCGAGATCTCAATAGTTGAGTAGTACCCCTGTTCGGGGGTAGTTGTAAGTGAGCTACATCACTATCGTGGTGTCATGGAGACTCTCAGCTATTCGTCCGGGGCCTCGTCCGAGCCGCTGCTCGACGACACTATCGGCGCCAACCTGGATCGAACGGTATCCCGGTACGGCGGACATGATGCGCTGGTGGATGTAGCGTCCGACCGGCGCTGGGCCTATTCGGAGTTCCTGGCGGATGTGGAGCTGCTGGCGGCGGGACTGCTGGTAAAGGGCGTGGATAAGGGCGATCGCGTCGGAATCTGGGCGCCGAACTGTCCCGAGTGGGTATTGGCTCAGTACGCGACCGCGAAGATCGGCGCCATCCTGGTGAACATCAACCCCGCCTACCGCGTCCACGAGTTGCGGTACGTGCTGGGGCAAGCAGGCGTCTCACTGCTGCTGTCGGCGCGGGAGTTCAAGGGCTCGGACTACGCGGCGATGATCGATGAGGCTCGCACTCAGGCGCCTGATCTGCGGGAAGTGGTGTACATCGGCAGTTTCGAGTGGGAACTGATGACCGACCGCGGGCATCGCGAACTGGCTGAGCACCCTCGCATGGTCGCGGACGTACAAGACGACTTGAGTGCTGACGATCCGATCAACATTCAGTACACCTCGGGCACAACAGGATTCCCCAAGGGCGCAACGCTGAGCCATCGCAACATTCTCAACAACGGCTATTTCGTCGGTGAGCTGTGCCATTACACTGCAGATGACCGAGTATGTATTCCCGTTCCGTTCTATCACTGCTTCGGCATGGTGCTCGGCAACCTTGCCTGCACCAGCCACGGTAGTGCCATTGTGATTCCGGGCGCGGCATTCGAACCGTCGGCGACTCTTGCAGCTGTCGAAAAAGAACGCTGCACATCGTTGTACGGGGTCCCGACGATGTTCATTGCGGAACTTGCTCTGCCAGAATTCGATTCGTTCGATCTTTCCAGTCTGCGCACCGGAATCATGGCAGGTTCGCCGTGTCCCGCGGAGATCATGAAGCAGGTGATCGACAAGATGGGAATGAGTGAGGTGTCCATTTGCTACGGCATGACCGAGACCTCACCGGTGTCCTTGCAGACCCGAAGTGACGACACTATCGAGCAACGAGTATCGACGGTGGGTGCGGTTGGGCCGCATCTCGAGGTGAAGATCGTCGATCCTGTGACGGGTGGGACTGTCCCGCGCGGTGAGCCCGGGGAACTGTGCACGCGCGGCTACTCGGTCATGATGGGTTACTGGCAGAACCAGGACAAGACCGCCGAGGCGATCGACGACGAGAAATGGATGCACACCGGAGACATCGGCGTCATGGACGTCGACGGTTACGTCGCCATCACCGGGCGGATCAAGGACATGGTGATTCGCGGCGGAGAAAACGTCTATCCGCGAGAGATCGAGGAGTTCCTTTACACGCATCCGGACGTCCTCGACGCACAGGTTATCGGAGTTCCCGACGCTAAGTTCGGTGAGGAATTGATGGTGTGGATCAGGATGAGGGACAACTCTGTGCCTCTCGATGCTGCTGCTGTTCGGGCATTCAGTGAGGGAAAGCTGGCGAGATACAAAATCCCGCGTTACGTCCATGTTGTCGAGGAGTTCCCGACCACCGTCACCGGCAAGGTGCGAAAGGTCGAGATGCGTGAGAAGTCGATCGGAATGTTGGGGTTGTAGACGGTGCGAGACCCGGAGCTCGTTCGTGAAGCGATTGCGTTGTCCTGGAAACGTTCTGCTCAGGGCGGACTGATACGCGCGGAGCCCTTCGTTGCCGAGCCGGAGGTCGATCTGGACCCGGCGAGTCGACTGCTTCGCGCCGCGGCACCGGTTCTCGACGAACTCGAGGTGCAGATCAGTGGGACTGGATTTTGTATTCTTCTGGCAGACAGTGAGTGCCGAATCGTGGCGCGCCTATTCGACAGCGCGGCGGTGGAACGCAGAATCGAGCAACTCGGTGCAGTCGTCGGATCTCGGTTCGCCGAGGACGTCGTCGGAACCAATGCACTCGGAACACCACTCGAGATTGGTCATGGGATTGTGGTGAACGGCGAGGATCATTACCTCGAACATTTCGGCGACGTAAGTTGCTACGGTCATCCGATCGTTCACCCGATCACCCGCCGTGTCGAGGGAATTCTGGACATGACCGGGATCGGGCCACGGGCCAACCCGTTGTTCGGACCGTTCCTCAGCCGGGCGGCCAAAGATATCGAGCGTCGGCTCCTCGAAGGCTCCCGGGTCTCGCAGCAGCGCCTCGTCGAAGCATTTCAGCGTGTCTCTCCCCAACAGAAAGTCGCGGTGACCGCCGTCGGAATGGACATTTTGTTGAGTAACCGGATCGCACGCGATCTCTTGAGTGCCAGTGACCATGAAGCTCTGCGCGCCATGGCTGCAGGTCTGCGGGTGAGCCACTCGCGGACGGCACGTATCGAACTGGACTCGGGAGCTCTGGTTCGAGTCGAGGCGGAGGCTATCGCCGGGACCGACGGTGGCGCTGTGTTCCTGATCCGGCCGGAGCTTCGGCTGTCCGAGCCGATCCGCCGCGGGGCAGGCGCGTCGCGCACGGTAGGTGAGCGGATCTCCGAACAGCTCAGGCGATTGCGAAGTTCGGACGTACCGGTTGCGGTCTGTGGAGAAGCCGGTACCGGACGCAGCACCGCGGCGCGGGAGATTGCCGGTGAACTGAGGCTGGACTGGGCCGACGCCGCGCGCATCGCCGTAGACGGACCTACTTCGTGGCTTCGTCGACTGTTGACGCTAGCGAATGAGACTGCCGTGCTCGGCATCGACCATGTCGAATTTTTGCCGATTTCGATGCTTCCGCTCGTCGCCGATCTCATCGATGACGGTCCGGCCCGCATCGTGTTGTGCGGTTCTCCGGCCGGTGATCTTCAAGCCGAGGTGGCCGCACTCGTAGCCAGGTGCCCGGAAAGAGTCGATCTGCCTGCACTTCGATATCGGACTTCGGAGTTTGTCGGTATCTGTCGGCTGATCCTGGCCGACGTTGCTCCTGGAACGCGGTGCACCCAGACTGCCGCCGCAGCCCTTGCAGCAGCCGAATGGCCGGGCAATCTCACTGAGCTGACAATGGTGCTTTCTCACGCGGCCGCGTCGTCGTCGACGGGGCGAATCGAGACGTCCGACCTGCCCCTGTCGTTGCAGACGTCACCTCTCGTCGCTCGCCTCGCGGGGCGCGAACGTGCCGAACGGCAGGCCATCGTCGACGCGTTGACCGACAACGGTGGCAACAAGGTGCATGCGGCTCACGAGCTCGGGATCAGTCGAAGCACGTTGTACTCCCGCCTGCGCGCGTTGGATATCGATGCCCGGACCACTGTCCGATCCTTGGACAGTTAGACCTCGGCCCACAGGCGCACTATGGCATAGATCACATGCCACGAGTTCAGTAGGAGGATGCGATGACCGCAGTAGCCGAAACCGCAGTACGCGCGGATGTTCGTCAGTTTCTTTCGGGTCCGAAGAAATTGTTCATCGGCGGTGAATGGGTCGACGCAGCATCGGGCCGGACTTTTGCCACCCATGATCCAGCCAACGGCGACAAGCTGACCGACGTCGCCTATGGCCAGGCCGAGGACGTCGATCGTGCTGTCCGGGCTGCACGTGATGCCTTCGACAACGGCCCGTGGCAATTCATGAAACCCAACCAGCGCGAACGACTGATCTGGCGGGTTGGCGACATTCTTTCCGATCGGGCCGACGAGATCGGTCAGCTCGAGGCTTTGGACAACGGGAAATCGGCGGGCATTGCATCTGCCGTCGATACTGCGTGGGCTGCAGATGTGTTCCGCTATTACGCGGGATGGGCGACCAAGATCGAGGGCACCACCGTCAACGTGTCGATGCCCTTCGCTCCCGGGGCAGCGTTCCATGCGTACACGCTGCGCGAACCTGTCGGCGTGTGCGGGCTCATCGTTCCATGGAACTTTCCGCTGCTGATGGCCTCGTGGAAATTGGCTCCTGCGTTGGCGGCAGGCAACACGGTCATCCTCAAGCCTGCCGAGCAGACGCCACTGACTGCGCTTCTGCTCGGCGAGATCTTCGCCGAGGCTGGATTTCCGCCCGGAGTCGTCAACATCATCACCGGGTTCGGGGACGCGGGCGCGGCACTGGCCAGTCATGACGATGTGGACAAGATTGCCTTCACCGGGTCGACCGAGGTGGGCAAGAAGATCGTCGACGCGGCCAAAGGCAATCTGAAGAAGGTATCCCTCGAACTCGGCGGGAAGAGCGCGAACGTCGTGTTCGCGGACGCGGATTTCGATGCTGCCGTCGTAGGTTCCCTCAACGCATGGCTGTTCAACCACGGACAGTGTTGCGTCGCCGGCACGCGCCTATTGGTCGAGGACAGCATTTTCGAAAAGTTCACCCAAGCGGTCGCCGATGCAGCAAGCCAGGTCAAGATCGGACCCGGCCTGGATCCGACCACCGAACTCGGACCGCTCATCTCTCAGGAACAATTCGACAAGGTGACGGGCTATTTGGCCGCAGGGCTCGCCGATGGCGCTCGTGCTCTGACCGGCGGAAAGCGTTGGGGGACCGAAGGTTTCTTCGTCGAGCCGACTGTGTTCGTCGACGTCAAGCCCGAGTTCAGCATCGTCGAGGAAGAAATTTTCGGACCCGTAGTCACCGCCATGCCTTTCAGCGCAGCCGACGGCGTTGCCGCAGCCGCCAACAACAGCATCTACGGACTCGCCGCAGGCATCTGGACCAAGGACATCTCCAAGGCGCATCGCACCGCGCGGCAGTTGAAAGCCGGGTCGGTGTGGGTCAACCAATATAACGGCTTCGACACCGCGATGCCGTTCGGCGGGTACAAGCAGTCCGGTTGGGGTCGTGAACTGGGCGCTTCGGCGATCGATCTGTACACCCAAACCAAGTCCGTCAACATCGCATTGTAAAGGAGCGGCATCCATGAAAATCAAAGCAGCAGTTTTGTTCGAGTCCCACAAACCGTTCGAGATCATCGAGCTCGAAATGGACGGGCCGGGACCGGGTGAAGTACTCATCAAATACGTCGCCGCCGGACTGTGCCATTCGGATCTACACCTCCTCGACGGCGACCTACCGCCGCGTTTCCCGATCGTCGGCGGACACGAAGGCTCCGGCATCATCGAAGAAGTCGGTCCCGGCGTCACCAAGGTCAAGCCCGGTGATCACGTCGTCTGCTCCTTCATTCCGAACTGCGGCACCTGCCGCTACTGTTCGACCGGCAGGCAGAGCCTGTGCGAAATGGGCGCAACCATCCTCGAAGGCTGCATGCCTGACGGAACCTTCCGCCGCCGAGACAGCAAAGGCACCGAGTTCGGCGCCATGTGCATGCTCGGCACCTTCGCCGAACGCGGCACCATCTCCCAGCACTCGGTCGTCAAGATCGATGATTGGCTACCGTTGGAAGTAGCAGTTCTCGTCGGCTGCGGCGTCCCCTCCGGCTGGGGTACTGCCGTCTACGCAGGCGACGTTCGCGCGGGTGATTCGGTCATCATCTACGGCATCGGTGGCCTCGGTATCAACGCCGTCCAGGGCGCCGTGCACGCGGGCGCCAAGCATGTGCTCGTCGTCGACCCGCTCGAATTCAAGCGCGACGAGGCGTTGAAATTCGGTGCCACACATGCGTTCGCGGACAGCGCATCAGCTCAGGAAAAGCTCACCGAGCTCACCTGGGGGCAGGGCGCCGACCAGGCGCTGATCCTTGTGGGAACCGTCGACGAAGACGTCGTGCAAGCCGCGACGGCAGCGATCGGAAAGGGCGGAACCGTCGTCATCACCGGTCTGGCAGACCCAGCAGCCCTGACGGTCCACGTCTCCGGTACCGATCTCACTCTCAACCAAAAGACGATCAAGGGCACCCTGTTCGGTTCGGCGAACCCGCAGTACGACATCGTGCGACTGCTGCGTCTCTACGATGCCGGCCAGCTGAAACTAGACGAGCTCATTACCACCACGTACACCCTCGACCAGGTCAACGAGGGATACCAGGACTTGCGTGACGGCAAGAACATACGAGGTGTCATCCACTTCTGAGCCCGGTAGAACACGACCGACTCCGGGCCGATGGTGCGATCAGGTGCACTCGAACGCACATGGTCGCACCACTGGTGTGGAGGTCCCAATCAGCACCGCCGCTCGGCCGCTATCAGCAATACTGGTGACATGACCGAACCACAGTGGACGCCGTCGGAAAAGGACGTCGAGAATGCCCGCATCACGGATTTCCAGCGCTTTGTCCAGCGGCACCACGGCATCGAACTGACCGATTATCGGTCACTGTGGCGATGGTCCACCGATTGCCTCCCCGAGTTCTGGCGTGCGGTCTGGGACTACTTCGATATCGTCGCCGCCGATCAACCCTCCGGCGTTCTCGACTCGGCGGACATGCCCGGGGCGCAGTGGTTCACCGGCGCCACGCTGAATTACGTCGACCAGGTCGAGCGACACAGTCACTCGGATCGATCGGCAATTCTGCACGTGGGTGAGGATGGCACTACGGCTCGACTGTCGTGGCGTGAAATGGCTCGGCAAGCAGCTGCATTGGCCGAAACGATGAAGGCTCGGGGAGTGTCGAAGGGCGACCGCGTGGTCGGCTACCTCCCCAACATCCCCGAGACTGTGATCGCATTTTTGGCCGCGGCAAGTATCGGTGCGATCTGGTCGGCGTGTGGACAGGACTACTCCGCCGACGCTGCAGCGGACCGCTTGGGACAGCTCGATCCGCAGGTATTGATCAGTGCCGATGGGTACTCCTACGGAGGCAAGTACCACGACAAAACTGCCGATGTCACTGCGTTGCACGATAAGTTGCCGACGGTCGATCTCGTCGTTCAGGTCGGTGAGCTTCTCACCGAAGGCTCTGTCGCCTGGGCTGACGCCACGGCGGGCGAGTACGAGTGGAAGAGCACTGCCGTTCTCTTCGAGCACCCGCTCTGGGTTGTATTCTCCTCCGGTACGACGGGGCTGCCGAAGGGAATTGTGCACAGTCACGGCGGTGTGCTGCTCGAGCACCTGAAATCAATTGCGCTGCAATCGGATATCGGCCCAGACGATACCTTCTACTGGTATACGAGTCCCAGTTGGATGATGTGGAATTTCCAGGTCGCGGGCCTGCTTGTCGGCGCCACCATCGTGTGCAGCCCCGGCAGTCCGAGTTTTCCGACTCCTGACGCGTTGTGGGAGATCGCGGCGCGAGAGAAAGTGACGTTCCTCGGCACGAGTCCAGGCTATGTACTTTCGTGCATCAAGGCAGGCGTGCATCCAGCCGAGGATCACGATCTGCGTGCACTGCGCGCGATCGGTATCACCGGATCTTCCTTCCCCCCGGCATCGTCGTTGTGGTTGGCCGGCAATGTCGGCCCTGACGTACCGGTGTTCTCGATCTCGGGTGGCACCGATGTGATCTCTGCATTCGCGGGCGGGGTACGCACCGTTCCGGTCTGGCCGGGAGAGCTGTCTGCTCCGTACTTGGGCGTCGCGCTGGACGCATACGACGATCAGGGCAGGTCGTTGATCGGTCAGGTAGGCGAACTCGTCATCACCAAACCGATGCCGTCGATGCCGATTCGGTTCTGGAACGACGAGGACGGTTCGCGATATCGAGACGCGTACTTCGACACGTTCGACGGCGTCTGGCGTCACGGAGACTGGATCAGCGTCACCGAGCATGGCAGCGTCGTGGTGCAGGGTCGTTCCGATTCGACGTTGAACCGCAACGGCATCCGAATGGGAAGCGCGGACATCTACCAGGCTGTCGAATCGCTACCCGAAATCGTCGAATCCTTAGTGCTCGGCGTCGAATCGGAGGACGGCGGCTATTGGATGCCGTTGTTCGTGGTTCTAGCCGAGGGCGCGCAACTGGACGACGCCCTCCGAAGCAGAATCAATAACGTCATCAGAGAGAACGCGTCGCCGCGCCATGTTCCCGACGAGATCATCGCCGCGCCCGGGATCCCGCACACCAGGACCGGCAAAAAGCTCGAGGTGCCGCTCAAACGTATCTATCAGGGCGGGGACGTCTCGAAGACGCTCGACCGTACCGCGATCGACGACCCAGATCTCGTGGACTGGTACATCGAGCACAGCCGCGATCATGAGCGCTGACGAGTCTACGCTCGATCATGAGCGCTGACGAGTCCACGCTGCGAGATACTTCTTCTCGTCCGCCGAAATTCGGCGCAGGCTCTCCGAACCAACGTCGACCATGGCCATCTGGGTTGTCGCAAGCACGGCGGGGGCCGAGTCCGGCGACGCCCCAGCCGCGCGAACCTCGTATCCGATGGTGAAGTCGACCGATCGGACGCGCTCGAACCACAGCGTGATGTCGAGCGGACTGTCCGAGTGCCGCAGCGGCTTCTTGTAGGAGATGTTCACGTTCGCGATCAGTGCGCTCTTGATGAGGCTTTCGTTGGCCTCGCCTGCACTCAGCAGCCATTCGATGCGCGCCTCTTCGAGCAGCGTCACCATTCGGGCGTGATTGATGTGAGCAAACGCATCCATGTCGGACCAGCGGACCGTGATCGTGGCGTGGTGGCCCACATCGGTGGTTCCGCGGGCTTCGCTTGTCTTGGTCATGCTCTCGTTCTTCACCGCACCACGTTCTCATGGCCTTTGTGTTCTAGAGTCCGGGTGTGTTGATCAGAAACGTGATCCTGGCTCCTGGCGGCGACGCTGTCGACGTGCAGACGGCTCACGGCAGAATCGTCGAGGTACTCGCGGCCCGCCCCACGAGTCGAGCTATGGCAGGTGAGGCGGTCGACGGCCGCGGCGCCGCGCTGCTGCCCTCGTTCGTCGACAATCACCTACATCTCACGCAGTGGGCTGCCTCGCTCAGCCGAATAGATGTCTCGGGGGCGGGCTCCGCGGTCGATCTGGTCGATATTCTCGCGCGCTCCAACGAACGGCGCGGGCATTCGATTCTGCGTGCTCAAGGTTTTCGAGATGCTCTCTGGTCGGATGTACCGCACAAGGACGTCCTCGAAAACGCGCTGCCCGGCCGTCGGGCAGCGATCATCAGTATGGACCTGCACACGCTCTGGCTCAGCGCAGCAATGCTCGCGGAACTGGGAATCGACCATCCGACCGGAGTGCTGCGCGACCACGACTGCATGGAGGGACTCAACGCCCTCGACAAGCTCGCCGACACCGAAGGCAGTGATCGGGACACATTTTCCGCGACGCAGGAGCTCTCGCGTCGCGGGATCACCGCCGTCACCGACTTCGAATATGCAGACAACAGGGCGGTCTGGACGAGGCGGTCGGAAAGTGCGATTCCGGCGGTCGACGTTCACTTCGCTGTTTGGCCGGAGTGGCTCGAACACGAACTGCTTCTCGGCGCCAAAACAGGAGACCGGTTGGCCGTCGACGCGCGTATTGCGCTCGGCCCGCTCAAAGTGATGTTGGACGGTTCACTGAACACCCGGACGGCGTGCTGTCACGATCCTTATCCGGGCGGAACCTCGACAGGACACCTACTCGAGACTGCCGAGGATCTTTCGGGCTTGATGCAACGTGCCGCCGGCGGTGGGATACGTCCGGCGATTCACGCGATCGGGGATCGTGCGAACTCCCTTGCCCTCGACGCGTTCGAGGCCGTCGGCGGCGGCGGGCGCATCGAGCACGCGCAGCAAGTGCTTCCGGCCGATGTGACGCGGTTCGCAGCTCTCGGCGTCGCAGCCTCCATTCAGCCGCAGCACGCGATGAGTGACAGGGATCTCGCCGACGAGTTGTGGAGTGCGCGCGCGTCCATCGCCTACCCCTATTTCTCGCTGCACCGAGCGGGCGCTCGTCTGCTGTTCGGCTCCGACGCGCCGGTGAGTCCACCGTCGCCGCTGGACGCGGTTGCCGATGCCGTATGGCGCACCGACGACGAACGGTCGCCGTGGCAGCTAGAGGAAGCCCTGCCGCTCGACGTCGCGTTGGCTGCCGCGAGCGGGGGCCGCGGCGCGGTGGAGGTGGGGTCGCTCGCAGACTTGGTTCTCTTAGCCGAGCATCCGGCTCTGCTCTCGAACGAGGACCTGCGCACCGTCCCCGTTCTCGGCACGATCCGGGCCGGCGTCCATACCTTCGACGGCACGACGGGGTGAGGTGACGTATGGGGTTGTATCGGGTCGATGTGTTTTGGTCAACCCGACTCCGGGCCCTGTAGATTGGACCGGTGCTGATCAAGAATGTGCAGGTCGCGTTCGACCCGCATCGGTGGGCACGGAGGCAGGACCGACACGATTGTGATGCATCTGGAATCGAGGACGGGGGGAGTCAGGCAACGGCGCATCTTCACCACGGGATGTAACGGCTCGACTCGTTTCGACAGATGTACCGATAGGTAACTTCTTTCGACTCGTCGACGACAGTTCGTGTCAGGCTTTCAAGAAAATCAGAGTGACGAGTTCGGTGTCCATAGGCGGTCGGGTTGCTGACCGAAAATGGGGGCGTGTGATTGTGGGAATGAGAGGCTTCGATTGGACCCGCTAGGTTTGGATGGACCGGCTGATGGCGAATCTACAGGTCACAGCGTGCCTGACTCGTCGTTTCCGCTCTCGCCCGCGCAACTCGGTATGTGGTTCGCTCAGCATGTCGATCCGTCCGTACCGGCGAACATCGCGCAGTACGTCGAGCTTCGTGGTGATCTCGACCGGGACCTACTTCAAAGAGTGTCCTCGGAAGCAGCGCTCGAGATGCAGTCCGGCTTCGTTCGTATCGTCGAGGTCGACGCGGAACCGCGTCAGTACGTCGATCCCTCTCTCGACGATGCACTGGGCTATCGCGACCTGCGCGGTGAGGACGACCCGCGTGCGGTAGCTCTCGCGTGGATGCGAGCCGATTACAGCGCTCCAATCGACATCCTCCACGACCGATTGATCGCGGCGACCGTGCTGCAGCTCGAAGACGATCTGTACTACTGGTACGAGCGCGTCCACCACGTGGTGCTCGACGGCTTCGGTGCCGTCACGTTCATGAACCGCACGGCCGAGTTGTACACCGCCGCCGTCGAAGGCGCCGAGCCGAAGAAGAACGTATCTTCGGACTTGAAGAAGGTCTACGACCTGGACGTCGCATATCGGGACTCGACGCGCTTCGAGACCGACCGCGCGCACTGGGCGGACCGCATCGCCGGTGTCGACTCCGTGACGACCCTCTCGGGACGAAGTGCCGCTCCGGCTCCTGTGAGTCAGATCGACACCACCGCTCTGTCGAAAAACGCACTGGCGAAGATCGACGAACTCACTGCCAGTACAGAAACCACGCTAGCGAGTGTCGTGATTGCCGCGTTCGCGGCCTACCTCGCTCAGATGACCGGGCAGCAGGACGTCGTACTGAGCCTGCCGGTGACCGCTCGGACCACGGCGGTGCTTCGCCGGTCGGGCGGCATGGTGTCCAACGTCGTCCCGCTCCGTCTCGACGTCTCGACCGACACCACAGTCGAACAACTCCTGGCACGTATCGGCACCGAAGTGACCGGCGCGCTTCGGCATCAGCGCTACCGGCACGAAGATATCCGTCGTGACGCCGGGGGAGCCAGCGGGCAAGCATCGTTCTTCGGGCCGTGGGTCAACATCATGCTGTTCTTCGGCGAGGTGCGGCTCGGCGATATGGTCGGCGGAATCAACATTCTCTCCACCGGTCTGATCGAAGACTTCGGACTCAACCTTTATCGGAGCATCGCCGGCCAGACGACACACATCGACTTCGAGTCGAACCCCAACGTGTACTCGTCCGACGAATCGGAACGCAATCATACGAGGTTCGTCGAGTTCCTCGACCGCTTCGTCGCGGCCGACGCGAATACGCCCGTCTGGGACATCGACCTTGCAACCATCGATGAGCAGCGGTCGGTACTCGAGTTGTGGAACGCGACCAGCCGCGATGTCGAGCAGCGAACGCTGTTGTCCGACTTTCATGTTCGCGTCGATACCGATCCCGCGTCCACCGCCTTGGTGTACGAAAATACCTCGATGACCTACGGGGACCTCGGACAGCGAGTGAGCGCCCTTGCCCGGGTTCTCGTCGGTAAAGGTGTAGGCCCCGAAGTGCTGGTCGGTGTATCCATTCGACGCTCCCTCGATCTCGTCGTCGCCATCTACGCAATCCTGGAAGCGGGCGGGGCTTGGGTTCCGATCGACCCGGATCACCCTGTCGAACGCACCTCGTACATTCTCGAATCGGCGGAGCCTCTGTGCGTTCTGACCGTAGGCGGCGACAACGTCGAATTGCCTGTGGGCACCGACTCGATTCAGGTCGACCGACTCGACTACACCAAGCTCGAAACTACACGTGTCGATGATCGAGATCGCCTGTCGCCGTTGCGCCTGGACAATACGGCCTACGTCATCTACACCTCGGGTTCGACCGGTCGACCCAAGGGCGTTGCCGTAACGCACGCCGCCATCGACAATCAAATGCAGTGGATGAAGAGCGAGTACGCACTCGAGGCCTCTGATGTTTACCTGCAGAAAACCGCAACTACCTTCGACGTCTCACTGTGGGGCTTCTTCTTGCCTCTGCAGGTCGGGGCGACGATGGTTCTGGCCACTCCCGACGGGCATCGGGATTCGATCTACGTTGCAGACAAGATCGCCGAATACGGCGTCACGGTCATCGACTTCGTACCCTCGATGCTGACGGTCTTCGTCGCGAACGCGCCGATCAATACGTGCGGTTCGCTGCGCCATGTGTTCGTCATCGGTGAGGCTTTGCCTGCGGAAACTGCTGCGGCGTTCCGCGAACTCACCGATGCGCGCTTGCACAACCTGTACGGACCGACCGAGGCAGCGGTCTCCGTCACGTTTTACGAGAGCGGAACGCAGGACACTCGAACAGTTCCGATCGGTGTACCGGAATGGAACACTGCCGCGTACGTTCTCGATGGCAGGCTTCGGCCGAGCCCGATCGGTGTAGCCGGAGAGCTCTATCTCGCAGGCGTGCAGTTGGCTCGCGGTTACCTGGGGCGACCCGACCTGAGTTCGGACCGCTTCGTCGCCGACCCCTTCTCGAGGACCGGCGAGCGGATGTACCGCTCCGGCGATCTCGTTCAGTGGCGGGCCGACGGCAACCTCGACTACATCGGGCGTACCGATTTCCAGGTCAAATTCCGTGGCCAGCGAATCGAACTCGGCGAAATCGAGACTGTTCTCCTTGCACACGAGGGTGTTTCGCAGGCGGTGACCCTCGTGGTGGAAACCCCGACCGGCGATCAGCTCGTCGCGTACGTCGTGCCCGGGCCGGGTGCATCGGTCGATTCTGCTGCTACGGCAGAATTCGCCGGACGCTCCCTTCCTGCCTACATGGTGCCTGCATCGATCATGGTGCTCGATGAGTTGCCGCTCAACACAAGCGGAAAGCTCGACCGAAAAGCTTTGCCCGAGCCGGTATTCACCAGCGCAAGCGCTTACCGCGCACCGCAGAGTCACATCGAATATGTGGTAGTCGGAGTGTTCGAGGACGTACTCGGTGCGACACATGTCGGCCTCGACGAGGATTTCTTCGAGCTCGGTGGAAACTCCCTCATCGCAACACAACTCGTCACTCGGGTGGGCACAGCTCTCGGAATCAGGCTCGGCGTTCGCGAATTGTTCGAAGCTCCGACGGTAGGGGCGTTGGCAGCGCGGGCCGCGACCGCACTCGAACAGGGATCGAACGGACCTGAATTGATTGCGGGCACGAGGCCCGACGTGTTGCCGTTGTCTCTGGCGCAGCAGCGTATGTGGTTCCTCAACCGCTTCGATTCGGAGACTGCCGCCTACAACCTCCCGTTCATGGTCCGTTTGGTCGGGGCCGTGGACGAGAGAGCAATCTCCCTCGCCTTCGCCGACGTGCTGGAGCGGCACGAGACTTTGCGGACGATCTATCCGCAGGTCGACGAGTCGCCGCAGCAGGTCATTCTGCGAACCGAAGATGTGTTCTCGACCGTCGCGGCTGTGTCGGTCGACGAGGAATCACTGTCGACGAAGCTCATCGAGCTCGCTGGGCGCGGCTTCGATGTCTCGGACCAAGCGCCGTTCCGCATCGAACTCTTTCGGCTCTCGAACACCGAATACGTTCTCGCGATGGTGCTCCACCACATTGCTGCCGACGGTTTTTCGTTCGGTCCACTTGCTCGCGACATCATGGTCGCCTACCAAGCACGCTCGACCGGGCGTGCCCCCGGATGGTCGCCACTAGCTGTTCAGTACGCAGATTACGCATTGTGGCAACGTGTCGTTCTCGGCTCCGAGCACGACGCTGCATCACTGTCCTCCCAGCAGATCGCGTTCTGGCTTCGGGCACTCGACGAACTCCCAGATCAGCTGTACCTGCCGGTGGATCGGCCGCGTCCGGCGGTTGCGACCAATGCCGGTGCCAAGAGCAGGTTTGTCATCGATGCCAGTGTGCACCGTGGACTCAGCGCCGTGGCTCGTTCGCATCAAGCCTCGCTCTTCATGGTCGTGCAAGCCGCCTACTCGGTGCTGCTTGCCCGGCTCAGCGGGACAACGGACATCGCCATCGGCGCGCCGATCGCAGGCCGTGCGCACGAGAAGTTGGACGACATTGTCGGCATGTTCGTCAATACGCTCGTGCTCCGCGCACGAGTGGACCCGAACTCCTCCTTCGACGAGCTACTCGATCAGATCCGCAATACCAACCTGTCGGCTTTCGCTCATGCCGACATTCCATTCGAGCGACTCGTCGAGGTGCTCAACCCGGCCCGGTCGACGGCCAGGCACCCGCTCTTCCAGGTCGCCCTATCGCTCGACACGGCACGTCAACGCGACCTCGATTTTGCGGGATTGAGTGTCAGGGCAGAAGAACTCGACGTTCCGATCGCCAAATTCGACCTGCAATTGTGGCTCACGGAGCATCACGACGCGGACGGCAATCCAGATCGGATGGAAGCAACGTTCGAGTATGCGACCGACCTGTTCGACGCAGCCACGATCGAGAGCTTCGCCGAACGGTTCCTTCGTATTCTCGACGCCGTCGTTGCCGACGCGTCCGTGACTGTCGGCGCTATCGACATTCTTGCTCCTGCCGAGTTCGCGGCGCTCACCGCTGTTCATGGCGGCCCGGTGGCATCGCCGCGTTCGCTGCCTGAATTCCTCGCGGCCGGGGTCGCCGCGAACCCCGATGGCGTGGCTGTCCATGCCTCGGGTGTCGAGCTGAGCTATCGCGAACTCGACGAGATCACCAGTCGCTACGCCCGTTACCTCATCGAGCGTGGTGTTGGACCTGAAACCGTAGTGGCGCTGGCGTTCTCTCGATCGATCGAGATGGTGCTCTCGGTGTGGGCGGTTGCCAAGACCGGCGCGGCATGGGTGCCTGTCGATCCTGAGCATCCAGGCGACCGGGTCCGACACATGCTCAGTGACTCAGCCGCCGTTGTCGGTGTCACCTCTGCAATCAGGGTCGCCGAGCTCCCGGAAACCTGCGAGTGGTGGGCTATCGATGACGCGGTCTTCGAAAGTGCGGTTGCGAGCCGTTCGTCCGCCCCGATCACCGACGCCGATCGCATCCGGCCACTTCTCCACGATCACCCCGCGTACGTCATCTACACCTCGGGCTCGACAGGGCTTCCCAAGGGCGTCAGTGCCACGCACCGCGGTCTTTCAGGCCTACTCGACCAGTCTCGGGAGCTCTACCGGGTGACGAGCGAGTCCCGCGTCCTGCATGTCATCTCCCCGAGCTTCGATCCCTCTGTGTTCGAGTGGGCGTTGACAGCATCAGCAGGTGCCACGCTGGTCGTGGCGCCGCCTTCCATCATCGGCGGCCCCGAACTTCACCGACTGTTCGCCGACGCCGGCATCACCCACGCGATCATCACCCCTGCCGTTCTGGGATCCATCGATCCCGGCGGTCTCGACAAGCTCGAACTGTTGTCCGTCGGTGGTGAAGCGTCCGCCCCCGACCTGGTGTCGAGGTGGGCCCCGGGGCGCCGTTTCTTCAATGCGTACGGCCCTACCGAGACGACCATCGTCTCGACGCGTGGCGAGTTGTTCGCCGGTGAGAAAATTTCCGTGGGTGGCCCGGTTCCCGGCGTCGGCGCAATGATTCTCGACACTCGGCTGCAGCCCGTTCCGACAGGTGTCGCAGGTGAGCTCTATCTGTCGGGCGAGGCAGTTGCTCGTGGATACCATCGCCGGGCTGGCCTCACCTCCGAGCGCTTCATGGCAGACCCGTTCGGGCCGGCCGGCACTCGCATGTACCGCACCGGTGACATTGCTCGCTGGTCCAAAAATTTTGCAATTGAGTACGTAGGAAGGTCGGACTTCCAGGTCAAGGTTCGGGGCTTCCGAATCGAGCTCGGTGAGATCGACGCCGCGCTCGAAACGTTCCCAGCCGTGAGTTTCGCGACGACGATCGGTCACGAGATGACCTCGAGCCAAACGGCTCTCGTGTCCTACGTGCACGGATCCGGTGATATCGACAAGGTCGAGTTGTCCGCGCACGTCGCCCACATCCTGCCCAGCTACATGGTCCCCTCGGTCATCATGGTTCTCGACCAGGTGCCTCTGACTGCCATCGGCAAGCTCGATCGACGTGCTCTGCCCGAGCCCGAGATCGGACTCAGCTTCCGTCAGTTCCGGGCTCCGACCACGCCGATCGAAGAAACTGTGGCGACGGTGTTCAGTGACGTACTCGGTGCCCCCGTCGTCGGACTCGACGACGATTTCTTCGAACTCGGCGGCAACTCTCTGATCGCGACGCAGGTCGTAGCGAGGCTCGGTGCTGCACTCGACGCACAGGTGCCCGTACGTGCCATCTTCGAGTCACCGACGGTGGCACAGCTGGCGATTCGGGTCGAGCAAGAGGCCGGCCGTGGTGCGCGTGTCGCGCTGACCCGGGGTGTTCGCCCCGAACGTGTCCCGCTGTCGTTGGCCCAGCAGCGGATGTGGTTTCTCAACCGTTTCGACACCGAATCTGCCACCTACAACTTGCCGATAGCCCTCAGATTGACCGGCGTGCTGGATGTTCCGGCATTGCAGGTGGCGATCATGGATGTGATCGACCGGCACGAGTCGCTGCGGACACTGTTCCCCGACTCGGCGCACGGTCCGCATCAGGTCGTGCAGGACGCTGCCCAGATCGTTCCCAACCTGACACCGGTGAATACCAGCGTCGCAGAACTGCAGCAAGCGATCGCCAGGCTCGCCTCGACCGGTTTCGACGTGACTGCGGACGTACCGGTACGTGCGCAGTTGTTCGAAATCAGCCCCAGCGAGCACGTTCTCACTATGGTCGTGCACCACATTTCGGCCGATGGCTGGTCGATGGGGCCGCTGACTCGAGACGTCATGATTGCGTATGCCGCTCGCACCGAGTGGGAGTCGCCAGGCTGGGCACCGCTACCGGTGCAGTACGCGGATTACACCCTGTGGCAGCGTGAGACGCTGGGCTCGGAGGACGATCCGACGTCGCTGATCTCCCAGCAAGTCCAATACTGGAAGCGCACCTTGGCAGGTGTTCCCGATCAGCTCGATCTCCCCACGGATCGCCCGAGACCGGCACGGCAGTCGTTCGGGGGCGGGACCGTCGAATTCGAGATCGAGCCGCGCATCCACCAGGGTCTGCTCGATTTGGGTCGCGAGCGAAATGCGTCACTGTTCATGGTGATTCACGCTGGCTTGGCCCTTCTCCTCGCGCGGATGTCGGGGACGCAAGACATCGCTATCGGCACACCGGTGGCGGGCCGCGGCGAGCAAGCTCTCGACGATGTAGTCGGCATGTTCGTCAACACGCTGATACTGCGCACCGAGGTCGACGGCAATCAATCGTTCAACGACCAACTGGCGCGTGCACGTGAGTCGGCGCTCGGTGCGTTCGCGCACTCGGATGTCCCGTTCGAACGTCTCGTCGAGGTGCTGAACCCGGCCCGGTCCACTGCCCGGCATCCGCTGTTCCAGGTGATGCTTTCGTTCGAGAACCTCGGCCCGACGCACCTGGATCTTCCCTCACTCAGCATCGACAGTGTCGATCTCGATGTGGCGGTGGCAAAGTTCGATCTGCAACTGACGTTGACCGAACGATTGGCGCCCAGCGGTCGAGCCGATGGTCTGTCTGCTGAGTTCACTTACGCAACTGACCTTTTCGACGAGTCGACCATCGTGGCGTTCTCGGAGCGACTGCTGTTCGTGCTCGAGTCCGTAGTCGAGGATTCGTCGGCTGCGGTCGGTGATATCGAACTGTTCGATGCTGTCGAACGCGGGTTGATCCTCAAGACGTGGAACGACACCGCGCATTCTCTCGATACCAATGCAACGCTCTTGGATGCGTTCGATCGTCAGGTCACTGCCGCGCCAGATGCGACGGCGATCGTATTCGACGGGACTTCTCTGTCCTATCGCGAATTCGATGCACGGGTCAATCGTCTTGCACGGCATCTGATTTCGATCGGTGCCGGCCCAGAACGGCCGATCGCGGTCGCGATGCGCCGTTCGGTCGAGATGATTGTTTCTCTCTACGCGGTGCTGCGGTCGGGCTCGGCTTACGTCCCGGTGGATCCGGATCAGCCTTCCGAGCGCAACAAGTACATCCTCGATGTAGCAAGCCCGGTTCTTGTTCTGTCGACGTCTCGGGACGAGTTCGAGTCGGCGCAGGTCGTGCGGATCGATGAACTCGACCTCGATGCGGTGTCACCGGAGCCGATTGCCGATGCCGATCGTCTCGGTCCGCTGCGTTCGTCGAATGCTGCCTATGTCATCTTCACCTCGGGTTCGACCGGTCGCCCGAAGGGCGTCGCAGTCTCGCACGCCGCGGTGGTCAATCAGGTGTCGTGGCTGACCGCCGAGTACGGGCTCGGCAGCTCCGATGTGGTGTTGTACAAGACTCCATTCACCTTCGACGTGTCGGTCTGGGAATTGTTCGGTGCTCTCGCCTCGGGTGCACGCCTGGTCGTGGCCGAGCCTGATGGTCACCGAGACCCGGGGTATCTGGTGTCGGTGATCGAGTCCGAAGGAGTGACGGCGACGTCATTCGTGCCATCGGTGTTGTCGGCGTTCGTGAAAGCAGTCGGTACGGGCGGATGCAGTTCTCTGCGTGCGGTGTTGGTGGCGGGTGAAGCGTTGCCAGTGTCGTTGGTCGAGTCTGCTGCGGCAGCGCTGCCGGCGGCCGGCATCCACAATCTTTACGGTCCAACGGAATTCGCGGTACATGCGACGGCACGCCCGGTGGCGGGTGTGGCTGGACGAGGTGTGTCCGGGCGCCTTGCGGCCGGGTCTTCGGTGCCGATGGGTTCACCGGTCTGGAATACGCGGGTTCTGGTGCTGGACAGTCGTCTTCGTCCAGTCCCTATCGGGGTTGCAGGAGAGCTGTATCTGTCGGGCGTTCAGGTTGCGCGTGGATACTTCGGTCGCGCGGATTTGACGGCCGACCGTTTCGTCGCGGGATCGTTCGGTGACGGATCGAGGATGTACCGCACGGGTGACCTGGTGCGATGGACCACTGCCGGTGAACTCGATTATCTGGGTCGCACGGACTTCCAGGTGAAACTTCGCGGGTTGCGGATCGAACTGGGCGAGATCGAATCTGTCGTGATTGCTCGGACGTCGATATCCGCTGCCGTGGTGCTGGTGCGTGCCGAACAGTTGGTGGCGTACGTAGTGCCCGGGACAGGTGAAGTGGTCGATACCGGAGCGGTGCAGGCTGCGGTTGCACAGGAATTGCCGTCGTACATGGTGCCGTCGGTGTTCATGGTCTTGGATGCTCTGCCGTTGGGTGCGTCGGGCAAATTGGATCGTGGCGCTCTGCCCGATCCGGTGTTCACTGCTCGGGTGTTTCGGGCGCCGACGACTCCGGTCGAGGAGATCGTGGCGGGTGTCTTTGCGGACGTGTTGGGTGTAGAGCGAGTGGGGCTCGACGACGATTTCTTCGAGCTCGGTGGTAACTCGCTGATCGCGACGCAGGTGGTGTCGCGGTTGGGTGCGGCGTTGGGTGTGCGGGTCGCGGTGCGGGTGTTGTTCGAGGCGTCGTCGGTTCAGGGGTTGGCGGCTCGGGCCGAGTCGCATGTGGGTTCGGGTGGCCGGGTGCCGTTGACGGCGAGGATACGCCCGGATCGGGTGCCGTTGTCTCTGGCGCAGCAGCGGATGTGGTTCCTCAACCGATTCGATACAGAATCGGCAGTGAACAACCTGCCGGTGGCGATCAGGCTGACCGGGTCTCTCGATGTGTCGGCACTCCAAGCGGCAATCGCCGACGTTCTCGAACGTCACGAGTCGCTCCGAACCATCTATCCGGAGACGGACGGTGTTGCGGCACAGGTAATTCTGCCGACCAGCGATGCTGTCGTCGTGCTGGCGCCCCTCGAGGTGAGCGAAGCGGAGTTGGTTTCGCGAATCACCTCCGCGGTATCTACTGGCTTCGACGTCACCACCGAGGTTCCACTTCGCGCACAGTTGCTTGCCTTGTCGGATCAGGACTACGTCCTGGTCGTCGTGGCACACCACATCAGCGCCGACGGTTGGTCGATGGGACCGCTGACACGAGATGTGATGGTGGCCTACGCGGCAAGAACGGTGGGTGAGGCCCCGGCTTGGGCGCCTTTGCCGGTTCAGTACGCGGACTACACACTCTGGCAGCACGAGGTTCTCGGCGACGAGAACGATTCGGCATCGGTCATCGCGTCACAGACGGCGTACTGGAGGCGGGCACTTGCCGGGCTCCCCGAAGAACTCGTTCTCCCGTTCGATCGCCCCCGCCCTGCGGTTCAATCGTTCGAGGGAGGGACTACGCAGTTCCGGATAGACGCAGAACTCCATCGCGACCTCGTCGCGTTGGCACGGCGGACCGGCACAACCGTGTTCATGATCGTTCATTCGGCTCTCGCGGTCCTGCTGGCTCGACTCTCGGGAACCTCCGACATTGCCATCGGTACGCCGATCGCCGGACGCGGCGAAGCCGAACTCGACGACGTCATCGGCATGTTCGTCAACACACTTGTGCTGCGGTCCGACGTGGACGCCAGCTCGAGTTTCCTCGAGGTGCTCGGTGCACACCGTGAGACTGATCTGAAGGCATTCGGTCATGCGGACATCCCGTTCGAGCGTCTCGTCGAGATTCTCAATCCCGAGCGCTCGACAGCGAGGCACCCGCTTTTCCAGGTGGCGCTCTCATTCCAGAATCTTCCGGACACCAGCTTCGAGCTGCCCGGACTCAAGATCAGTGCTGTCGATTTCGATATCGACGTCTCCAAGTTCGACCTGTCACTTCTGCTGTCGGAGCACACCGACAAAACAGGTTCTCAGACAGGGATATCGGCAGAATTCACATACTCATCGGCGTTGTTCGACGCGTCGACAGTCGAGGTGTTCGCCCGTCGTTTCGTGCGTGTGCTCAACGGCGCTATCGCAACTCCAGAAACTCCAGTCGGGGATCTGAGCATCCTCAGTGATGACGAGTTCGACTGGCTGACACACGTTCACGGCGACGAGGTCACCCACGGTGGAATGCTATCGGAGATCTTCGCGCGCGGCGTGGCGATCAGCCCGGACGGCATTGCTGTTCGAGCAGATGGCCGCTCCATCACCTACCGCGAGCTCGATACGACGTCGACACGGATTGCGCGAGAACTGATCGAACGGGGGGCGGGCCCGGACCGAATCGTTGCGCTCGCGTTCCCGCGTTCGTACGAGATGGTGCTTGCGGTATGGGCAGTGGCGAAGACCGGTGCCGCGCATCTGCCGGTGGATCCGACCTACCCGATAGGTCGCGTCGAGCACATGCTCGGTGACTCGGGCGCGTTGTTCGGAATCACCTCCACCCAGTACCTGGACGCTTTGCCGGCCACGGTCGACTGGACGTCGATCGACGATCCGAACTTCGTCGCCGTCGTGGCTGCCAGGTCCGATGCTCCGGTTACCGACGCCGATCGCTGTTCGCCGTTGGCGATCGATCATGCCGCGTACATGATCTACACCTCTGGTTCGACCGGCCTGCCGAAGGGCGTCGTGGTCACCCACAGCGGTCTTGGGGGAGTGCTCGATGCTGCCGCAGACCTCTACCATCTCTCCGCAGAATCTCACTTTCTGCACATCTGTTCGCCCAGCTTCGATCCGTCGGTCCTGGAATGGATGGCCGCCTTCTCCGAGGGCGCCACACTCGTCGTTGTTCCATCTTCGATCATCGGCGGCGAAGACCTCGCAGAGCTGCTGAAGACCGAACAGGTCACCCATACCATCATCACTCCTGCGGTTCTGGGGACGATGGACCCCACCGGCATCGACAGTTTGGTCGTCGCCTCGGTCGGCGGCGACGTGACTACTCCGGATTTGCTCGTGCGATGGGCTGCCGGCCGAACGTACTTCAACGGGTACGGGCCGACCGAGACGACGATCATTTCGACGTTCGCCGAACTGCGGCCCGGTATGCCGATCACTGTCGGCCGCCCGATCCACGGCATGTCGGCGTTGATTCTCGACGGTCGACTCAACCCGGTTCCGGTGGGCGCCGCAGGTGAGCTCTATCTCGCCGGCGGGGCACTTGCACGTGGTTACCACGACGGCGAAGATCTGACGTCTACGCGGTTCGTCTCCAATCCTTTCGGGGCGGCCGGTGCTCGGATGTATCGAACGGGAGACATCGTTCGCTGGACGTTCGGCTCTGACGCAGTGCTCAGCGATGCGTCGGCGGTCAATATCGAGTTCGTCGGCCGTTCGGACTTCCAGATCAAGGTTCGCGGATTCCGCGTGGAATTGGGGGAGATCGACTCTGCCCTCGTCCGGCATCCGACGGTCGCGTTCGCTGCCTCTGTCGGCCGCGAACTACCCAACGGGTCAACAGGATTGGTGTCGTACGTTCTTCCCGTCCGCGACGCGGTGGTCGATGCGGAAGAATTGTCCGCATATGTTGCACGTTCGTTGCCGAGTCATATGGTGCCTGCGTCGATCATCGTCATCGATACTGTCCCGCTTACTCCCGTCGGAAAGCTCGACCGAGCGGCACTTCCGGAGCCGGTGTTCGAACAGCAGCAGTTCCGCAGTGCCAGCAACGACATCGAGACTCTGATCTCAGAGGTGTTCGCCGATGTACTGAACCTCGAGCGTGTGAGCGTCGACGAGTCGTTCTTCGCACTCGGCGGAGACAGCATCGTGTCGATCCAGCTTGTATCGCGGGCCAGGGCACGTGGAATCTCGTTTACACCGCGCGATGTTTTCGAGCGCAAATCCGTTGCAGGGCTTGCAGAAGTTGCGACGGTGTTGAGCGCAACCGAGGAACGTGAAGTCGTCGAGGAACTTTCCGGCGGCGCAGTGGGGCCACTGGCTCTGACGCCGATCATGAGGTCGATCGTCGATGCGCCTGGCGGTTTCCGGCGGTTCGCCCAATCCGTCGCGGTCATGTTGCCGATCGGGATCGATCACGGTTTGCTGTCGCGGACTCTCGGCGCCGTGATCGACCATCATGACGTGCTGCGTTCTGTCGTCGAGCAGGCCGAGGGCGGTGAGTGGACGTTCCGCGTTCGCGATCTCGGTACCGTCGATGTGGACGACATCATTGCTCGAATCGAACTCGATGCTTCGCTGACCGACGACGAGCTGGTGGCCCGAGCAGAACTCGAACTCGACTCCGCGCAGGGACGGTTAGATCCCGAGTCCGGCCGGATGTTCGAGGTCGTGTGGTTCGATTTCACCGCGAGCACCGAAACCGCTGCGAGACCCGGCATTCTGCTCGTCGTCGCTCACCACTTCGTCGTCGACGGAGTGTCCTGGCGAATCCTGTTGCCTGATCTCGCGATTGCGTGGGCGCAGGGTGTCGCCGAGCAACCTATCGTTCTCACCCCTGTCGGTACGTCCATGCGTCGGTGGGCACACGGGCTCGTCGATGCGGCGCACGACAGCGCACGTGAAGCCGAAGTGACCTGGTGGACGGAGGTTCTCGGCGGAACCGATCCGCAGCTCGGATCGAGGCCGTTCGCCCCGGCGACCGATACGCTCTCGACTACCGAGCGCGTCGACGTCGAGCTGTCCGAATCGATTACCGAAGCAGTACTCACGAGCGTGCCCAGCAAGTTCGGTGGTGGCGTCAACGATGGATTGCTCGCAGCACTCGCGCTCGCTGTGACCGACTGGCGTACGCGGCGAGGAGTCGAATCAGCCGAGGCACTCGTCAAGCTCGAAGGCCATGGCCGCGAAGAAGACATCGTGCCCGGCGCTGACCTCTCTCGCACGGTCGGATGGTTCACCAGCGCTTTCCCCATTCGCTTCGACCTCCACGGCATCGATCTACGCGAGGCATTCGCAGCAGGTCCGGCAATGGGATCAGCAGTGAAAGCGGTGAAGGAGCAGCTCCTGGCCGTTCCCGACAAGGGCATGGGCTACGGACTGCTCCGCTACCTCAACGGCGAGACAGCGAAGCTCCTCGCAGCCTCGTCGAATTCGCCACAGGTGAGTTTCAACTACCTCGGACGCGTATCCACGGAAGGTATTTCGGAGGAGCTCACAGGCGGCGCGTGGCTGCCGTCGAGAGTGCTGGCCGACGTGAGTGCGCCCGGCGACCCGGATATGCCTGCCAACGCGACGGTGGACATCAACTGCGCCGTCGTGGACACCGCCAACGGTCCGCGCCTGACCGCGAGTTTCACGTTCCCTCAGGGCCTTCTTTCCCACGGCGATGTCTCGGAACTGTCTGCATCCTGGACCGATGCGCTGTCCGCGTTGGCGCAGCACGTGGCGAGTGAGCACGCAGGCGGGCTCACCCCATCCGACGTACCTTTGGTGGCGGTGTCGCAGCGCGACATCGACGTGTGGGAGAGCGCACATCCCGGCGTTGTTGACGTGTGGTCGCTGGCTCCCCTCCAGTCGGGCCTGCTCTTTCACGCTCTGATCGCACAGTCTTCGGTGGACGTGTACACGATGCGTGTGCTGCTGAACCTGACCGGAACAGTGGATCGCGATCGGCTGCACGGCGCGGCTGCGGCACTGCTCAGCCGGTACGAGAGTCTTCGGACTGCGTTCGTTCAGAACGCAGATGGCACCTCCGTTGCCCTGGTCCTCGACACCGTCGAGGTTCCCTGGCGGGACATCGATCTCAGCGATCGATCCCCGGAAGACCGCGCCGCGGCATTCGAAGAGTTGCGAGTCCGCGACAAGGCCGAGCATTTCGACCTCTCGTCTGCTCCGTTGATGCGCTTCTTGCTGGTGAAGATGTCCGGCAGCGACTACCGATTCCTGGTCTCGAGTCATCACTTGCTGCTCGACGGCTGGTCGACGCCGTTGCTGATGCGAGATCTGTTGGCGCTCTATGCGCTTCGGGGTGACGCCAGTCAGCTGCCTCGGGTGCGTTCGTATCGGTCGTTCCTGTCCTGGATCTCCGAGCAGGACCGAGCGGCATCGCTACAAAAGTGGGCCGAGGCCCTCGCCGGTGTCGAGGAGCCGACGTTACTGTCCTCCGCGGATCAGAACCGCGCCTTGTCGGGCGAGGTCGGCGAGCAGGTACTCGACCTCGACGCCTCGCTGTCGTCGTCGCTGCAGGCCGCGGGTGCACGGCTCGGGGTCACCTTGAACACGATGGTGCAGGCAGCCTGGGGACTCCTGCTCGGGCGAACGGTGGGCAGCGAGGACGTGATCTTCGGTGCGACCGTCTCAGGCCGACCGGCCGGCCTGGCCGGCGTGGAGTCGATGGTCGGATTGTTCATCAACACGCTTCCGGTCCGTGTTCGGTTCGACGGACATGAATCGATCGAGTCGGTGCTGGTCCGCCTTCAAGGCGAGCAAGCGGACTTGTTGGAACATCACTACTTGGGGCTCAACGAGATTCAGCGTGCGGCGAACCTGGGCGCCCTGTTCGACACTCTGACGGTTTTCGAGTCCTACCCCATGGACGAAGCAGGTCTGGCCGAGCAAGCGAAGAATATCGACGATATGTCCGTCTCCGGCGTCGAACTCGAAGATGCGACGCACTATCCGTTGACGCTGCTCATCGCGGTGGACACCACCGTTCACTTGAAGCTCAAATATTCCAGCGACCTCTTCGACGCTGCCGAAGTGGCCTCGATGATGACCAGGTTGGGTCGGATCTTCGACGCGATGGCGGGCGATCGAGCGCTGCCGATCGGTGATATCGACCTCAGCGATGCCGTGGAACGGTCCCTCCTGGCCGAAGCGAACGACACAGCTCACGAGATCGACTCGTCGGCGACGCTGGTCTCGATGTTCGAAGATCGGGTACGCACGACTCCGAATGCGATTGCCCTGTCCTTCGAGGGTGAATCGTTGAGCTACGCCGATTTCGACAGTCGTGCCAATCGTGTGGCGCGTTACCTCATCTCGCGTGATGTCGGGCCGGAATCGCTTGTTGCGATTGCCATGCGGCGCTCGGTGGAGATGATGGTCGGGGTGTACGGCGTGATCAAGGCGGGTGCCGGCTACGTTCCGGTCGATCCGGATCAACCTGCCGACCGGATCGACTACATACTCGAGACGTCGGCTGCCCCGCTGGTGCTGTCGACCTCGCGCGACGGGTTCACCGCTGAAGGCACTTCGGTTGTACTGCTCGACGAGATGGACTGGAACGAGATTTCCGGCGCCCCGGTCAGCGACGGTGATCGGGTCGGGCCACTCCGCTCGTCGGACGTCGCGTACGTGCTGTTCACCTCGGGATCCACCGGTCGACCCAAGGGCGTGACGATCAGTCATCAGGCGATCGTCAACCGGCTCGTCTGGATGCAGGATCAGTACGGCCTGCGCCCCGACGACGTCGTGGTGCAGAAGACGCCGGTCACGTTCGACGTATCGTTGTGGGAGTTGTTCTGGCCGTTGCAGATCGGCGCGCGATTGGTCGTGGCAAAGCCCGACGGTCACCGCGACCCGGTCTACCTGACCGAACTGATGCGGGCCGAGCGGGTGTCGGTGGCGCACTTCGTGCCCTCGATGTTGGCAGTGTTCGCAGCGGAACCGACTGCTGCGCGCGCAGATGCGCTGCGCTGGGTCTTCGCCTCGGGAGAGGCACTACCGGTGTCGACTGCTCGCGGCTTGACCGCTGCTCTGCCGTCGGCGCGCTTGGTCAACCTGTATGGGCCGACCGAAGCGGCAGTGGACGTCACCTATCACGAGTTCTCGGACACCGATACGTTCAGCGTCCCGATCGGACGCCCGGTCTACAACACTCGGGTATATGTGCTCGACGGGCGACTTCGCCCGGTGCCGCTGGGTATGACCGGTGAGCTGTACCTGGCCGGCGTTCAACTGGCTCGCGGCTACCACGGTCGTCCTGATCTGTCGGCCGAGCGGTTCGTGGCAGATCCCTTCGAGACCGACCGTGTAGGCGGTCGTCTGTATCGAACCGGCGACCTGGTTCGCTGGTCCGCCGCGGGCGAACTCGAGTACATCGGGCGCTCCGATTTCCAGGTCAAGCTGCGCGGCCTTCGAATCGAGTTGGGCGAGATCGAGTCGGCTCTGACATCCGACGAGACCGTCGCCGCTGCGGTAGTGCTGGTCCGTCAGGATCAGCTGGTCGCGTACGTGGTTCCTGCAGCCGGCGCCGTCGTGGATATCGACTCGCTGCTCCGAAACGCGGCGACGGCAGTACCGGAGTACATGGTGCCTGCCATGGTTCTTGTACTCGATGAGCTGCCGCTGGGGCCGTCGGGCAAACTGGACCGTAAAGCGTTGCCGGAGCCGGTGTTCGAGAGCGATGCCGAGTTCCGTAATGCCGAGACCGATGTCGAACGGGTCCTCAGCGATGTATTCGCCGAGGTCCTCGGACTGGATGCCGTCGGCGTGGACGATTCGTTCTTTGCCCTCGGCGGAGACAGCATCGTCTCCATCCAACTCGTTGCCCGAGCCCGTGCCAGGGGTGTGTTGATCAGCCCCCGAGACGTCTTCGAGCAGAAGACCGTCGCGAATCTGGCTACGGTCTCTACCACCGAGGACCAGCTGGTCGAGAAGGCTGTTCTCGAGGAGCTCGACGGCGGCGGGATCGGGCGTATGCCTCTCATGCCGTTCGCTCAGTCGATGGTGGAGCGGGGTGGATCATTCGATAGATTCGTCCAGACGGTGACCCTCGAACTTCCCCTCGGGATCGATCGGACGGGGATCGCCGCGGTCGTCTCCGCAGTTGTCGATCGGCACGATGGCCTGCGCGCAACTCTCGTTCACGATGAGCAGGGGTGGGGTCTCGAGGTTTCCGAGCCAGGCTCCATCGACAGTTCGATCGACCGGATCGAGCTCGACGGCGATCTCGATCCGAGTGCTGTCCTCGCGGCGGCGTCCGCGGCTGTAGACGAGTCGATGAACCGTCTCGATCCGCGATCGGGCCGTATGGTGCGCTTCGTCTGGGTCGATCTGGGGCCCGGCAGGTCCGGGCGCCTCGTCGTCATCGCCCACCACTTGGTGGTCGACGGTGTCTCCTGGCGAATTCTGGTACCCGATTTCGTGTCGGCCTGGGCGCAGGTTGCGCTGGGCAACACTCCGGTGCTGCCGGAGGTCGGAACCTCCGAACGCCGCTGGGCGCATGCACTGCTGGCCGAATCGCACACTCCGACACGGCTCGCCGAACTAGAGCTTTGGCAAGGCATTTCGGATACGTCCGACCCGGTACTGGGCGAGCGTCCATTCGACCGGGAAGTCGACGTCCAGTCCACAACGGAGCGGCTCTCGGTCGTGCTGCCCGCCGAGATCACCCGAATTATCCTCACCGCAGTTCCCGATGCCTTCCGCGGCGGCGTCAACGACGGACTTCTGACGGCGCTCGCCGTCGCCGTGACGCGGTGGCGCGCCATTCGCGGTATCGATGAATCCTCGACTCTGGTTCAGCTGGAAGGGCATGGGCGCGAAGAAGAGCTGGTGCCCGGCGCCGATCTGTCTCGGACAGTCGGCTGGTTCACCAGTCTGTACCCCGTTCGTCTCGATCTGAGCGGAATCGACCCCGGTGAGGCGCTGGCCAGCGGCCGCGAGATGGCCCGTGCGGTCAAGGCAATCAAGGAGCAGTTGCTCGCCGTTCCCGACAAGGGAATGGGCTACGGCCTGTTGCGGTTCATGAATCGCGACACCGCAGCCGAACTCGAAGCACTGCCTTCGGGGCAGATCAGCTTCAATTACCTGGGACGGGTGTCCACCGGCGAGATCCCAGAGGGCATCGACGGTTGGCTTCCCGCTTCGGATTTCGACGACCTCATCGTCGTCGGAGATGCGGACATCCCCGCCAACAAGACGGTCGATATCAATGCGATCGTTCGAGGAACCGGCGACTCGGCCGAACTGATGGCAACGTTTGCCTTCCCGGTCGGTGCAATCGCACCAGCGGACGTTCAGGAACTGGCCGATCTGTGGACGGGCTCACTCGAAGCACTTGCTGCTCACGTATCGGACGGATCTGCCGGAGGTCTCACTCCGTCGGACATTCCGCTGGCAAGTCTCACTCAGCGCGACATTGACACAGCCGAGACGCAGTACCCCGGGATGAGCGACATCTGGTCGCTCGCGCCGCTGCAGTCCGGACTTCTCTTCCACGCGATGCTGGCCGAGACAGCTCTCGACGTCTACACCATGCAGATGGTGCTGACGCTCGACGGGACGGTCGATCCAGTGCGCCTGCGAGGAGCGGCTCAGGCACTTCTCGACCGATACGACAATCTCCGGACAGCGTTCGTTTCCACCGCCGACGGAACTTCGGTCCAGGTAGTGGTCGACGGCGTCGAGGTGCCGTGGAGCGAGCACGATCTGTCCGAAC
>JBBSSG010000004.1:0-61917 GCA_038242295.1 Mycobacteriales bacterium | reverse complement strand
GATGGAGAAGTGCAGTTCACCAGCGGCGATACGAGGTAGGAAGAACGACTTCTGTTCTTCGCTACCGAAGGCCATGATTGTGGGCGCGACGCTGTTGATCGTCAGGAACGGCACCGGCGCGCCGGCCGTGGCGGCCTCGTCGGTGAAGATCAGCTGGTCCATCGCTGAGCGCTCTTGGCCGCCGAACTTCTCGGGCCAGCCGAGAGCAAGCCAGCCGTCGGCGCCCATCTGCTTCACCACGTCGCGATAGACGGTGCCTTCCCCGTACTCGCCCGAGGTGGACTGAAGCGCCTCGCGGCGTTCGGGGGTCATCAGCGTGCCAAAGTAGGCGCGGAGTTCCTCTCGGAGCGCCACCTGCTCTTCGGTGTAATTTATATGCATTTCCGCGCCTCGTTTCTGCAACACGTTCAGGGCTTTCGAATCATTGCACATCAGGTGTAACAGGTTCTAGTCTTGAATGGGTAGCGGTATGCGAGCGAAAGTGAGGAACAGTAATGGTTGAAGTGGATTTCGATCTCTGTGAAGCCAATGGAGTGTGCGTCGGTCTGGCGCCGGACGTGTTCGACCTGAATGACAACGACGAGCTCATCGTCTCGGAGGCCGACAAGTTGCCGGAGAACCGGGATGCAATCGAAGCGGCGATTGCAAGCTGCCCCAAGGGGGCTCTCCGATGGAAGGACTAGCTCCCTTGCCAGAAAATGGAACACGTTCTACATTCACTTCGTGAGCGAAGAGCAAGTACGACTGGACGGACGAGTAGCCCTTGTCACCGGAGCGGCCTCCGGGCTTGGGCGAGCAGAAGCGATCGGCCTGGCACGATCAGGCGCGAACGTGGTCTTGGGAGACATCTCGTCGGGGCCTGCTGCTGACGAGACGATGGATCTCGTACGCGAAGCCGGGGTGAAGGCCGCGTTCGTGGCCGGCGACGTCGGCGACAGGTCGACGGCGGATGCGATGTTCGCCGTCGCGCAGGAAAAGTTCGGCGGCGTCGACATCGTCGTCAACAATGCCGGGATCGTCCGAGATCGCATGCTGTTCAACATGTCCGACGACGACTGGGACGCGGTGATTCGCGTTCATCTGCGAGGTCACTTTCTGTTGACGCGGAACGCAGGCTCGTATTGGCGTGCTGCGTCGAAGAAGGCAGGCGGCCCGGTCTACGGACGAATCGTGAACACATCGTCCGAGGCCGGCCTGCTCGGACCGGAAGGTCAAGCAAACTACGGCGCTGCGAAAGCCGGCATCACTGCGCTGACCTTGTCTGCATCGCGTGCGCTCTCCCGCTATGGGGTGCGCGCCAACGCCATCTGCCCTCGTGCGCGCACGACAATGACGGAGGGTGTCTTCGGCGATGCGCCAGAGGGCGCCATCGATCCGCTTTCGCCTGACCACGTCGCGACGCTGGTCAGCTATCTGGCCTCGCCCGCGGCGGAGTCGATCAATGGGCAGGTGTTCATCGTGTACGGGCCGATGGTCGCGCTCATGGCCGCGCCGGTCGTCGAACAGCGATTCGACGCTTCGAACGGGGCCTGGACGACGGAGTCACTGGCGACGGCCATGGGGACCCACTTCGAAGGCCGCGATCCAGCACGAACGTTCTCGGCCTCGGCTGCCCTCGACCTCGGATAGTCGCATTTCGGCATCGGTTCCTGAGCATTTTCTGTTTCGCCCACATCATCTCCACCCGCAGACCAAGATGGGTTTGCCGGGGTGGGGCGCCGTCGGCGCAACAGAAACTGCATCACGTTCTAGTTGAATGAGGTAACCCGATGTCGAGATTCATTGCCGATCGTACGAAATTTGTTCTATCGCATTGTCATTCGCGAAATACCCATCAGCACTTGGTTTGATTTTTGACTACTGAACGTGTTCTAGTTAACATGACTTGAATCACACTTGAACTAGCAGGGGAGGGTTATGAACGACCTTCTCGGCGTGCCACTGAGGGCAGTCGGTGCATTTTTCGACATGTCCTGGTACACGCTGCGAGCGGTATTTACGCGCCCGTTCCAGCGCCAGGAGTTCGTAGACCAGGCCTGGTTCATCGCGCGAGTGTCGATGGTCCCGACGGTGCTCGTCGCGATCCCCTTCACTGTGCTGGTCAGCTTCACCATCAACATCCTGCTGAGAGAAATCGGCGCCGCTGACCTCAGTGGCGCAGGTGCCGCCCTCGGCGCGGTCACCCAAGTCGGACCCATCGTCACCGTGCTCATCGTGGCCGGGGCGGGCGCGACGGCCATCTGCGCCGATCTTGCCGCCCGCACCATCCGCGAAGAGATCGACGCGATGCGAGTTCTCGGCATCAATCCGATCCATCGCCTCGTCGTGCCGCGAGTGCTCGCCTCGACGATGATCGCACTCCTGCTCAACGGGCTGGTGTGCACCATCGGCATTCTCGGCGGGTTTGTGTTTTCGGTGTTCTTGCAGGGCGTCAACCCGGGCGCCTTCGTCAACGGAATCACCCTGCTGACCGGTCTAGGTGAATTGGTGGCTTCCCAAGTCAAAGCAGGCCTGTTCGGTATGATCGCCGGTCTCGTCGCGTGCTTCCTCGGCCTCAACGTCCGAGGCGGAGCAAAAGCCGTCGGCGACGCGGTCAACCAAACCGTCGTCTTCGCGTTCATGGCACTGTTCGTCGTCAATGTTGTTGTCACCGCAGTCGGCATCAAACTGACGGCCGGATGAGGGGGCACTGAATGGCACTCGCCGCTACAGGCCGGTTCAGGTCGACTCGCAGGCGTATCGCTGGCGTGTCCAAGTCAGCAGATAGTCTGGGCGACCAAGCGATCTTCTTTAGCAAAGCACTGGGATCGATGCCGCGCGCAGCATTCCATTACAAGAGGGAAACCATTCGTCTGGTCGCAGAGATCAGCATGGGCTCGGGGGCGCTCGCCGTCATCGGAGGCACCGTCGTCATTCTCGGCTTCCTGACGCTGTTTGCCGGTGCAACCATTGCCGTGCAGGGCTTCTCGTCCCTTGGCAATATCGGGGTCGAGGCATTGACGGGGTTCTTTGCCGCGTTCATCAACGTGCGCATCATAGCGCCGGTTATTGCAGGCATCGGTCTTGCGGCCACCATCGGTGCAGGCTCGACCGCGCAGCTTGGTTCCATGAGGGTTTCAGAGGAGATCGACGCACTGGAGTCGATGGCAATTCCTTCGATTCCCTACCTGGTTAGCACTCGCGTACTTGCCGGGATGGTGGCAATTGTCCCCTTGTACTCAATCGCAGTCATTGCCTCGTTCGTCGCGAGTCGCTTCGCTACGGTCGTGATCCTTGGGCAATCTACCGGCGTGTACGACCATTATTTCAACACCTTCCTGATCCCGACCGATATTTTGTGGTCGTTTGTGCAGGCGATCGTCATGGCCCTGGCTGTCATGCTCATCCATACCTACTACGGCTATACAGCCAGCGGCGGACCGGTAGGAGTCGGTATAGCAGTCGGCAATGCAGTACGTGCATCGTTGATCGCTGTCGTCACCGTCACCCTGTTGATCTCGCTCGCCATTTATGGCAGCTCCGGCAACTTCAACCTCTCGGGCTAGGCGCACAATGAAGAAACTCGCAGCCGCGGGCCTGGCCCTCGGCCTGGTATTGATCGTGGTGTTCGCGTTGACGAAATTCGCCGGCGGCTTCACTTCGACGGTGCCGGTCACCATCACCTCCGAGCGTGCCGGCCTCGTCATGGATCCACAGGCAAAGGTCAAGCTGCGGGGTGTCGAGGTCGGGCGCGTAGCAAATATCTCGCTCGACGGGGACTTCGCGCGGATCGATCTGGATATGGACCCGTCGATGCTGTCGAAAATCCCCGCGAACGCCGTAGTGGACATCAAATCCACCACCGTGTTCGGGGCGAAGTACATAAATTTTCTCGTCCCCCCGAACCCGTCACCGCAGAGCATCCAGGCTGGAGCCGTCATCTCGGCTGACAGCGTGACGGTGGAGTTCAATACGCTCTTTCAGCATCTGTCCGAGGTACTGCAGAAGCTCGAACCCGAGAAGCTGAACGCAACACTCGGAGCTATTTCGTCGGCTCTGAACGGACGCGGCAACGAACTCGGTGAGCTACTCGAGGACACCGATTCTTACCTGGAGACCATGAATCCAAGTCTGCCGGCACTGCAGCGTGATCTATCGGCGGCGGCAATAGTCACCAACGTCTATGCCGACGCGACGCCGGATTTGATGCGCATTCTCGACAATGCGACGACGACGTCCGGAACCATTGTCGACGAGCAAGCGAATCTCGATCTGCTTCTGATGAATGTCACCGGCCTGGCCGATACCGCAAACGGGGTGCTGACCGAGAACGAGCAATCACTCGCGACGTCACTGAGCACACTGACGAACACCACGACGTTGTTGGAGGAATACTCACCGTCACTGACGTGCTTCCTCGTCGGGCTCAACAAGGGTCGCCTTGCATTCGGGCCGCTGGCCGGGGCCGGAGACAACGCCTCGATCCAACTCAGTGCAAGCTTCCTGCTCGGTGATCCGGCATATACCGTAGAGAAGGATCTTCCGAAGGTCGCGGCCTCGGGTGGCCCCAACTGCTACGGTCTTCCTGACTTCGACCCCAAGCAGGATGGCAACGCGAAGTTCGTCGTCGCAGACACCGGCGAACAGCCGTATATTCCGACGACGCAGCCGTCGGTCAACGTACCCTCCATCTTCCAGTTCCTATTCGCGGGAGCGTGGCCATGAGAAGCAATACGGTAAGGCTGTCGATCTTCGCTTTCGTCATGGTGCTGATATTCGCAGCGCTTACAGTGGTGTTCAGCCAGTATCGATTCGGCAGCGCCGACGGCTACCGCGCGGTGTTCACCAGTGCGTCGGGTCTGAAGAGCGGAGACAAAGTTCGGATCGCCGGGGTGCCGGTCGGTGCGGTGAAGGACGTCGAGATCGGCGACGGACATCTCGCGGAGGTCGCCTTCGACGTGGACTCGAAGTACCGTCTGCTCACCAGTAGCGGGGCGACAGTCAGATACGAGAACCTCGTGGGGGACCGATACTTGGAAATCCTCGAAGGCCCCGGCGGGACAGAGCCGCTAGACGACGGCGGAACCATTCCTGTGGCACAGACTGCTCCCGCACTGGACTTGGATCTGTTGCTGGGCGGTTTCAAACCGCTCTTGCGCGGACTGGATCCCAAGCAGGTAAACGATCTGTCCGGTGCGTTACTGCATGTCATGCAGGGGCAGGGCGGAACGCTGGTCTCACTGCTCGGCAGTACCACCTCGTTCACCAACACACTTGCCGACCGCGATCAGCTGATCGGCGATGTCATCACCAACCTCAACACCACACTGGGCACCATCGACGATCAAGGTGAGCAGTTCGAGACAACCATCGACTCACTCCAGCAACTGATCAGTGGACTGGCAGAGGACCGCGACCCGATTGGCGACGCTATCCCGCGTCTCGCCGGCGCGACCGGTGATCTCGCGGGGCTCCTGCAGGCGACGCGCCCGTATATCCAGGCCATGATCGCCGAGACCAATCGCACTGTGACACAGTTGGATCTAGGCAAGGACAACATCGACCAGGTGCTGACGCGGTTGCCCACTGATTACAAGAAGTTGATTCGTGTCGGGTCGTACGGCAGCTTCTTCCAATTTTATCTGTGCGCCAACACCTTCAAGTTTTCCGCACCCGACGGTCAGACGCTGCTTCTCCCGACGGCGAAGCAAGACACGGGGAGGTGCGCAAACATCAATGGACAAAACTAGAAACTTACTGCATGTAGGGATCATCGGCGTCGTGGTGTGTGTGTCGATCGTTCTGGCCACGCTGCAGTACGACAAGTTGCCGTTCCTGGCCAGCGGCACGCACTACTCGGCACTGTTTCTCGACGCCGGTGGCCTGATGGAGGGCGACGACGTGACGGTCTCTGGCGTAACCGTCGGTAAGGTCGACGGCATCGCATTAGCGGACCAAGAAGTGCGCGTCGAGTTCACGGTGCAGGAGAGCATTGAACTCGGCGATGCCACCGGCGTCGATATCAAGACCAACACGATCCTCGGCCGAAAGGCGTTGCAGGTCACGCCCGCTGGGAATGGGGCGATCGGTGTGCGCGACACAATCCCATCTAGCCGCACCAATTCGCCGTACTCGCTGACCGATGCGCTCGGGGATCTTTCCGACACGGTCTCCGAACTCGATACCACGCAGCTGGGAGATGCGATGAACGTCGTCTCCGACACCTTCAGCGATACTCCGCCGGAGCTGCGTGCGGCACTCGACGGTGTCTCGCGGCTGTCGGAAAGCATCAATTCGCGCGACGAAACTCTTCAGCAACTGCTGGGGCGCGCGGAGAGCGTCACGGGAATTCTCGCGGACCGCAGTGGGCAGATCAATCAGCTGGTGCTCGACGGAAATGAGCTCTTCGGCGAGCTCGATCGTCGGCGCACCGCGATCAGTCAGCTCATCACCAATATCTCGTCCGTGTCCAGGCAGCTGACCGCCTTGGTGCAGGAGAATCAAGCCCAGATGGGTCCGACGCTCGAGAAGCTCAATTCGGTCGTCGCCGTGCTGCAAAAAAACAACGACAACATCGCGGGTGCGCTCGACGGCCTCGGCCCTTATATCAGCGCCCTCGGCGAATCCGTCGCCAGTGGACCGTTCTTCAACGCATACATCCAGAACATCTTGCCGAGTTCGTGGTGGAAGACCGCTGTGGACGGCATTGTTGCGCCGGAGCAGCTACCCGCGGACTTGCAGGATTTGCTGCCCAAGAATGCTCCACCCATCCTGAAACCACCGGGGCAGTGACATGAAAAAGACATTTCTCTACATCGGTGCCGCCTGCCTCGTTCTCGCGTTGGTCGTAGCGGGTTACTTCGCGTACGTGTCGGTGACGCGCTCTACCGTCGTGGCTCAATTCTCTTCTACAACAGGCTTGTACGCTGGCGATGATGTCCGCGTACTCGGAGTCAACGTCGGCACAGTCACCGCGATCGACCCTGCAATCGAAGACGCCACGGTGACGATGGAGGTCGATTCCAATGTCGACATCCCCGCGGACGCGAAAGCGGTGATCATCGCGCAGAGTTTGGTGTCGGCGCGGTTCGTGCAATTGACCCCCGTCTACGCCGGCGGACCTTCTTTGGACGACGGGGCCACTATACCGATCGAGCGCACGGCGGTACCCGTCGAATGGGACGAGATCAAGGCCGAGTTGACGAAGCTGTCGACGGCCCTCGGCCCGGAGAACGTCGATGACCAGGGCCCGGCCGGTCGATTCATCGATACGCTGGCCGACAATCTCGACGGCAACGGCGAGTCGCTCCGCACCACGCTGACCGAACTGTCGGACACCATGCGAGTGCTCTCGGACGGTCGCACAGATCTGTTCTCGACGATCCGAAATCTGCAAGCATTCGTGGGCGCGTTGTCCAACAGCAACGAGCAAATAGTTCAGTTCGGGGGCAGGCTGGCGTCGGTGTCGTCGATGCTCGCGGAGAGTTCGGACGAATTGGGCACCGCCATGACCGACCTCAACATTGCCGTTGGTGAGGTACAACGTTTCGTTGCCGACAATCGGGACGGTCTGGTCGAAGGCGTAGCACGTCTTGCCGACGCCACGCAGGTACTCAGCACCAAACGACCTGAAATAGAACGTGCTCTGCACGCGGGTCCGAATGCGCTCGCCAACTTCAACAACATCTACCAACCAGCGCAGGGCTCGCTGACCGGCGCGATCGCGCTCAACAACTTCGGCAACCCCATCAACTTCATTTGTGGCGCCGTTGCGGGCGTCGAGAATGCGACCTCGGAGCGCAGCGCAGACCTGTGTAAGCAGTATCTGGGCCCAGTGCTGAGCTCACTGGTGTTCAGCTACCCGGCTTTCTTGACGAATCCGATCAGCGGTGTGACGGCACACCCCGACCAGATCGTCTACAGCGAGCCGGGGCTGGAACGGGCTCCTGAGCCCGCCCCGGCGCCGGTGTCGCCAGTAGCCGCTATGCCCACCGTCGGGATCCCGAGCTTGGGCGATCTTTTGGGAGGTGGACAGTGAAACGCGTAGCTGTAATCGGAGCACTGTTGGTTCTGACGCTGACAGGCTGCCAATGGGACGGCCTCAACTCACTACCGTTGCCCGGAACCGAAGGCCGCGGCGATGGCGCGTATCAAGTTCAGATCGAGATGCCGAATGTTACGACACTGTCCCAGAATTCACCGGTGATGGTGGACGACGTGACGGTCGGGAGCGTCGCGGGCATCGAGGTGCAGAACTGGCACGCGCTGGTCACGGTAACTCTGAGCGAGGGCGTCGAACTGCCCGAGAACGTCGACGCGAAGATCGGGCAGACCTCGTTGCTCGGATCGCAGCACCTTGCGCTCGTCCCACCGACAGATCCCACGGGCAGGCTCACGGACGGCGATGTCATCCCCCTACGGCGCGCCGGAGCGTATCCCACCACGGAACAGACCTTGTCCTCATTGTCGGTTGTGCTCAACGGCGGTGGACTGGCTCAGATTCAGGACATCACGACGGAACTCAACAATGCTGTCGGTGGCCGTGAGGACTCGATCCGAGATCTACTGCCGCGCCTCGACGAATTGGTGAGCAGTCTCGACGGTCAACGCGGCGACATCATCGACGCCATGAGCGGTATCGATCGGCTCGCCGTGAACGTTCAGAACCAGAACGCAACCTTGACCCGAGCGTTGAACGAAATCCCGCCCGCTCTCGATGTATTGATCGCGCAGCGTCCGAACATCACTAATGCGTTCACCTCGCTCGGTCAGCTCAGCGATGTCGTGTCCAGGCTCATCGAGACTTCGGGAGCGGATCTGCAGACGAACATTTCGAGCCTTACCCCGGTGTTGAACGCGCTGGCCAACTCCGGGAATGCACTCACCGACGTCCTGTCGGTGTTGCTGACCTATCCCTTCCCTCAGGAAGGTATAAACAACGTGATGCGCGGGGACTACGCGAACCTGGGGATGACGATCGATGTCTCCCTTCCGCGACTCGATGCCAACTTCCTCAACGGAACTCCGTTGGCAGGCAGGCTCGGCGGGCTCGAAGGCGCGCTCGGCACGCAGGCTGCACCGACCGCTGCCCAAGCAGGTGACCCGCTGCGTGGACCGCTCGAGCCGCCGAGCCTGCAGATCCCGGGCCTCCCCCCGGTACCGCTTCCGGCGATCCCGGCCCTCCCCACGATTCCCCTTCCGACGTTGCCAGGACTAGGGGTACCAGCGCCATGACGCTCACCAGGTTCGTGCGTATTCAGCTCATCATCTTCTCGATCCTCACGGTCGTCGGACTCGTCGTAATGGCCACTCAGTACGTAGGGGCACCTGCCCTCGTCGGGATCGGGCGCTACAACGTCACAGTGCAATTGCCAACCACAGGTGGGTTGTATCCGCACTCGAACGTCACCTACCGCGGAACCACGGTAGGTGAGGTGACCTCGGTGGCGTTGTCGTCAGAGGGTGTCAACGCAAAGATGTCGATCGATAGTTCGTTCAAGATCCCGTCGGACGTCGACGCACAAGTCAAGAGTGTATCCGCGGTCGGTGAGCAATACGTGGATCTGATTCCGCGGTCATCAGACGGACCCAACCTCGCCGACGGCGACGTAGTGGCCGTCGACCGTACTTCGGTGCCGCAGGATGTGGGACCGATGCTGGATCAGGCGGACGTGCTGGTGAAAAGCATCTCGGACACTCGACTGGAGACTGTCGTCGACGAGTCGTTCAAAGCGTTCAACGGATCCGGACCGGATTTGCAAAGACTCATCGACTCGACACGGTTGTTTGTTCAGGAGGCGCAAGCCAACAGTGAGCCGACCAAGGTTTTGCTCGACCAACTCGGTCCGCTGCTCGACGGTCAAGTTGTCAGCAGTGACGCAATTCGTTCGTGGACAAGCAATCTCGCGACATTCACTGACCAGCTTCGCGCCAGCGATCCGGATCTGCGTGCGGTGATCGAGAAGACGCCCTCTGCCGCGGCAGAGGCGAACACACTGTTTCAAGAGCTTCGGCCGACTTTGCCGATCCTGTTGGCCAACATGGTCAGTATCGGTGAGGTGGGCGTGATCTATCACGCCGGGATCGAGCAGATCCTCGTACTGTATCCGCCCATGACCACGGCGTTGATGACCGCTGCGGGCGGCGGGCCAGCCGACGAAGGAGCCTTGGTCGACTTCCAGCTCGAGGTCAACGATCCGCCTGCGTGCACAACGGGATTTCTGCTACCCGAGCAGCGACGCGACCCCAACGAAATGTCGATACCGGACACCCCGGCCGATCTGTTCTGCAAGGTCGACCAGAACGACAGCACCGCTGTCCGAGGGGCACGAAACCTCCCGTGCATGGAGTTTCCCGGTAGACGCGGTCCAACTCCTGAGGTATGCCGCAGCGCAGAGGGATATGTACCGCTGGGCAACAACCCGCCGTGGGGACCGATCGAACAGGGCGAGCCGTCGTACACCGAGATTCCCAACGGCGAGAGCAGTGTCACGCCCGCCTCGGCAGCTCGGCCCTACAATCCCCAGACCGGTATGTACGTCGCACCAGACGGCACCGCCTACAACCAACCGGGACTCGGAGGCGTCAACGGCCTCCAGGGTTTGATGACGGCGCAGCAGGATATTCCGGCGCTACCTTCGGCCGGATGACTGGGCAGCCTAATCGGGTTGGGCTACTGGGGTCAAAGATTTCGCCGTGCGAACGCCACGGCCAGATCCAGTACTGCTTTGCTCTCCGGCAGCACCCCGACCATCACCGGAAACGCATGCACTTGGCCTCTCCAAATATGGGTTTCGACAGTACGGTCGGCGAGAGCGAGCTTGCGTGCCATGGCCTCGACGTCGGGCCGCATGATCTCGTTCTCTGCCGTCGAGAAAAAGATGGGCGGAAAGATCGACGGGTCCACATCGATGGGCGAGGCCGTGCCGGGGATCGCGTCAGGACCGTTGATCCAGCGATCCTCCAACGCGAGAACCTGCTTCATCGGCAGGTAAGCATCCTTCTTCATGAACTTGCGAGGGTGCTGCTTGAGATTGAGATTGAGCAGTGGGGAGAAGCCCAGGACCGCGGCCGGCGGGGTGAGCCCTTCCAAGACTGCGAGCTCGGCGACCTTCATCGCGAGGTATCCGCCCGCCGAATCACCAGCGACGATGATCTTCGACGGATCATCAGCAGTCTCGAGAACAGCCCGGTAAGAAGCCATCGCGTCGAAGATGGAGGTTCCGACACCGCCATGAGGGATCTGACGATATTCCACGGAGTAGACCGGCACACCAGAACGCGCGGCCATCGTGGCACACGCGCTGCGGTGAGTGGCCAAGCCGCAAAACACAAAGCCGCCGCCGTGGAAGTACAGCATCGTCGCGCCGACAAGGGAACCAGTGGTGGGTCGAGGGTGAGTGGTCTTTTCGCACGGGACGCCCCCGAGCTCGACCTGCTCGATTGTCACTCGCTTCGGCTTCGGCAGACGGTCCACCGCGCGGTCCAGGTGACCTATGGCGTTGATGCCGCTGTCGGTGAGCGGCCACATGCTGAACGCCGGTTTGAGGGTGAACCTGACAGCATGAGAAAGAACCCTCGCCTGCCGACTGACGTCGTCATGCCATGTGAGCGTGTGAGTCATCCTTTGAAGTCCTCTCGCAGTTCAACCGACCGATCGAGGCTATCAGCAGTGAAACAAGTTCCAGTCATCATGTATCGGAGTCTCCGCAGGCATGCAATCCTTGACGGCGGTGCCCGGAGAACGGGTTCTAATTAACGTTGCTGTCAGGTTGGTCCGCTAGAAAGGGTGTTATGGAAGACGACGAGGGCACGACGCCGAGGCGTCCACGCCGTCGAGCAGTTCGACCGGCAGGGCCCGGTGCGGGTGCGACGGTTCCCGGGCTGGACAAGCAGGCTGGGCAGGACAAACAGGGCAAGAACGCTCCGGAGGAAAAGAAGGCTCAGTCCGACGAGCCCGTAGGTGCCAAGACCCCAGCATCGGATGTCTCGAAGCCTGATGCCTCGACTCCGGACGCTTCGACACCCGACCTCTCGAAGCCTGATGCTTCGACGCTCGACGCTACGAAGCCTGCTGTCTCGACATCCGACCTTTCGAAGTCTGATGTCGCAACGCCCGACACTTCGACGCCCGACGCTTCTACACCTGATGCGGCCGTCGACGAGGCGCCCAGCCGGGGGCGTCGACGTGGCAGTGTCGTGTTGACGGCGTTGTTCGTTGTCGTTGTGCTCGCGCTCCTTGCTGCCGGGGTGTACCTGTTTATCGGACTCCGGTCGGCGAATGCCGACGACGCTCGATCCGAGGAGTTCGTTCAGACCGCGCGTCAGACAGTGCTGAACTTGACGACCATTCATCCCGATTCGGCTCAGGAAGATGTCGATCGTCTGCTCGCCGGTGCGAGCGGAGATTTCAAGGCCGAGTTCGAGGGGCGCGAAGCACCTTTCGTCGAGGTCGTGAAGCAAGCGCAAGTCGATTCGAACGGCGAGATCATCGAGGCCGGAATCGAAAGCGAGAGTGACGATTCCGCAGAAGTTCTCGTAGCGGCGCGAGCCATGGTGCAAAACTCTGAAGCTCAGGAGGCGCAACCGCGAGATTTCCGACTGAGGATTCGAATCGTTGACGATGGTGACGTCATGACGGCGTCCAGGGTGGAGTTCGTACCGTGACGAAATCTCGAAAGATTTTGCAGGCCTTAGCAGTTGTTGTTGTGCTGGCGCTCGCGGCGGGTGTCGGCGTGCTGTATTACCAGTACCAGCAGATCGGGCAGACCGAGCAGGCTCGCACCGACGCTACTTCAGCCGCAACTGAGCAGGCGATGGCGATGCTGGCGTACGACTTCAATAATGTCGATCAGCAATTGGCCACTGCAGCAGATGGTTTGACCGGAGATTTCAAGGACGAGTACGCCAAGCTCGTCAACGACGTCATCGCACCCGCGGCGAAAGAGAAGTCGTTGACCGTGCAGGTGACGGTCCAGGGTACGGCCATCGTGTCAGCAGATCCCGACGCTGCGACGGTATTGCTGTTCCTCAACCAGATCACCACGAGCTCCGATGCTCCTGACGCGGCCAGCAGTGGTAGCCGGGTGCGAATGAACATGGAGAAGGTCGACGGACGGTGGTTGGCGAGCAACCTCGAGCCGATCTAGCACCTAAGCACCCAGTGGCACGGCTGCGCGCGTTTCACAACGCTCGACCGTGCCACTCGGGGTTATTAGGTCTATACGGCTACTGGGCGACTGGCGGTTGCCCGGACTGCGGCGGATTGGCCAACGCGTCGAGGAACGAACGAGCCCACCGGTCGACGTCGTGCGTCAGGACCTGCCTGCGCATCCCCCTCATGCGCCGTCGCCCCTGCTCGGGATCCTGCTCGAGTGCAGCAACGATCGCATCCTTGACGTTGTCCAGGTCGTGCGGATTGCACAGGTAGGACTGACGCAATTCCGCTGCGGCGCCGGTGAATTCGCTCAGCACAAGTGCTCCACCGAGATCGCTGCGGCACGCCACATATTCCTTCGCGACGAGGTTCATGCCGTCACGCAACGGGGTCACGAGCATGACGTCCGCGGCTACGTAGAACGCGATCAGCTCGTCACGCGGAAGCGGCCGGTGCAGGTAATGCACAACCGGATGGCCGACCTGCCCGTACTCGCCATTGATGCGTCCGACCTGCTGTTCGATCTCCCCGCGCATTTCTTTGTAGCTCTCGACGCGTTCGCGGCTCGGCGTTGCGATCTGAATGATGACGTTCTCGACCGGGTCTACCCGGTCCTCTTCGAGAAGCTCGCGAAACGCGTTGAGCCGGACATCGATGCCCTTGGTGTAGTCGAGGCGATCGACGCCGAGCATGATGCGTTTGGGATTGCCCAGCTCTTTGCGAATTTGCTTGGCTCGGTCGCGGACAACCTTGCTGCGGGACTTGACGTCGAGATCACCGGAGTCGATGGAGATCGGAAACGCCCCGACCCAAACAGTGCGAAACCCGACGTGCACCGAACCGAGCTTGGATCGCGCTCCAACTGTGCCGCGTGAAGTGACCTGGCCTGCGAGACGCCGAGCCAGGTACAGAAAGTTCTGTGCTCCGCCCGCGAGGTGAAATCCGATGAGATCGGCGCCGAGCAAGCCCTCCACGATCTCGGTGCGCCACGGCATTTGCATGAACAACTCGACCGGGGGGAATGGAATGTGTAGAAAAAATCCAATGGTCAGGTCGGGGCGCAGCATCCGAAGCATCTTGGGTACCAACTGCAGTTGATAGTCCTGAATCCAGACCGTTGCGCCTTCCGCTGCCGCCTCCGATGTCGTCTCCGCGAACCGGCGGTTGACCTCGACATAAGCGTTCCACCAGGACCGGTCGTAGACCGGCTTGACGATGACGTCGTGGTAAAGCGGCCATAACGCTGCGTTGGAAAAGCCCTCGTAATAGTCTGCGACCTCTTTTTCGGTCAGTCGCACTGGACATAGCTCGAGCTCGTCCTCGATGAACGGCTCGACCTCGACGTCGGAGATACCTGGCCAGCCGACCCATGCGCCCTTGTTGGCGCGCAGGATCGGCTCGAGCGCGGTGACGAGACCGCCAGGGCTGCGCTTCCATCGTGTGGTTCCGTCGGGAAGCTTCTCCAAGTCGACCGGCAACCGGTTTGCTACAACAACAAAGTCCGAACCCAGCGAGGCGTCAGCCACTATTTTCCAATCGGTTCATAGAGTTGCGAAGCGATCTCGTCGGTGAGAATCAGTCGACCTTCGCAGGTGTCTCGATACCCAGCATCGAGAAAAGCATGCGGCATTCTTCAGCATCGACTGAATAAGTGGCAACGACGCGTTGCGCCTGGCCTGCGGTCTCGTCAGCGAAAGACACAAGCTCCGCGTCGGCGGTTTCGTTCTCAGTGGTCGTCTTGGCTGGCATGATTTCTCCGTCTTCGTCGTCTGCAGCAGCGAGTGATTATCCACTCGTTGCACTACGACTCTATGAGAGTCCGGCTCACTCCCGCTACTTTCCGTGATTACAGGAGCGTTCCGCCAGATCTATTCCGGTGCTTGAAAAGTCCACCAACTCGAATTCGAGCCGCTGCCCCGACACCCGTGTGTGCGCGGTAGGGGTCCACACCCACTACGCACACACGGGGTTGGTCAGTTCGTTTCCTTTTCAGATTTGAACAAACGCTCGATCCGCTCAGCTTCGGCTTTTTTGTCCTCGGCTTGCTCTTGATGGTCTGCGGCGTCGGCGAGTGCGGCTTCAGCGGGTGCTGCTGAGACTTTCTCGGCTTTGGTGATGTTGTCGCGCTGCTTCTTCTCGGCGCTTCGGGCCTTGGTTGTCCTTGATGCGGCGACAGAGTCGGACTTCTTCTTTTCGGCGGCGGCCTTTTGCTTTGCCTCAGCCTCTGCCTGTTGCTTCTGCTGTTCGGCCTTCTCGCGTGCTTCGCGAGCGGCCTTGTCTGCAGTCTCGGCGGCGGCCTGGCGTTCCCGTGCGGCTACCTCACGTGCAGTCTTCAGCTTGTCATCCGCTCGCGTCTCGGCGGCTTCAGCTTCTGCGTCGAGGCGGCTGGCGTGAGCGAGATCGTCGCTGGCCTGCACTTTAGCCTCGCCGCGTTGCTGTAAGTCGGAAGCTCCCAGGACATTGCCCACGACTCGGTCGATCGATCCGAGTGCGCGCTCGAAAGCGAGTCGGCCGGGGGACTCGGTGCCCCAGGTCTGCACCACGTTGGTTTCGAACAGTTCCAAAGGAAATCGCACAACTTTGTATTGGAATCTGAGAATGGACAAGGGGATTTCGATCACGTTCATTGAAAAGTGACTCCTGTTCAGGGCTAGCGTTCGGTCAGTTGTGTTCTTGGCGAATCTGATCGGCTTGGCTGCGGGCAGCTTCTGCGTCGGAAACCTCTCGGCGGTGTTCGGACATCGCGTTGAGCTCGTCCGCAGTAGCGTCGGCTGCGTCCGACTGCCCATCTGCCATCGCTTCGATCTGCCCGGCACGGGCCTCGACCTCTGCACCGGCTACCTCAGCTGCGACCGTGCGGTCCTTCTTTTGCTCAGCGGCGACGCGCTGGGCTTGCTGATCTTGTCGGATCGCATCCTCGGAATCGCGAGCGCTCTGTTGCGCAGCCGCGCGCTGTGCGTCCGCGGTGTTCTTGACTTCTGCCAAGTTCTCGCCGGCTTCTTCAGCCTGAGCTTCGGCGGCCAATTCAGTGGCTTTCGCTTCCCTGTGCTCGTGAGCCTGAGCGGTCTGCAGCTGGCCCTCGGTGGTGAGCGAGTCGTTGCTCGTCAGAGCTCCGACTACCTCTTTGGCCTTGCCCTTCGCCGCGTCGAAGAGGCCCTTTCTGGCCTGCTGGGATGAACTGTCATCGCTCATGTTCGGTACTCCTTTTGTGCTTGTCCGCCGGACGGCGATGTGCCCGTCAGCGATTACCCCAACTGGAACGTCGGAAACCCGCCGTTCGACCGAGCGCGGTAGGCAGTCGTAAACTCGCTGCGAGCAACAGCGAAAGAGAAGGAGTTACATGCCCATCGCGACGGTGAACGGTATATCCCTGAATTACCAGGTCAAAGGGGCTGGGGATTTGGTCGTTCTCATCATGGGCACCGGCAGCCCCGGCAGAGTATGGGAATTGCATCAGGTTCCGGCGCTGGTCGCGGCAGGGTACCGAGTGTGTTACTTCGACAATCGCGGTATCGCCCCGTCGTCCGAAAGTGCACAGGGGATGACTATCGACGATCTTGTCGCCGATACCGCCGCTCTGATCGAGCAGATCCGTGACGGCGATGAGAAGGCCTTCGTCGTGGGCACCTCGATGGGGTCGCGGGTCGCCCAGGAACTCGCGCTGTCGCGTCCCGAGCTGGTCCGCAAGGCCGTATTTCTAGCTGGTCACGCACGCCTCGACGAGTTTCAGAAGACGCTCGGCGAGGGGGAGCGGGCAATGGCGGATGCCAAGACCGAACTTCCGCCCAAATATGCCGCAGCGATCACCGCGGCGATGAATTTGTCGCCGGCAACGCTTGCCGACCCACGGGCCGCTCGTGACTGGCTCGACCTGTTCGAGTTCTCCACCTCACCGATAACGCCGGGAGTGCGAGCTCAGTTAGGCCTCGACGAGACTTTCGACCGTGGTGCCGCGTACGGCAAAATCGGCGTGCCGTGCCTGTCGATCGGGTTCGAACACGACCGGATGATTCCGGCTCACCTCAGTGCGGAGCTCGCTAAAAGCATTCCCGACGCCCAATACGTGGAGATTCCCGACGTCGGTCATTACGGCTATTTGGAGCGCCCGGAAGCGGTCAACAGTGCCATCCTCGTATTTCTTCGTAGCTGATGACAGTGGTGGATCCTGCGGCGTGACCCGACGTAACGCACCAGTGACATACTGAGCGTTGCTAGGGTCGGAGTCACTCCACCTGATAAGACCACTGATGTACACACATATGCGACGAGTGAGGCGAGATGAGTACCAATCCATTCGATGACGAAGACGGACGCTTCTTCGTGCTGGTCAACGACGAAGATCAGCATTCGCTGTGGCCGACCTTCTCCGATGTCCCGCAGGGCTGGCGAGTTGTCTTCGGTGAAGACAGCCGCCCAGCATGCTTGGAGTACGTCGAGAAGAACTGGACCGACATGCGCCCGCGCAGCCTCCGTGAGGCCATGGAGGCGGACGCCGCTGCACGTCAGTCAGCTGAGGGAAGCCCCGAGGCTTAAGCCCGCTTCTTCTTGAGTTCCACAGGACCGCGTCGCCGAAGAACACTCGGTCGGCGCGGTTCTTCTTTGCGTCGGAGCGTCGGGCGGAGGAGTTCTTCGGTGCGTGCCAGGATGCGGGGCCTGCGCAAGGTGCGTGCGCCCCACTCGCCCAGTGTCACGCCGGCGGCAAGTCCGCAGCCGATGCCGAACGCAGCGAGGAGCGCGCTGAAGCCGATCAGTACCTGGTCGTTGATCAGCGCGTAGAGGCCGCGATACAGCGACAGACCGGGCAGTAGGGGCGTGATGCCGGCGACGGCGACGATCAGCGGCGGAATCAACGCTCGACGTGCCATCAGACCGCCGGCGAATCCGACGACCGTGGCTGCGAACGCCGACGCAATGATCGGACCGGTCGAGATCGTCTGGAATACGAGGTAGACGAGGGCCCCGGCGAAGCCGCCGAGAAACGCGGCCGTCAATGCACGTCGTTCGGCGTAGCAGGCGAGCGCATAAAACAGCGAGGCAGCCGCTCCTGCCAGAACTTTGGTCGGTACCTCGGTGATGCCGGGCGGCGGCGAGGTGGTGATCAGGGGAAGATCGCTACCGACGATCGCTGCGATCTTCAACGACGTCGCGACGCCGGCGATGATGCCGCCCGTCATCATCATCACCTCGAAAAATCTCGCCGACGCCGTGATCGGAGCCCCGGTGATCGCGTCCTGCACCGAGCCGACGAGCGAGAGTCCCGACAGCAACACCGTCACACCGGCGGCGATGACCAGCGACGGTGAAATGGCGACGCCGAGTTCGTCCTGAAAGTTGTAGAGCGTGATCGCCGGGGTTGCGGCGACGAACCCACCGACGACCTGCTGAAAGAAGAACGGTAGCCCCGCACGGTTCAGCACGCGGCAGATGCGGTCGATGATCACGGTCGTCAAGAAACTCATTACAGCTACCAGAACGCCGCCGCCGATGAGCACGCTGATCGCCGCAGCCATGCCTCCCCAAGCCAACGTCGCAACCCAGCGGTTGTACGGGTGCGGGGCAGTGGTGATTTGATTCAACGTCTCACGCGCGACTGCCGGCGGCAGCATCTGCACTCGCACGCCGCGGATCAAACGGTCAACCGCAGCCAAGCGAGTGAAGTCCATCGAGCGGTAATGGACGATGCGCATCGTCGTCGACGGTGGACGCGTCGGACCACGGTGAGCGCTGATGGTGATCGAGTTGAACGTGACGTCGACATCGCAGCGAGCCAGACCATAAGTAGCTGCAATGAATTGCACCTGCGCCGACGTGTCCATCGCCGACGTACCCGAGGCAAGCAGAACCTCACCGACACGAACTGCGAGATCGAGAACCTCAGCCACGACAGCATCGTCGGTGAGGTCGATCGGCCGCAGCGGTGACGGTGCCGCAGTGGGCGTATCCATGGTGGCGCGGTGCTCGCCAGTGAGACGGCCGAGGGAAGCCGTCAAATCTTGCAGGAAAGTCATTGTCTTTTTCTGTAGCCGGGGTATCTACCGTCAAGGTACCTGCTGTAACTGTGCGACTCGTTAACGGATATGATGGCCGAGCACAATGCCTCCTTAGCTCAGCGGTAGAGCACTCGCCTTGTAAGCGAGCGGTCAACGGTTCAATCCCGTTAGGAGGCTCCACGAGACGGCTCTGACCAGCGAAAATGGTTGGGCCGTCTCTTTTTGGCGTGTTGTGGCCGCTCGTTTTTTGTGCGAGCCCGGTTCGTCCACGTGGGTCTATGTGTCGATTGTGACCTGGGGTTTTACCAGCCGATCCGCGGTATCGGGCGCTCGATGTCATAAGGTGTCACAACTCGTCGCTAACTCATCGGTGAGCGTTCCCGTGGATGCAGGTGGATGCGGACGGACTGGACGGGAGGTTGGCGGACCGAATTGCGTGTTGGAATCAGTGTCGGTTCTGTAGGCTTGGAGCCTACGTATCCGACACTTGATGGAGGTGACTGTGACAACAAGCGATGTGCGACGCCGTCAGACCGGGTTACCTCCCAAGTTTGCGCGGCTTCCGATGCGAATGGTGCGTGCCGCGACGGCGGCCGAGATCTACGCGCACCCGAGGGCCGAGCTCACGCGCCTGATGGACTTGGGTCTTCTGCATCGGGTGGCGACAGGCTTCTACTTGGCGGTGCCCGACGATCAGGTCGGAGCCGAGTGGATGCCGGGTTTGGAGGCAGCGGCGGCCGGTGTCGCGGTTGCGGCCTACAGCGCCGACCTTGCCGTCGTGATGGGTGTCAGCGCGGCCCGGTTGCACGGTGTGATTCCGCGGGCGTTAGCGACGGCTGTGGTGGCTGTGCCGACGCGGCACGATCCGATTCGGTTGGCGGATCGTCAGGCGGTCGTTCGGTTCGTCGTTCGCGACACGGCACGTCTGGATGCGGAGCGCATCGATACCGAGTTGGGTGCGGTGCTAGTGACTACTGCGGAGCAGACGGTGTTGGATCTGGTGAAGCGTCCGGGTCTCGGTGACGCCGGGCCGGAGGTGTGGCCGGCAGTGGAGCAGTTGTATCGACGTTGTGACCCGGATGTGGTGGCCGAGATCGCTGCCACTCAGAAGATGCGAACGACGTTGGTGCGGTTGCAGGATCGGTTGGGGGAGCAGCGATGAACCCTGATGAGCTGGACTCGGTGGCAACGCAATTCGGCGTCGCGCGTGCTCAAGTCGAGCGGGATCACGTGATCTCGCACCTGCTCGGCTATCTGAGTGCGCACTTCGTGGATCGGATTGTGTTCATCGGCGGGACAGCATTGGCTCGAACCCATCTGGTCGACGGTCGTCTCAGTGAGGACATCGACCTGATTGCTGTCGGCTCGAGGTCTGAGGTCGCTCGTGATCTCGACCGAGCTTTGCCGCGTGCGGTGATGCGCAGCCACGGGCGACTGGTGTGGGATCCGGCGATCAGCGAGGTGCCCGAGCATCTCGGTGCAGTGTTGAGGTCGCAGTCCGGTCTGGCTGTCAAAGTGCAGTTGCTGTCGGCGGGAGGTCGCCCGGCATGGCCGCTGGAGAGCCGGCAGCTCGAACAGCGGTATGAAGATGCGCCGCATGCTGAGTTGACGATCCCGGTGTTGCCCGCGTTCGTTGCAGGTAAGACGGCGACCTGGTGTGATCGGCGGGCATCGCGTGATCTGTGGGACTTGTGGGCACTCAATCGGATTGGCGCATTCGAGCCGGAAGTGGCCGATTTGTATCGGAGGTTCGGGCCCACGAACAAGCTGCCAGGTGAATGGCAATTCTCGGATGCTCCGACCGAATCCGATTGGGAAAGTCAACTATCGGGACAGACGCGGTTGACCGTGACCGCACGCGAAGCAGCTATAGTTGTTGCCCGAGTATGGCGGTCGCTGGGGTCATGTTAGTACATCAGGGTCAAACCGAACAGTGTTAGTGGCCATTGCGAGTGTAGGGATAGGTAGCGAACGGATTACGTTGTGCTGCCGAATATTTTACGGTACAAGTCTAGTTCTCCATCGTCGACATGTATGTCTCCGAACAAGACATGCATTGTCGTGTCCCATGGGCGAAGGCCATCGTGCCGGGGAGTGAGGAGGATCGACACCGTCCGGCAAGAATCAACTGTGTCGGCGGGAAGACCGGAGATCCATTCGTGGTGGCGGAGCATCGTCCACCCACGGAAGACGGCTTGGTGGTGTCCGCCGAGATGGTTCAGCACGCTGAAAGCCAATTGTAAGTGGTTGTCTCCCAGCCAGTAACGGCGAGGCTCAAACCGCGTCTCACCATTGAGGGCGTCTTGAGCGATTTGGAGCTGGTCGAGCAGTCGTCGGCCGATCGCGGCCCGCTCGAGTACGGGATGCTGATCGAGCATGTGCAGTACGTTCAAGCGGTCGAGTTCGGGACGATCCCAGGACGACGTAGCGAGATCCTCGAGCATCTGGCGATATAGCGCTGCCCCCGCGGTGTCGATGCTCGATGCTGGCTCCCTCGGCAAGAGGGGATACGAAAGGTGTTGGGCTTGTGCTGGATAATTGTGGTTGGTATCTGCGTTCCGGGTTGCTTCGAGGTCGGCATTCGCGAGCTCGAAATAGTGTGGCACGTGTTCACCCGGTGCGACTTCGTCGTCTTTTATTCGGTGAATGTATGCGCCGACTGCGGTGATCGACCTCAGCTGGTCGAAGAGGAATTCCCACTCGCGCCGTAGAAGAGCTATTACTGCAAGCGAAGGCGTCGATGAGACGGGGGAGATGTGCTCGGGTGGCTGGTCGTGATTGAATCACCCCGGCAAGTCCGGAGACTTTCTAGTTTGAAAACTCCGCGAGGCGCTGAGTTCTGTGTTCACCGTAGTAGAGCGCTTCGAGTTCGGCTGGTGGGATGTCCCCGCAGTGCTCGTATAGTCTGCGGTGGTTGAACCAGTCCACCCATTCCAACGTGGCGATTTCTACGTGTTCGACTGTTCGCCACGGTCCCTGCGGCTTGATCAGCTCGGTCTTGTACAGGCCGTTTATTGTCTCCGCGAGGGCGTTGTCGTAGCTGTCCCCGGTTGTTCCGATCGAGGCATCGATGCCGGCCTCGGTCAGCCGCTCGGTGAAGGCAATCGAGTGGGGGCCCCTCCCGCTTGCGGGGGAGTATTGAGAGCCGCGGTCGTGGTGGTGAATCAGTCCCGACAGGTCCGTGATGCCTTCACGTCGTCTCGCCCAGATCGCGTGCTCGATCGCATCGAGAACCAACGGGGTGGTCATTCTCGTCGAAGTCCTCCATCCGAGTATTCGCCGCGAGTAGGCGTCGATCACGAATGCCACGTATACCCACCCGGACCATGTCGATACATATGTAAAGTCTGCTACCCACAACACATTTGGGCCGATGGGGTTGAACTTTCGTTGCACCAGATCGTCCGCCCGCTGCGCCTGTGGATCTGCGATGGTGGTGCGCTTCTTCTTGCCTCGTCGGGCTCCTTCGAGGCCGAGGGTGCTCATCAGTCGTTCGACGGTGCAGCGGGCCACGTCGATGTCCTCTCGTCGTAATTGCAGCCAGACTTTGCGTGCGCCGTAGACCGAGTAGTTCTGGTCGTGAACCCGACTGATCTCGGCCTTCAGCTTTTCATCGCGTACCGCTCGTTTCGATGCTGCGCGACTGCGGGCCTCGTAGTAGGTGGACGGCGCGATCGGGCAGCCGTGCTCGGTGAGCACCCTGCAGATCGGCTCGACGCCGTATTCCTGTTTGTTGTTCTCGATGTAGTCGATGATCACTTGTTGTTGCGGTCGAGCTCCGCCGCGAAGAAAACCGACGCTGATTTCAGTATCTCGTTGGCGCGCTTGAGTTCTCGGTTCTCCGCACGGAGCTTTTTCATCTCCGCTGCCATCTCACTGGTCACTCCGGGGCGCTGACCGGCATCGGTCTGGGACCGTCGGATCCAGTTGTGCAACGTCTGTGCGGTTCTGATACCGAGCTTGTGCGCGACCGATTCGATCGCTGCCCACTCGGAGAGATGCTCATGCTGGACTTCGGCGACCATCCGCACCGCCCGCTCACGCAACTCCGGCGGGTACCTCTTCTGCGATCCTGACGACATGACTCCATCCTTCCCAAAGAACGAAGTCTCCGGACACGCCGGGGTGATTCAGATCTCATGACGATGCCGAGCGACGCCGATGCTGTAGTCCCAAACCACGGCAGTAATGACGGACCGCGGGAACACGCGGAAGAGACCGACGCGGTAAAGGGTGCGAACGTGGACGAAGAGAACGTGCCACACCCCCCAAAAGAGTAAGACCCGCAGCGCTGAACGACCCACTAGGCGATATATAACAACGCGCCCAGTTGAGACGTTTACCGCCAAGAAATTTTGGCGCCTCCGCCCGTTCTGGGTTAGCGACGGGTCGTTCTGAACACGTCGACCGGGTGCGGCACACGAGGCCCGCCGTCGGCCCCGGGCACCGAGACGGCGTCCAGATAGCCCCGCACGGGCCCGCGCAACTCGGGGGTCAGCCGGGCCTGCACCGCGAAGTCGAGCACCTCGTCGCTCGCGGAGGCGAGGTCGACCAGCGCGTCCAGGGTGACCACCTCGTCGAGGGCGATGCCGGCGTCGACGAAGGCCTTCTCGACGTCGGTGCTGAACCACTGCCGGTGGCCGTCGCGCGGCGGGGCGAGCACGTCGACCAGTGCGTTGAGCGCGGCCCGCGGTGCGTTGAGCACCCACAGCTCGCCACCGGGCCGCAGCAGGTCGAGGGCGCCACGCAGGGTCTCTCTCACGTCGGCGACGTAGTAGATCGAGTGCACGAACACCACGACGTCGAAGGTCTCGTCCACCGGGGCGTCGCTGAACGACGCGACGTGCACGTCGACGCTGAGCTCGTCGGCCCCCAGTGCGGCCATCTCGGTGGTGAAGAGCCCCGCGCTCGCGGACCAGGGTTCGATGCCGACGTAGCGCACCGGTCGGCCGGGCACCGCCAGCACCAGGCCCTCGGCGAGCCGGACGTCCAGCGAGCCGTCACCGCAACCCACCGAGAGCACCGAGACCGGTCCGTCCTCCATCCTCGCCAGCCGACCGGCGAGGTGCTCAGCGATCAGGCCGCGCTGGTCGGAGAGCCGCTCGAACGCGGCGTGGTCGCGGGCGTAGGAGTCGGGCTCGAGGCCGGCCAGGGCCGCAGCACCACGCCGTACGGCGCGCAAGTCGTCGAGGAGCACGGCGGCGGGAGCTAGGTTGGACATCAGATCAAGTCAACCACGACGCCCCACCCGGTGTGTTGCGGTCAGCTCCCTAGGAGAGACGAGGACTGGTGTGAGCAGCAAAGACACAGCCGATCGGAGTCTCGAACACTGGAGCGAGGCCGGTCGCACTGGCATGGAGGCGTTTTACGCCCTTGCCACCGAGGACTACCGCCAGCTGGCGCTGGCCGCCGACTGGCCCGGCCTGCTCGCCGACCGCGCGCACGACGGCTGGTCGCTGCTCGACGTAGCCTGCGGCAGCGGCAAGTTTCCCACCGCGCTGCGGCGCCACACTGACCTCTCGGCGCTGCCCGAGTTGGCCTACGACCTGCTCGATCCGTCGGCGTTCTCGGTGGCCGAGGCGCGCGGCGCGCTGGGCCCGCCGTTCTTGGCCAGACACGACTTGGTGACGACATTGCAGGACCTCCCCGCCGAACACACCGGCTATGACGTCGTGTGGGCCACCCATGCGCTCTACGCCCTGCCGCCGGTCGAGCTGGATGCCGCGGCCGAGCGGTTCGTGGCCGCCCTGGCCCCCGGTGGTCTGGGCCTGGTTGCGCAGGCCACGGCGGGCTCCCACTACCTCTCCTTTTACGACGCCTTCCGCGCTGGCGTGCGCGAGGCGACGCCGTACACGAGCGCCGAGCAGGTGCGCGACGCGATGGTGCGAGCCGGCGCCGACGTGCGTGAACAGCGCATCACTTACACCACCGGCACGTCCGATCGCGGAGTCGCCGAGGGCTTCCTACAGCGCTGCGCCTTCGACGACTCAGTGTCGCTGGAGGAGATGGAGGCGGCACCCGTGCTGGGTGACTACCTAGCCTCCTGCCGCGAGAAGTCCGGCTCCTACACCTTCTCCCACGAGGCGGCCCTGCTGTGGCTCTGAACAACCCGACGACCAACGGCCGGCTCCCCGAGCAGAACCGGGACGGCGGCATCGAGCAGGACTGGGCGGGCGACGACCAGGACTGGTGGGACTGGTACGTCACACTGGCCGTCAACGACCAGGTGCCCACCGACCTGGTCGACGGCCCTGGCCTGCCAGGCGTCGAAGCGGCCACCGACGAGCAGGTCGAGCGTGAGCTGGCCGAGCCCTACGACCTCGACCCGGCCGCGGCCGAGGCCTTCGCGCGGGAGGCTTTCGTACGGCTGCCCGGCGTGCTGTCGCCGGCCGTCGTACGCCGCCTCGCCGAGCGCCTCGAGGAGCTGCTGCGCGCCGAGCACGGCGACGACGTCGCCGGCAGGTTCACCGCGCTGGAGCAGATGTGGCTGTATGACGACCTGATGCGCGCCGTGGCGCTGTCGCCCCGGATCGGCGGCCTGGCCGCGACCCTGCTCGACGAACCCGGCGTTCGGCTCTACCACGACAACGCGTTGTCCAAGGAGCCCGGCTGCGGCCGCACTCCCTGGCACCACGACGCCGAGCACTTCCCGCTGCAGACCACCCAGGCGGTCACCGCCTGGATGCCGATGTCGGCGATTCCCGGCCGGATGGGTCCGCTGTCGTTCGCCCGAGGCCGCGAGGTGCTGGGCGAGGTGGCCGGCTTGGAGTTCGACAAGGTCGGCACGTCGTACGACGAGGCCGTCACCCAGCGCTTCGTCGAGCGCGACGTCGCGGTGGAGTCCGGGCCGTTCGCGGTGGGCGACGTGTCGTTCCACTCGGCGCTGTGCTTCCACACTGCGGGCCCCAACCTGACCACGCAGCCGCGCCGGGCGCTGGCCACCACCTACTTCGCCGATGGGGCGCGGGTGACGTCCTCGCCGACGCTTATCAGCGGTACCTGGCGCGAGTTCCTCCCAGGTGTCGAGCCCGGCGGCCTGGCGGCCTCCGAGCTCAACCCGGTGGTCGGCCGCCGCGGTTGAGCCGGCCGGGCCGGTCAGTCGGTCGGGCTGGAGAACCCGTGTCACCCTGACACGCAGGGACCGGAGACTTCGAAACACTATTCGGTAGTCGGCAGAACAAATGCCGCTCCGCTCAGTCCGGCTGAACACACGAGATGTCCAATTATGCTGACCGAGCGCGAATCGTGATCTAGACGTCTAGGACTTTTAAAATCCACTCCCAGAACTGGGGTTTCGGTGCCCTACACACCCCGAGATCGAATCTGACAGAACGGGTGCTGATCGCCAGGCCTTGGATCCATTATTTCAGCCGAATGAGTCACTAGAATGCATTCAATGATCGACCTCCACGCTGGCTACCTAGGCGCACCGATCCACACAAGAGCAGAAGTGCTGACCACGCCATGTCCAGTGCCGACGAACCCAGGTGTGTACGGATGGTGGTTCGAGACACCGCCCGCACGCGACATCGATATGGCCGGTTGCTACAAACGTGATGGTCTGACTCTGTTGTACGCGGGGATCAGTCCGAGTAAACCGCCAACCAATGGCAAGGCCGCAAGTCGCGAGAACATCCGCAAACGCATTACCTACCACTACCGAGGCAACGCTGCCGGATCCACGCTGCGCCTGACGCTGGGATCGTTACTCTCCGACGATATTGGCATCCAGTTACGTCGGATCGGGTCAGGCAATAGATTTCACTTCCACGACGGCGAACGGGCGTTGGACGACTGGATGGCGAAGCACGCGCTGGTCTCTTGGGTCGCGCATCCTCAACCCTGGGTGCTCGAAGACGCCCTGATCAAGATGTACGATTTGCCGCTGAACTTGATGGGCAATCGCCACAACGCATTTCACTCGATACTCAGTCAGGCTCGTTCAGCTTCCAGGCGGAGAGCGATGGAACTGCCCGTGCTGCCGAACCCGGGCAGGCGCAACTAACGTCCTGGGTCGCACTTTCCTCAAGACAGGGCAGCATTGCGAAGGCGCCTATAACGTTCTGGTTGGCCGCTGCTGCGGTGAGGAGGTGCCCGATCATCGCGGGAGGCCTACACGGGTGGTTAGGCAACAGCACCCGCACCGGCCGCCTCAGAGACCTCGACCCTCCACCGCATTCGCTGCTTGAATCGTGAGTCGGTGCAGGTCGACGAGCGCGTCCTGGTCCAGGCGGGACCCGATATAGCCGCCTGCCATGGTGAACGCGACCGGCAGGTTGCGCTGGCGGCACCAGTCGAAGACGGTCTGCTCGCGCTGCGTGAGCATCGTCGTGTCGATTCCGTCCAGACCGCCCACGTCGCATCCCTCGTAAGGGTCCATCCCGGCGTTGTACAGGCACAGATCGAAACCTCCGACCCTGTCGGCCTGGATCAGGGACTGTGCGACGGTGTGCAGATATTTACCGGCCCGGTCGACCTTCCACAACGTCGAGTTCGTGTGGCCGGAGTATTGGTCGAACATGCTGACGGATACGTCCTCATGCCAGATTCGGGGGTCGTCGTCGATCAGCTGCGAGGTTCCGCCGCCGCAGTGGGCGTCCAGATCGAGGATCAGGACGGAGTTCACGGATCCTTCGTGGAGAAGAGCTTTCGCAGCGATCACCAGGCCGTTGAACGTGCAGTAGCCACTCCCGTGCCCGTATTTGGCATGGTGCAACCCGGAGGAAAGCGTCGCGGAGACGCTGTCGGTCAGAGCGCTGCGTGCGGCGGCGAGGACGCCGCCGTTGGATGCGAGGACCATCGGCCACAGCGCGGGGTCCCAGTCGAATCCTTGAGAGGTGGCGAGTTCCTGCGCCTCGCCGGTTTGCACCGCCTGGATGTAGTCGATGTCGTGGACGCGCACGAGGTCGTCGATGCTCAGCGGCACCGGCGCGAGGAGTTCGACACCGTCGAGCGGGCGGGTGGTCAGCGAATCAGCAATCCAGCCGGCCTTGCGAGTGGTGTCGAAGCTGTGGGCGGAGCCGACATAGTCGGGACTGTAATAGATCTTCAAAGTGGCGTCGCCTCGGTTTCTCGGTGGTGTCAGTCGGATGGGGTGGTTTCCACGCGTTGGGTCAGGTATTGCGGCGCGGTTTGAACCGCTTCGGTTGTGCGGGGGTAGATGGAGGTGCAGGCCTGCCGAACTGCTTGTCGTAGCGCGCCCGCTGGATCTCCTTGGCGGTCACCCGCCCGTCGGGACGGGCATAGGGAGCGAGCATCGGTGTGTGGGCAAGCCGCGGACCGACGGCATTCTCGGTGAGCCCTGCCTTCATGCCGGCGGAGCGCAGCGACAGCTCGTCGTCGACGACCGCTACGGCGAGCTGCTCATCGAGCAGTTCGCTCACCTCTTCGAGCACGACTCGAAGATGCTCCAACGCTGTGGGGGAATCGGCGGTTTCGGCGTAAGCGAGTGCAGTCCGGATTCGCGAGTATCGGTTGGGCATCACCCAAATTACCGCATTAAGTGCGGATACGCAATAACTGCGGGATTGATGGCAATATTGCTGCGCCTGATGGCAAGCTAATCGGCCCGATCGGCCCGATCGGCGGGATTCTGCCGAGCTTACGAAGTCGTGCGCCATCAGGTTCGCGCCGTTTGGGCGCCACTACTGGGCGCTTCGGTCGATCGTGATCGAGATCTTCACCGGCCGGTAACCGCCAATAACTCCTGTTCCCTAGTGTTATTGCCCCCTCGGTACCCGCTTCGGCTTGTGATCTTTAACAAGTAACCGTATAAGTATGGGGTAGGTCACACATTGTGGCTGTTTCTTCCGGAGTCTTCCGGTCGAGTCGAGATCAAATGGAGTACTCATGTCACGTAAGGCTTGGAAGAGCTCGGTCGCGGGCGTTGCAGTCGGTGCCCTCGCGTTCACCGGTGTGCTCTTCGGCGCTGGTGCCGCCGCAGCAGATGCGGCGCATCCTTCGTCCAATTCCGTGCAAGGCGGCAATGTGAAGATCAGTAAGGAGGTCGTGGGCGACGGCACTGTTGCGCCCGGAGGTAAGGTCACGCTCCGCACCACGATCTCCACCGCCGGACACCCCGAGCGGTATATCAACAGAATCACCGATCGCGCTCCGGCAGGCTTCAAGTACGTGCAGGACAGTGCGCGAGTGAACGCCTGGCATCTCATCGGCGGTCAGAAGTGGGATCGGGTCAGCCCCTCGGTCGATGTGAATGCCAACACCGTCAGCGTTCCAGACGCGGGTTGGCTCATCTCACCGACCGGTAGTAAAACGGTGACGTTCGAAGCCACCTACCTGGCGCCGAACGATGCCCTGAAGGGGGCCTTCCTCGAGACTACGGTCGATGTCGACGTGTCGACGTTCGCATCCACGCAGAAGCTGACCGGCGTATTCGTCGAGATCCGCGGCCAGAACCCCGGGGAAGTTATTACCTCCGGTTCGGCTGATCTCGGGTTCGGTTCCTCCGACGGTGAGGGCGGCAGTGGATCTTCCGGCTTGGATATCCTCGAGAACCCGAGCAACTTCATCGGCGACGTCATCAGCCGGATCCTGGAAAACGGAACCGGTAGCTGATTCCAGACAGTAACCGAAAACGATGTCACCGTGGCCGGACTATCGGGCCACGGTGACATCGTTTCGATCGTCCAGGGTGGCTGAACGATGATTCGAGAACGATCCGAATCAGTACGCTAATCGACGCATTTCCCGATGGCCGTTGTTGATCTCGGGCTCTCTCCGGGGCAACCTAGTGAGTCGTGACGACTTCACGCCCTACCTTTCATCTCGCCACCCAGTCTCAGGTGTTCGCTCGATGAGGGGGGTGTTGGTGACGGGAGCCTCGCGGGGTATCGGACGCGCCATTGCGTGTGCGTTTGCCGAACGTGGAGATCGGGTCGCGGTGCACTACGAGAGTAATCGCGAGAAAGCAGAGGAGACTCTGCGGCAACTCCCCGGGGAGGGGCACGTGCTCGTGAGCGGCGATCTAGCCGACCCGAAGGCTGCGCTCGCGCTCGTGTCGGAGGCCATCGAAGGGCTGGGAGGTGCGGTGGACGTACTCGTGTGCAACGCGGCCGTGGCACCGTCGGAGCACAACCAGCACCTTGTCACGAAGGTTTCCTATGGGGAGTGGGTATCGATTTGGCGGACCATGGTCGACGTCAACCTGCTAGGCGCGGCCAACGTGACCTGGGCGGTGGCCGACCACCTCATCCAGCGACAAGCACCGGGCGCGATCGTGAATGTTGGCTCGCGGGGCGCGTTCCGGGGTGAGCCCGACCATCCGGCATATGGCGCGAGCAAGGCTGCACTGCAGGCGTTTGGGCAGTCGATGGCATTGGCCCTGGCTCCGCATCACATCAGCGTCACTTCGATCGCGCCGGGATTTATCGCCACCGAGCGACAGCAGGCCAAGCTGGCCGGCGCGGGGGGAGGAGCGATCCGCGATCAGAGCCCGTTCGGCAGAGTCGGCACGCCCGAGGATGTTGCAGCCGGTGTCGTCCACCTCGCTTCTCCCGAGGCCATGTGGTCCTCGGGCACGATCCTCGACGTCAACGGTGCGTCGTACCTGCGTTAATAATGGGTATGCCTCGAAGACAGACACTTTTACCACGACGAGACGAAGACGAGATCGTGGTCCACTTCCCGGTTGCTTCAGTCGAGCGTGCCGATGTGGGCACGCCGGTTCTACCCGCCGCTCGCAAAACTCATCCGTCAGCAGGTTTCGCGATAGACCGTGACGATGGGCGCTAATTCCTCCGGCGTTGCGCCATGCAGGATTACAGCATCTGCACCGTAGTCGAATTCTTTCCGAATGCGGTTGACGCAGTCTCCTGCCGACCCCGTCGCCGATGGTTCCAACCACTCGTCGGGCAACAACGTCGCGATGTGTTCCAGCTGATCCGTCGTGGCTTTGCTGTCGATGCCCCCTGCGATCGAGAGCACCACCGGGTCGGCCCGAAAACGCTTCAGCACGGCAGGATCCCAGTCATTGGTCTTCACCAGGAGATCGCCGTAACCCTGCAGATACGTCGCCAGCCGAGCAACGGTCTTCTTCAAACGCAGCTCCTCGGGAAGGTGATCACCGACCGTCGCGAAGCACGACCACACCTTGACGCTGTCCGGATCCCTGCCGGCCTGTTCGGCGGCTGTCTTCACGGTCTTCACCGCACGTTGGAGTGTCTCGGGCGTGAAATATGTGTGCAGAATGACGTCATCGAATTCTCGGCCTGCCAACTTCAGTGTGTTGGGGCCAAAAGCGACTATCGCCAAGCGAATGTCCTCGTCGAAATCGGAATCCAGGAATAACACCGGCCACTTACCCAGTGGCCCATCGTGATTGAGAATGACTTCACCGTGCCACAATCTCCGGGTGATTTGAGCCCAATCCTCCATCATTGCCGTGGTCACTGCCGGTACCCCGAATGCGCTGCCCATTGCTGCTATGCCACGTCCGATCCCGAGCGTGAACCTCCCACCTGATAGTCGGTGCAGAGTTGTGGCCCACGACGCGGTAATGAGCGGGTGCCGTGTGTTGTGATTGGTTGCTGCGGTACCGATGTGCATTCTGTTGGTGACCGCGCACGCAGCGCCGGACAGTGACGACGCTTCCTTCACATTCCAACGTTCGGAGATCCAGGCGGTCCCGAAGCCCATGTCCTCGCCGAGTCGGGCCTCGTCCATCAGGGTTGCGGGCCCGTCGCTCCCGGCACCTGCCAGTAGGTAGTAGCCCAGTTCGTCCAGGACTCGTGCGTTCGACGCCATATGCGATTCTCCGATTCTTGCATCAGGCGACGCGGACCATCCACCGGATTCTTGCCGCTCGACCAACGGATTTGACGGTCGTCAATTAAGCTAGTTGCCCTGGGTGTCGTATGCAATACCCTTCCGGCCCCGAACTTCTTGTCCAAATTTTCCGGACGTGCGCCAATAGGCAACAAAGACACCCTTGCCTATTGGTCGATGCTCATCTAACTTAATTGACGAGCGTCAAATGTCACACCAAACCCCATGCGCTGGTTGCGATTCCCGCCAGTGCGCCCAGTCGACACCAAGAGCCAGTTCCGTGGAAGGGACCCACAGTGAGCGCACCCGTACCGATCCCCCGTTTTCCAGACGAGGTAACCAGCACCTGGCTCACCGGCGTGCTCGCCCCAAAGGGGGAGGAAGTACAGGTGAGCGAGGTCATCGTCGATCCCATCGGCACAGGTCAGACCGGTGCTACGTATCGAATCTCGGCAACCTATTCAGCCAACCCCGCCGGATTGCCGACCACGTTTGTCATCAAGTTGCCCGTAGTGGACGACGAAAGCCGCGCACGGGTAGCTCTCGGCTACCGAAGCGAATGCGCCTTCTATGCGTCGGTAGCCGAACAAGTGCAGATTCCGGTGCCTCGGTCGTTTCACTGCGAAATTACCGACGATTCGTTGAACTATGCACTCCTGCTGGCAGATCAAGCACCCAAAGAGCAGGGGGATCAGATCGCGGGCTGTAGCGAACGGGAAGCGAAGCTTGCCGGTGCTGCAATCGCCGGCCTGCACGGCCCGACGTGGAATACTCCGGAATGGCTTACATTCGATGGCCTTGCCATGGTATCGCTCGACGCTGCCGGGGCGAAGGGACTGGGCGACGTCTGTGTCATGAGTGCGGGCCTCACCGCCGAGAAGCTCGCTGCACGGCTCAGCGACGAGGACGTCGAAACTCTCACCGCGGCAATGAGCCTGGTGACCCCATGGCTGCTGGCAGACTTCGGACGCTTCAGTTTGCTTCATGGCGACTACCGTCTCGACAACATACTTTTTCACCCCGACAACGATGAGATTTCAGTGGTGGATTGGCAGACCCTGAGTGTCGGGCTACCCGCTCGGGATCTCGCCTATTTCATGGGCACCAGCGTTCGAACCGAGCTGCGCAGGTCCATCGAGCGCAACGTCGTGGATACTTATCACGCCGCGCTGAGCGGTTACGAGATTCCAGGGTTCGACCTCGAAAGTTGCTGGCATGACTACAGGTTCGGAATGATTCAAGCATTGCTGATGCCCTCGCTCGGATGCGCCTTCGCAGTCGACTCCTCTCGTGGTGACGACATGTTTGTGTCCATGATCGAGCGCGGTTGCCAGGCAATCCGAGATCTCGACACTCTGAAGTTGGTAGCAGAGAAAAGTGTCGACAATTGATGCCCAAGGGCGGCTCGGAATTCTTGACGTGTGTCAAATTAGTGCTTAAAGTGATCGCTGTCACCTAATTTAAGCGAGTCCCCATGACCACAACGTTCGACAAGCCCACCACGGCGATCATCGGCGCAGGAATCTCAGGACTCACCGCCAGCAAGATGCTCGCCGACTACGGCGTTCCCCACACCTGTTTCGAGATGTCCGACCGCATCGGCGGTAACTGGGCCTTCGGGAACCCGAACGGCATGTCGAGCGCCTACAAGTCGTTGCATATCGATACCTCCAAATACCAACTTTCGTTCCGGGACTTTCCGATGCCTGAGAGCTACCCGGACTTTCCGCATCACACCCTGGTCAAGGAGTATCTGGAGGACTACGCCGAGGCCTTCGACTTGAAGAAGAACATCGAGTTCTCCAACGGCGTCCTCAGTGCACGTCGCAAGCCCGGTGGCGGTTGGGAACTGGACCTTCAGGACGGTTCGACCCGATCGTTCGACTTTCTGGTGGTCGGCAACGGCCACCACTGGGATGCCCGGTTGCCGGAGTTCCCCGGTGAGTTCACCGGCGAAACCATGCACTCGCACCACTACATCGACTTCGAACAGCCACTGCACCTGCGAGGCAAGCGGATCCTGGTGGTCGGTATCGGCAATTCGGCGGCCGACATCGCCGTCGAACTCTCCAGCCGAACCCTCGACAACGAGGTCGTGATCTCGACCCGGTCGAGTGCGTGGATCGTGCCCAAATACATCAAGGGAAAGCCCGCGGACAAGGGTTTCAAGACCTCGCCGTACATCCCGCTGGCATGGCAGCGCAAGGTCATCTCCAAGTTGGCGCCCATGCAGAACGGCTATCCCTCCGACATGGGGTTGCCGGAGCCGAACCATAAGTTCATGGAGGCACACCCCACCCAGTCGGTGGAACTGCCGCTGCGTCTGGGATCGGGCGATCTGACCGCCAAGGGCAATCTCGCGCGTCTGGATGGCAGGACTGTGCACTTCGAGGACGGCACCAGTGCGGACTTCGACGTGATCATCTACGCCACCGGCTACAACATCACGTTCCCGTTCTTCGACCCGGAGTTTCTCTCGGCCCCGGGCAACCACATCAGCCTGTACAAGCGGATGTTCTCCCCAGGTATCGGTGACCTGGCCTTCATCGGATTCGCCCAGTCCACCCCGACCCTGTTTCCGTTCGTGGAGTCCCAGACCCGGATCCTCGGCGCCTACCTGGCCGGCCAGTACGCACTGCCGTCGGTCGCAGACATGAAACGGGTCATTGCTCAGGATGAGGCTCTGTACCTTGGGCACATGCTTCCGACCGCGCGTCACACTCAGCAATTGGACTACTTCGTCTACGAGCACCAGTTGCGAACCAAGGAACTGCCGATCGGCCGGGCTCGGGTTTCTCGATGAACGTCCAGATCCGTGCGCCAAGGGGCCCGACAAAGGGAGACGCGCGACGCACTGCACTGCTTGCGGCGCTCGACAATCTGCTGCGGGAGGTGGACAGTGTCGAATCGATCAACGTGGCTGACCTGTCCCGCCGGGCGGGGGTCACACGCTCTGCGTTCTACTTCTACTTCGAGAACAAGGCCGCTGCGGTCGGTGCCTTGATGGAAGTGATCTACGACGAGGCGGCTGAGGCTAGTTCGTGGTTGACCGACGTCTCCCGCGGCCCGACCGAGCGCATCAGTGAGAGCATCTCCCACCTGTTCGCCGTCACCGAGCGGCACGGCCATCTTTACCGCGCCGTGTTGGAGGCCCGTGCTACCAACCCGTCCATCCGCAAGATGTGGGAGGCCGACCGGGTCTCGTTCGAGGAGTCCGTGGCCGGCATGATCGAAGCCGAACGCGCTGCCGGCCGGGCTCCGGACGGAGCCGACGCACGAACTTTGGCCGCGGTTTTGCTCGACGTCAACGACCGCAACATGGAGCGTCGAGTTGTGGGCTCGTGCCCCGATCAGGACCTGCACGTCGCGGTGGTCACCAGCATCTGGGTCCGCTCCATCTACGGCACCCATCCCCCTTCTCCAGTCGCGAACCCAGGCGGTCCGACTTCCGCTGACCCTCGGAGCCACGTATGAATGAGCACAAGAACACCATGATCGACACCTCTCTCGAGGCTCTGCCCGCTGCAGCATCGAGCACTGTCAGCTTCACTGTGGCAGGCATACGCTGCGAGGCCACCCACTTTCCTGGCCGCAGCAACGCGTTGGCCTCCGGTGCCGGTCGTCCAGTCGTCGTTCTGGCCCACGGACTCGGTGGCACCCGGGACTCAGGGCTGGGCGGCTTTGCCGAAGCGTTCGCCGCAGCGGGGGCGGACGCCTTCACATTCGACTACCGCGGTTTCGGCACCAGCGGCGGCGACGATCGCCAGACCGTGTCGTTGGCCGGTCAGGTCGAGGACTGGATGGCAGCGATCAACGCTGCCGCGCAGCTGCCCGGCGTCGATCCACAGCGGATTGTCCTGTGGGGCGTCTCGCTGGCTGGTGGCCACGTGCTCCAGGTGGCCGCCGAGCGCGGCGACATTGCAGCCGTGATTGCCGTGGTGCCGATGGTCGACGGCCTGGCCGCCATGCGGCACGCTCTGGCCGCTCACGGCCCATTGGCCCTGCTCAAGGCGACGGCGACCGGGATCGCTGCACGGGTCAGGGTCAGCTTGGGTAAGCCTACGATGATGCCGGTCGTCGGCAAGCCGGGGCAGCCCGGTGCGCTCACCCTGTCCGGCGCCTACGAGGACTTCCACTCGATCGCAGGTCCGTCCTGGCGCAACGAGGTACGCGCAGACGTGGGTCTGGAACTAGGCACAAGGGCACCGGCCCAGGCTGCCGAGAAGATCAAGGTCCCGCTGCTGGTGCAGATCGCTGACTTCGACCGGTCAGCGCCACCGCGTGCGGCGGCGCTGGCAGCGTTCGCGGGCCGCGCCGAGGTCCGCCACTATCCGGGCGACCACTTCGACCTGTTCCCGGGCAAGCCGTTCCACCGACCGGCCGTTGAGCACGCGGTGTACTTCCTGAAGCGACACCTGACGCCGAGGGCGTATTGAGGCTCTGCTGAGGAGTTGCGTCAACCGGATGCACCGGAACGGCAGCGTCCGTTCGTGAGCGACGGCAGCGGCAACAAGCGCTGATTCAGTCGAAGGTGCGGTGCGGCACCCCTGCCATCAGGCCGCCGTCGACGATGAACTCTGATCCGGTCGAGTACGAGGATTCCTCGCTGGCGAGGAAGACGACCATTGCGGCTACTTCGGCTGCGTCGGCGCCGCGGCCGAGCGGTATCTGCAGAAAGTCCTCGGGTATGCCCTCGGTCATCGGACTGCGCACAAACCCAGGGTGGATGGAGTTGACGCGTACGTTCTGCGGGGCTAGCTCGAGTGCTACCGATTTGGTGAGGCCGCGTACCGCGAACTTCGTGGCGGTGTAGCCGTGTAAGCCTGGACTGCCACGGAACCCCTCGACCGAGGAGATGTTGATGATCGAGCCGCCGCCGGCGTCGATCATCGATTGAGCGCACGCTTGCATTCCGAGAAATGTGCCGGTCAGATTGATGTCGATAATCCGCTGCCATTCGGCGAGCTCGAACGCTGTGATCAGGTTGCCGTTCACAATCCCGGCGTTGTTGACCAGAACGGTGACTGGCCCGAACTTCTCGGCGGTCGCAGAAACGGCCGCAGCCCAACTGTCGGGCGAGGTGACATCGAGGTGCACGTAGTGGGCCGCGTCGCCCAGTTCCTCGGCGGCGCCGGCGCCTTCCTCGTCGAGAATATCGCCCAGGACGACGCGCGCGCCCTCGGCGATCATCGCAGTGCAGTGGGCCAAGCCCATTCCGCGTGCAGCGCCGCTGACCAATGCGACGCGTCCGGCCAAGCGAATCATCGAGTTCCTTCGGATACGAGTACACAGCGTGTGCCGCTGTAGATGGTGGGCATGCAGCGATTGCAATGAATACACAGCGAGGAGGTGGCTTCCTCTTTCTGCATCCGGTTGATCAGGTCCGGCTCACGCAGAAGCGCGCGCGCCATCGCCACGAATTCGAATCCCTCTGTCATGGCCAGGTCCATCGTCGCCCGCGTGGAGATGCCGCCGAGCAAGATCAGCGGAAGGTCCACCGCATCGCGAAACTGTCGCGCCTGCTCGAGCAGGTATGCCTCTTTGTACGGGTAAGCGCGCAGGAATTTGGAGCCGATCATTTGGATGCCGACTCGCTGCGGTTGCGGAAACGACGCTGCGAACTCGCGCAAAGGTACATCACCGCGAAAGAGGTACATCGGGTTCTTCAGTGAGCTACCGGCGGTCAACTCGAGCGCATCGAGCGAGCCGTCGCTTTCCAGCCACTGCGCCACCTGCAGGCTTTCGTCGAGCCAAAAACCGCCTGGTACACCGTCGTCCATGTTCAGCTTGGCGGTGATGGCGACCTCGGTGCCCACTTCGGTGCGCACTGCCGACGCCACGGCCCGCGCTACTCGTGCCCGGTTCTCGAGGCTCCCACCGAATTGGTCGGATCTGCGGTTGAGCTTCGGACTGAGAAATGAGCTGACGAGATAATTGTGGCCGAAGTGCAGTTCCAGGGCATCGAATCCGGACTCCACGGCGATTCGGGCAGCGCGGGCATGATCGGCAACGATGCGGTCGAGGTCGGCCTTGGTGGCGGTCTTCGTCAGTCGCAAACTCAGCGGACTGATCTGCCACGAGGATGCCAATGCGTCGGCTCGGTTGGATTTCGAGTTTGCGACGGGGCCCGCATGCCCGATCTGCGCGGAGATGGCGGCACCCTCTTCGTGCACAGCTTCGGTCAGGCGTGTCAGGCCCTCGACAGCTTCTGGCCGCATGTAAATCTGGTGACGGTCGGTTCTACCTTCGGGCGAAGATGCGCAGTAGGCGACGGTGGTCATGGCAGCCCCACCGGCAGCGACCGCGCGGTGAAAGTCGATCAGTTCATCGGTGACGAGGGCTTTGGGCGTCCGGCCCTCAAAGGTCGCGGCTTTGATCACGCGGTTGCGTAGCGTGAGGGGGCCGAGCTGGGCGGTTTCGAAGATTTTCACGGCATTACCTTGTCGAGGAAGGGGTTCCGGAAGATTCGGTGCGGATCGTACGCATCGAATTGTGCGGATGTGGACTCCCACTCGGGGTACCGAGAGGGGAGCGTTCGGGTCAGGAACTCGGAGTCGGCGTGTGATTGGTCTTCGGTGAAGGCCCACCCCTTCGAGTACTCGGGACGCATGATCCCGAGTGAACCTGAATAGTGTCCATGCATCCATAGTTCCATCTCGCGGAAGAATGCATGCATGCCGGGCGTGCCGGGGAAAGAGACCACGTTCAGCCAGATCGCGGTGTCCCATTCCGGATGGCCGGGCACTGGCGACAACGCTGAAAGGGATGGCGGACCGGAGCTTTCTACGTCCACGTCGTTGTCCAGACCGCACAGGCGTACCTCGAACGGACCGTTCACCGGGTACTGGCCCAACGAGCTGCAGTGCGTGAGCCGCTCGTTGATCCAGTTGGCCATGTCGTGGATGATCGTGGCGACATCGGACCTGCGTGCAAGCACCACGCCGCCGCCCGCAGTCACCCGCAGAGTGGTTGCGCGGAGGTACAAGCGGACGTTCTTCGACGTGCCCCAGATGTCAGCTGTGCCGGTGAGAGCCATGCCGGCCTTGACTGCGTTGAGCTGCGATGCACCGAATGCGGGCGTCCCAGCCGCGAGCTGTGCCGCCACCACACCCAATCCGTCGGTGAGCGGCTCGGGGAGCGTGTCGGAGAACGCGTAGTTGTACGGTCCGGTCACCTCCCGTGATTGTGCCGGGCGATTCGGTTCGTCGCTCCACACTTTGAGCCACGGCTCTTCGGTGAACGGAAACCAGATAGCTTCGACGCTTCCCGATTGGGCAAGGAATTTTTCGAAAGTCCGGCCCGGCGAACCCGCAGGTGCGAAGAGTTCTTGCCAACCGATGTCGAAGGTGCTGTGACATCTGAGGCGTTGGTCGGCGCCCGCCTGGAGCGTCACCGAGGTGATAAAGGTGCGGCCCAGGTGCGTGAGTAACGGACGGATAGCTGGGTCGGAACGGTTGAATACCCGCGCGACGTACTCGCCCGAGGAATCGTCCCAGACCACTGCGGTGAGTGCGGTGACGAGATTGCTGATGGATCCGAAGCTGATTCCGGGCGGCGCGCTCTGCCCATCGGTAGGAGCGGTGGCGCCGTGGGCGTCGATAGCGAGCGCGCCTCCGATGGTGATGTCGCCGATGGCTGGGATGCTCGCCCAGCCCAGCCCATACCCTTCGAGTGCGGTCAGTATGGAGAGCAGGCTCGCGCCGCCCTGTGCGATCACCGTGGCCGGAGTTCCTGTCGGGTCGACGCTCACCCCGATGAGGTGGGCGGTCGTGTCGAGGAGAACTACCTTGTCGACGGGATATCCCGGCACGACGGTCAGGGGGCTCCACCCGTGCATCGAGCCCCTCGCTCGCAGCGTATAGCCGTGCTCGGCCGCCCAATTTGCCAGCGTCACCACCTCGCGTTCGTTGTGCGGCGCGCAGGTCCAGACATGGTCGAAGGCGATCTCCTTGGACCAGTTCACGTAGCTCTGCTGATAGAGGTCGATACCAACAGGGAATGTGGGAGGTAGGGCAAGAGTGGCCTCGCCGACCGGGGTCGCAACTGACGGCCTCCACTGAGAGCTTCCGACTGCGGCCGCCACTGCGGTGACCGCTGCCGCGCCGAAGAAGCGGCGCCGTGACAGCGGCGCGTGTACGTTTTGTTCATTCATGCAATAGCCCCTGTGTGCAGCATTGCGATACCAGTGGCACCACAATAGAACGATCGAGCGACGAATGCGGCTGATTCGATGAAACCGGGTAAAAAAAGTGGCACGGGCAAGGTCGGTCGTCCCCGGGACGGCAACCTAGACGACCGCGTTTTGGCAGCTACCCGTGAGCTGCTCATGGAACTCGGCTGGGACGAACTGAGTGTGCGCGGGGTTGCGGCCAGGGCGAATGTCGGGCGCGGCACTATCGATCGGCGATGGACATCCAAGGCGGAATTGGTGCTCCATGCGATCCTCGGAGCGACCCCCGACCTCGAGCCTTTCGACGGCACGGACACCGGCGGCTGGGTGCGATGGGTGGCCACCGGGAGTCGCGAGTTGTTCGCCAAGCCGGAAGTGCGAGCAGCAGTGCCGGGTCTGCTCAGTACATTCACTCGGAACGAGGATCTTCGTCGTCAGCTCTGGCAGAGCTTCAGTGGACCTCCCGCCGAACTGTTCTCAGCGGGTGAGGAGAGGGATACCGCGGACGCGGTGCTCGACGCTCGCGCAGTGATCGCAATGGCTGCGGGAGCCTCCCTTTTTCTGAGTATCATTGCGACAGAGGATGATACGGACGCTGTTCACGGGCGGATCGGGGATCTTCTACTGAACGCTATCGATCGGTCCTGACTGATCCGGCCGTGGGGGCAGATGTGTCCTTGAATATGCACTTCAGGACTGTGATTGGTAACAACGCGGATCGAGGCCATTCTCGCCCGTGCGCCGATATCCTTGGCGTCGGAGAAGTCGGTCGGTGGAAGCGGGGACGTTCGTCATGAGGTCTTTAGGTCGTTCTCTGAGTGTCTTGTTTGCTACGGCTGCGATATCCGCAGGAGTGGTGACCGTGCCGGCTCACGCTGCCCCCTCAGGGGTGACCGACGTTCTGTTCGTCGCCAACAACTGGGACGGTACCGCCGACTTCATGTCCCCGGACGCCGATATGACGCGGTTCGGAAGTGTGAACACGATTCCCGACAAGCGCGAACGTCTTGCAGAGATCTACCGCAATCCAATCCGTGCCGTCTTCTACTTCGGGATTCGCCACCTTGTCGGCGAGGGTCATGACCAGTACGCGGACGATTTGTACACGACGAATGACGGTACGAAGCTGATTGTGTCCCGTCCGAGTTTTGCCGACGTGGTCTCCATCGATATCGCGTCGGGAAACATCTTGTGGCGCTTTGCAGTCGACGGGCAGCGGGCTGATCACATGGCGATCTCGCAGGATGGCACCCAGGTCGCGGTGTCTGCCTCCACTGCCAATACAGTGCACGTTCTCAGCACGGCGGACGGCAGTGAGATCGGGCGTTTTCCGACCGGCACGTCGCCGCACGAGAACGTGTACACCAAGGACGGGCGATACATCATCAACGCCAGCATCGGCCGCGTCGAAACCCCCTTCGATGCACCACAATTGGCTATAACGAAGTTTCCGCGATGGATCAGCTTCTACGACCGCGCCACTGGCGAGGTTACTCGGAAAGTCAATATGGGGGCCAAGCTTGCCGAGGCCGGTCATCCCAACATGAGCGCGTCCGTCCGTCCGATGACACTCTCACCGGATGAGCGATTCCTCTACCTGCAAGTATCGTTCTTTCACGGCATCGTCGAGTACGACCTGCAGGAAGATCGCGTCACCAGGATCGCTGATCTCCCGATTTCCCCTGCAGCTGCGGCACTTCCGCGCCATTCGTATCTGCTCGACTCAGCTCACCACGGTATCGCGATGAATACGGACGGGACGAAGATGTGCGTCGCCGGCACGATGTCGGACTACGCCACTATCGTTTCACGCGAGACTCTCGCCCCCGGTCCGCTGGTGACGTCGGGGGTGAAGCCGTACTGGTCTACCCGCAGCAACGACGGCCGCTATTGCTTCGTATCGTGGTCGGGCAGCGACAAAGTGTCCGCGATAAGTTTCGACACAGGTCTCGAGGTCGGTACGGCAATGGTGGGAGATCACCCGCAACGTATGCGCACCGGCGTCGTAGATTCGTCGATCATCGGCAATTGATGCGCGAGGCTGCGTGACGTGACAACTGATCGAGAAGACCAGCTGTAGGGCCACTGCGCCATCTCGACGAGCTGAAATTATGCGCCCGGCAGCGGGACGTCCTGTTCCCACCTGGCCCGTCGCTCGGAGTCCGACTGTTCCCACCACGGTGTACCACGTTCTCCGAGAGCAACTTTGGTGGCCTGCACCCCTGCTCGTGAGATGTCGGAGCCCCCGGTTGCGCGAACATCCCGACGCCAGGCCATAAGAATGGACCGAAGCTCGGCATTGCGGTCCTCGGGAATCGAAGGATCGGTCGCTCTCCAACGCCGGCCGTTGATCACGATGAAGTGACCGTCCTCGGTGTACTCGTGGTCGTCACTCATCGCGCATCCCGATCGGCAACTTGTGCGCGGTTGCTGTCATGCCCCCAATGGTGACAGAAAACTGTGGGTCTGAGGGCCGGAGGGTCTGACGGCCGGTGAGTCGGCAATCGTATGATCACCGACTCGCCGGTGCGAAAGGCGGTGCTGGCTACTTGAAGGTGTCCTTGATGTTCTCGCCGATCTTCTTCATGCGGGCAGATGCCTGATCCTTCTTACCCTTGGCCTCGAGGTCCTTATTGTCGGTCACGTCCCCAACGGCCTCTTTGGCCTTGCCGACTGCGTTTTGGGTAGCGTTCTTGGCCTTGTCTGCAAAACTCATGAAAACCCCTTGTGTGTGAGTGTGGAACATGGTCGAGGATAGTCAGTCGGCTCGCGGATGCGAACAGAGGACCTGCTAGCTGCGAGCTGTCAGGTCTGCCGGAGCCCAAGTGGGCCAAATGATTTCGCTCACGACATCCCCGTCGACGTATTTGGCGACGATTCGGGTGACATCCGGGGCCGAGTTGTCGTAGACGCTTGCATGGTCTGCCCGGTCGATGGCCTCCGCTACCAGCGGCCAGAGCCTGTCGTAGCGTTCACGGATCTTGTTCTCGGGAACTCCGTGGCCGCCTTCGGCCACCCGGATGGCTACGCGAGCGACCGAGAGTTCGACCGGCACCATGATGATGTGCACAACGATCACGTAACCGGCCTCGCGTGCGTTGTGGACGAGATCGAGTTTGGATGGGTGGGAGAACACTGTCTCTGCGATGAAGGATTCACCTTGCGTGATGAGGGCATCGCGGATGGCCGCAGCCATCTTTGCGGCTTCGTACGAGTGTTCTTCGGCAGCATTCGGCCAACGGTCCTTGGCGATGACGTCGGCGTTGACGAAGGCGCTGCCCGGAAGAAGCGGGGCGAGGCGTTGTTCGACGAACGTCGTTTTTCCGGAGCCGTTCGGGCCGACGACGAGATCGAGTCGTCTCACAGAAAGGAGCTCACAGAACGATCTGGGTGCCGTCGGGCAGGTGCTTGATCACGCGACCGTGCTCGTCGAGGGATACGGTTGTTCGGCCTTGCGCGGCGCGGTCTGCGACATGATTGCCCGTCGCGAGCGACTCTTCGAGGGCCGTGGCTATCTCTGCGTTGAACACGACGCCTTCTTCGGGCGACAGTGCGCTCAGTGGAGTTCGTCCGGCAAGTGCAGCCTCCACGCGGCGGCGCGCTACCTGACGTTGGTTCGATACTTCGCGGCCGATGCGAGCCCAGTGTTCTAGCTGCTGCCTGGCTGAGCGGTTCTCTCGCTCACCCACGGTTGCGGCGGCATCGACCAGCTCGGATGAGAAACGAGTAACTCTGTCGGCGACGTTCGTCATGTCTGCTCCTAAGAATCAACGACTGCATGTCCAGTGTAGCAATCTGCTACAAGCTTGCAGGTGCAGCTCGTATGAAGGGCCATCGAGGTCCGACTGCCACGTGGGAGTCATTTGCCCTTGTCCTTGCCCCCGCTTTTGTCTTTGCTCTTGTCTTTGTCCTTGCCGTTGCTATTGCCGTTGTTGTTGCCAGGACCGATCGGCGGGACTGGGTCGGCAACCGGCGCCGAGACGGCCGGGGCGGGCTCGTAGACAGGAACCTCGGCGACGGGCTCGGGTGGCGTAACGGGCGGCAGAGGCACGATCCCTGCGCTGGTCGGTCGCTCTACAGCGGCAGCGGGAGGCGCGGGTGCGGGCGGCGTTGTCTCTACGGGGGAGCTTTGCGTGCCGGGGCCTGAAGTCCCGGAGGGAGCGATGCTCCAGACAAGCGCTGACGCAACGACGATTGCAGCCATCGCGCCTGATGCCTTTGCCCATGGTGCGACGCGACGTCGCGGCTCCTCTTCGGTGATCGGTTCTACGGATGGTAAGGGTGTGGCCAGGATGGCTGTGCTCCCGCCTGCCATCTCCGCTTTGGCGAGCGAGCGTAGCCGCCTCGCAACCTCGTCAGCGGTTGGGCGGTCCTGTGTCTGACGAGCTGTCATGTCGGTGAACAGCGATACCCAACCCGGACCGAACTCGAGCGGAATTGCCGGGTCACGGTGCAGTCGTGCCACTGCTGCGGCAATGGCGCTGCCCCCGAAAACCATGTGGCCGCTGACGCATTCGATCAGGACCAGCCCGAGCGAGTAGATGTCGGATGCAGGGTCGGCGGTTGCGCCGATAGCTTGCTCGGGGCTGAGGTAGTGAGCCGTACCCACAGCAGTCCCGTGTTCGGTCAATCTGTCGGAATCGATGACGCGGGCGATACCGAAATCGGTAAGTTTCGTCGAGCTGCCTGCGCCCTGACCTGGAAGGTGAGTGATCAGCACGTTGGCGGGTTTGATGTCTCGGTGCACCACTCCCGCGGCATGAATGTAGGCCAGTGCGTCGGCAAGTTCGTACCCGACCCGAGCGGTCGCCCCGGGGGAGAGTGCATGCCCTGCTCGGAAGGAATTAAGCGTGGGGCCCTCGACCAACTCCATGACCAAATACGACACGCCCGTCCCGGTTTCGTCCGGAGCGATCCCGGCGTCGAACAGCGTGACCAGGCCTGGATGCGAGAGCGAGGCCAGAGTTCGCATCTCCGAGTCGATGCGCCGGGAGTCGTACGGCGTCTGGTCAGAGTGGCGGAAGATCTTCACCGCTACCGCGCGGCCCAAGTTCTGGTCGGTAGCGCGGAAGACGTCAGCTGCGCCGCCGCGGCCGAGTATCGCTCCGAGTCGGTATCGGTTGGCGAAGAGCGGAACCGCGCCGGCCTGCAGGCGGTCCTGCGTACCTGCCATCGCCACCACTTCCATCCAATACGCCCGATTCTCGCGCAACCGACTCTATCGCCAGGCGAAATACGCTCGTTGTTCAGCTACTGTATGTGCTCGAGAAGCGGCGAGGCCGAATGGACCCCGGATGGGGTTCACACGCAACATCCAGTAGGGAAGGCCTACCGTGAGCACACCTGCGAGCCGTCCGGACTTGCCGGGTGTCACAGAGTCGGTCTACCAGCCGATTGTGGACCTGGGCACGGGAGTGCTCGCGGGTTTTGAAGCACTGACCCGGCCACCGCCAGGCAGCGCGTGGACGTCGCCAGAAGAGATGTTCATCGAGGCTGAGCGACGTAACTCGACGGTCGACTTCGATTGGCAATGTCGAGTGTCAGCGTTGCAGGGAGCGCTCGTGGCTGGCTTTCCGCACGAGCTGGCTTTGTTCGTCAATGCCGAACCGGCTGCGCTCGATGCCCCGCCGCCTTCCTACGCTGTTCCCGTTCTTGCTGCGGCAAAGAGCTTGACGATCGTCATCGAGATCACCGAACGACGACTGATGAAAGACCCCGCGGGTCTGCTACGTGCCGTCTCACATGCCCGCGACATGGGTTGTCGAATTGCCATCGACGATGTCGGCGGTGATTCATCCTCTCTCGCGCTGCTCTCTCTCTTGCGGCCCGACGTGATCAAGCTCGACATGCACCTGGTCCACCGCCGCACCACGGAGTCGACCGAAATTCTGTCTGCAGTTACTGCCGAGTCGGAACGCACCGGCGCTGTAGTTGTTGCCGAAGGAATCGAAAACGACGTGCACCGGCGCTGGGCCCTGGACGTGGGCGCGAGGTGGGGGCAGGGTTGGCTGTTCGGAGCGCCGGCGTCGTTGCCGAGTCTCGACACTGTGCCCCGGGTAGCGAACCGAGGGCTCCGATGGCCTGCAGTGACCGTCCGAGCGCCGGTCGCAGTCACACCCTATGGGCTCACCAACGGCCACAGCTCCGCGTTGAGAATCGACGAAGCGCAACTGGAGACTCTCGAAGACGACCTGCTCGAGCGGGCAGCATCGATCGGATCCACAGTCCTGATTCTGATGACTGTCCCTTCATCGACCGCAGTGGCCGGATCTCGCTGTGAGATGTTTGCAATGCTCACCGCAGTGAGTGCGTTGACAGCGGTATTCAGACCGAGGCCTCTCGCACAGGTGGAAATCGGCTGCCGTGTTGTCGAAGTCGGTCCCGACGAGCCTCTGGCCTCGGAGCGCACTGTGATTATCGTGGACCCCTCGTTCAACGCCGCGTTGACCGCTTTGGATCGTGGCTACGCTGCCGACGGTTCACGTAGCTTCGACTACCGGCTCAGTTTCGATCGTGATCAAGTTCTGGACGCGGCGACGCTGCTCCTGCAACGTATCCCAGCACTCGTGTAGCTGTCTTGCACGTCGATTCGCCGCGCGGATCAGCGAAGTAATGTACTTCGCTCGGTCGACGGGAAACTGCTATCGAGTCCGGTTATCGTGCGCTCAGTCGCGCTGTTGAACAGAGCGAAGCGACAGTCTTCCGACCCTCACGCACTCAGTCCTCGTGCATTGTCATCACCCCGCATCCGCTTCTGCTGAACCAGGGATACTCAGAATTTCTCGTTACCTCAACGTTATATTTCGTTACCAATCTGTTATGAATGGGCCAGGTTCGATGACACTCGCGGTGCGCAGACTCGAGTACAGATCAATTTCTCGGTTCTGCAACTCGCGCGGTGAAGCAATCTGCTGGGCTTATTTGGGCTACTGCATTCCGAGAACCTGAAGGACAACAAATTCCGGAGGAAATCTCATGGGCGCTATTTTGTTCGGATCGATCTCGACTCTCGCAGACACTTCCGAAATGCAACGAAAGGCATTCAACGAGGCTTTCGTTGTCCACGACTTGGGGTGGAACTGGTCGCAGAAGGACTACACCGCCATGCTGAACAGCAGTGGCGGAGCCAATCGCATTGCCGAATTCGCAAAAGCACGCGACCAGCATGTCGACGCGGGGGCTGTCCACAAAACGAAGTCCGACATCTTTCAAAAGCTCATGGCTAATTCGACACTGGATCCACGCCCAGGCGTAACCGAAACGATGGCGGATGCGAAGAGGCATGGACTCAAGGTAGGGCTGGTAACGACGACGTCCCCCGAAAACGTCGCGGCTCTGCTGAACGCTCTCACCGAGGTCAGCGTCGACCTGTTCGATGTCGTCGTCGACTGCACCAACGTGGACGACGGCAAGCCGGATCGTGCGTCGTACATGTTTGCACTGGGTCGTCTCGGCGAGGCCGCGAAAGACTGCGTTGCCATCGAAGACAATGTCGGCGGGCTCGCCGCGGCGAAAGCTGCTTCGGTCGCATGTGTTGCGTTTCCCAATGAGAACACCGCCGGGGGCAACTTCGACGGGGCAGTGGAGACGGTCGACCGGCTCGACCCGGAGCGGCTGCGCAACTTAGCAGAAGGAAATTGACGATGAGCACTATGGACGCCCGCGTGACAGCCAGTGAAAAGGCTTTCCACGTCGAAGGATACGAGAAGATCGAATACGATCTCATCTACGTCGACGGCGTCTTTGGGCTGGACAATACCGAGCTCGCGAGCAGTTACGAGCCCTACGGGCGCTGCTTGATGGTCGTCGATGAATCTGTCTATTCGCTGTATGGAGAACAGATTCATTCGTACTTCGACCATCACGCAATATCGCTGACGGTGGTCCCGGTGAAGATTGCCGAGACAGCCAAGTCGCTCGAGACGTTCGAGATGATCGTCGGCGAGTTCGACAGCTTTGGACTGGTACGTACCGAGCCGGTTCTCGTCGTCGGCGGCGGACTGACGACGGACGTCGCCGGTTATGCATGCGCGGGCTATCGGCGGAACACGCCTTATATACGGATCCCGACGACGTTGATCGGACTCATCGACGCCAGCGTGTCGATCAAGGTCGCGGTGAACTACGGCAAGCACAAGAATCGTCTCGGCGCCTACCATGCGTCGCAGAAAGTGTTGTTGGACTTCTCTTTTCTGAAGACTCTTCCCGAGGATCAGGTTCGCAACGGCATGGCCGAGCTGATCAAGATCTCGGTGGTCGGAAACTCCGACATCTTCGACATGCTCGACGAGCATGGTGCCGATCTGTTGCGCACCAGATTCGGCCACCTGGATGGAACACCTGAATTACGTTCCGTCGCTGACCGTCTCACCTATCGGGCAATCGAGACCATGCTCGATCTCGAAGCACCGAATCTGCACGAGATCGATCTGGATCGGGTCATCGCGTTCGGTCACACATGGAGTCCGACGTTGGAATTGTCGCCTACGGCACCGTTCTTCCACGGACACGCCATCAACATCGACATGGCTCTGTCGACGACGCTCGCCGAGCAGCGCGGACTTATTTCCGCAGCTGATCGTGACCGCATTCTGGCGGTGATGAGTCGTCTCGGCTTGGCATTGGACTCCGATCATCTGACTTCGGATCTCCTCGCCGAAGCGACCGCGTCCATCCTCAAGACCCGAGACGGCCTGTTGCGTGCAGCAGTACCGAACCCGATCGGGTCGTGCGAGTTTCTCAATGACGTCACGGTGGGGGAACTCTCCGACGTCCTCACCCTCCACAAGAAGATCTGCCTCGACTTCGAACGTGGCGGGGAGGGTGTCGAGATGTTCACCGGCGGCGCGTGAAAACAGAGGGTGTCATCGCGTCGAGGCCGGTGACACCGTCGACCATAATCGCTCATGAGCTACGAGAACTGACGGCTCTTCTGGGCGCGTCGGACAATCTCGAGCCGGATGTGATGCGCCGGCTTCGCCGCGTGCGGGACCTCGCCGGCGGGCTCGATCCGTACCTGGACCAGTGCACGACGCCGGAATCATCTGCGCTGTCGTCGCTCGCGCGACGCACCCAGCAGGTGGACTGGGCGTCGCGTGCATTGGTATTCGGATCGGGGCCGCTCGAGCAGGAGATGCTGTCCGGCCATGTCGAAGGACAATGGCTCAAGTTCCTGGTGCACATGACCAGGGCGACGAGAGTGCTGGAGATCGGGATGTTCACCGGATACTCCGCATTGGCGATGGCCGAGGCGTTGCCGCCGAGCGGGGAGATCGTTGCATGCGAGGTCGATGACTTCGTTGCCGAGTTGGCGCGTGGATGCTTCTCGGAGTCGCCGGTCGGCCACAGCATTACCGTCGAGCAAGGGCCTGCGATCGAGACGCTTCGCCGTCTGAATGGACGGGGTGAACCGTTCGATCTCGTATTCATCGATGCCGACAAGACTGGGTACCTCGAGTACTACCAACTGTTGATGGATAGCGAACTGCTCGCTGTGAACGGCATCGTTGCCGTGGACAACACGCTCATTCAGGGCCAACCCTATGCCGATGACGAGGGCCGGACCGTCAACGGCGATGCGATCGCCGAGTTCAACAGGTTCGTCGCCGAAGATGCGCGCGTCGAGCAGGTTCTGCTGCCGTTGCGTGACGGCGTGACCCTTATTCGGCGGGTTCGGGAACACTCGGCATGACAGTGAGGTCGGCTGCGAAAACGGTAGCAGCCCTGGCTGGTCTGCTCGCTACGCTTCCAGTCGACGCCGCGGTCACTGCCTATGCACTGGCACGCACGCGGCCGACCCACGCAGCGTCTACTGGACGAACTATTTTGCTGACCGGCGGAAAGATGACCAAGTCAGTGGAACTCGCGCGGGCATTCCACGCGGCCGGCCATCGGGTAATTCTGGCCGAGTCCTCCAAGTACAGGTTCACTGGATATCGCTTCTCGCGCGCAGTGGCCAAGTTCTACTGTATTCCGGATCCTCAGGACTCTGGATACGCGAAAGCGCTGTGCGAGATCGTCGATCGCGAAGGTGTCGATGTGTTCGTGCCGGTGTCCAGCCCGGCATCAAGCATTTTCGACGCAGATGCCCGGGCCCTTCTCGATGCCAAGTGCGAGGTATTGCACGGCGACTCCGATACCGTCCGCATGCTCGACGACAAATCACGCTTCTCCGCTCAGGCGGAGTCCTTCGGATTGCGGGTGCCGCACTGGCGACGGATCACCGATCCGGCAGAGATCGAAGAGTTCGATTTCCCTGAGGGCCGCGAATACATTCTTAAGCGAATCGCGTACAACCCCGTTGGCCGTATGGATCTCACAAGGCTCTCTTCTGCCACACCACAACGTAATTCGGAATTTGCTCGCAGCCTGAACATCACCGAGAACGACCCGTGGATACTGCAGCAATTCATCTCCGGGCAGGAGTACTGCACGCACGGAACAGTGCGAAACGGAAGTCTCCAGGTGTACGGATGCTGCGAGTCGTCCGCCTTCCAGGTGAACTACGAAATGGTCGACAAGCCTGACATTCGCACGTGGGTGGAGCGATTCGTCAAGGAGCTCAATGTCTCCGGGCAGTTGTCGTTCGACTTCATCGAGGCGTCCGACGGGCAGGTTTACGCGATCGAGTGCAATCCGCGGACACATTCTGCGATCACCATGTTCTACGATCACCCGAACCTGGCGGCGGCCTACCTCGAAGATGGCCACGAACTCATCGAACCGCGTTCCACCGCCAAGTCGACATATTGGATCTACCACGAACTGTGGCGTCTGTTCACCGAGTCCGGTCGGCCGGCGCGGATGCGCTCTATCGCGGCGGGCACCGATGCAGTCTTCACCGGCTGGGATCCGTTGCCCTACTTGTTCGTTCACCATCTGCAGATCCCGTCTCTGTTGGTGAAGAACATGCGCGCGGGAAAGACCTGGACGCGTATCGATTTCAACATCGGCAAACTCGTCGAGGCGGGCGGTGACTGATGGCGTTTTCTGTTCTCGTTTTGGCGGGCTCCGCGGTGGACGACTTCCATGCCGAGTTGTCCCGGGTGTATGCACGAGGATTTCTCGAGGCCTGCGGCGACAACCCGGCCTACGAATGCCAGATAGCCTTCCTCGGCCCAGGCGGTTCCTGGTGCTTTCCGGACAGCATCGACGCATCGAGTGTCGCGCAGGCACCGACTCTGACGGTGGGCGAGGCGATCGAACGCATCGAAGCCGTCGATCTGGTTGTGCCCGAGATGTTCTGCCTACCCGGGATGACGACGTATCGAGCCCTGCTCGACCTGCTCGAGGTTCCCTATCTCGGCAACCGGCCCGATGTGATGGCCATGACGGCAGACAAGAGTTTAGCGAGAGCCATCGTGAGTGCCGCAGGCGTCGCGGTTCCGGCAGGCGAAGTGGTACGCGCCGGCGAGCGCTCGCGCATGTCTGTGCCGGTGGTGGTCAAGCCCGTCGACGCGGACAACTCGATGGGCGTGACATTGGTGCGGGAGGCCCACCAACTTGAAGCAGCTGTGCACGAAGCGCTCGCGTATTCCGAAGCGGCCCTTGTGGAATCGTATATAGAGCTGGGCCGCGAGGTGCGCTGCGGAATACTCGTCCGGGATGGGCAACTGGTATGTCTTCCGCTGGAGGAGTACGCGGTCTCGTCGATACGTGGGCGCGCCGACAAACTCGATCACACCGACGACGGCGATCTCTATTTGGTCGCAAAAGATTCAATGCGCTCCTGGATCGTCGACGTCGAGGACCCGATCACTGCGGCGGTCTGGGAGTCGGCCCGGCTGTGCCATGTCGCGCTGGGGTGCCGTCACTACAGTCTGTTCGATTTCCGAATAGACCCCTCGGGTGCGGTGTGGTTCCTCGAAGCGAGCCTTTATTGCTCTTACTCGCCGAGCAGTGTCGTCGCGGTCATGGCGGCAGCAGCGGGAATCGATATCGGAGACCTGTTCGCGATGGGAGTGCACGAACTACAAAAAGAGGTGGATCATCGATGAAGCACCAGGTACTCGAACCTGTCGGCGCACGCGTCACCGAGCTGAACCTGGGTACCGTTCAGGCCGGTGAAGTGGACCGGCTCGCGCAATTGTTGGCCGAGAACGGCGTCGTCATCCTGCCGAATCAGAATATCGACGACACCGACTTCCTTGGATTTCTCGCCGCCTTCGGAGAGCTGGTGTTCACAGAAGGCGAGACGCCCGTCGACGGGTTCCAAGACCTGAACGTCATCAGCAACGTCGGACGCGAGACGCCGCCCAAGTCCACATTTCATGTCGACACCACGTATGTGCCCCGCCCGCCCGCGTACACGGCGCTACGAGCAGTGGAAGTACCGGAAAAAGGTGGTCAGACCCTCTTCAGCAATCAGTACGCTGCGTACGATTCGTTGTCAGAAGAGACACGGACAAGTATCGAAAGTCGCACGGCCACACATATAATGACCGGGCTGGACGGCACCCACGCCGCATCAGCCGATCATCCGCTCGTGCGTGTGCATCCGATGTCCGGGCGAAAAGCTTTGTACCTGTCCACGCCGGCGCGCATCGTTTCGGTGAGCGGGATGCCCGACGAACACGCCGCGCAGATGATCCGCTCCCTCGTCGATCACTCGACGAGGGAGGCCAACCTCTACCGCCACTCGTGGTCGCCCGGCGATGTGGTGATGTGGGACAACCGATGCGTAATGCACTGCGCCGACCACAATGGCGTGGTCGGCGACAGAGTCATGCATCGCGGAATGGTGGCCGGTTCAGGGAAGTAACCACTCATCGGGGGCGAAAAGCTCCGAGTGGATGCGAGTGCGCGATACCGACTGCGCGTCGAGCTGCCCCAGCACGTCCTGGATGAAGCCGCCGTTGCCGCAGACGAAAATCTCGGCGTCGCCGGGAAGATCCACCTCGGTGAGATCCATTCGGCCGCGACCCTCGTCGGCGTACCAGAGCTGCGCCGAGCAGTCGTGCAGGCGAGAAACAAGGTCGCTCTGCTTCTCGCACAGTGGGTGCGTGGTCTTCGACCGATCTGCGTGCAGCACCTGAACGCGGTTCGTGTGCTTCCCGGCGGTCATGTACTCTAGGAAGCCGATCATCGGGGTAATACCGATACCAGCCGAGATCAGCACGACGGGCTGCGATTTCAACTTGTCGGCGGGTAGATCACCGAACGGCAGGGTGATGTCGATGATGTCGCCGGCGCGCACATTCTCGGCTATCCAGTTGGATACCTCGCCGTCGCGCTTGATGGCGATGGTCGATCGACCGGTGTCCGGCGCATTGACAAGACTGTACTGACGGAGCTGGCGGGCACCGTCGGGCAACGTGACGCCGACTGAAACGTACTGCCCCGGTGTGAATTCTGGGAATCCTCCACGGGGATCTTCCACCGTCAACTGAACTGCGCCGGATGGATCGTCGGTGCGATCAATAATGACCGCTCGTCGGTACACATCGCCGACAGCGACCCCTGACGCCGCGTAGAGGTCACGCTCCATGGCGATGAGAGTATCGGCCATCATCCAGTAGACGCGGTCCCATGCAGCCGCGATCTCAGCGTTGACCACGTCGGCGCCAAGGACTTCCACTATTGCTGCGAACAGGTGCTTGTGCACGATGGGGTACTGCTCCGGGACGATCCCCAAGGATGCGTGCTTGTGGCCGATTCGCGACAACAGCTCCGCGGGGTGAGGCAGGTCGGGGTTGACGAGATGGCTTGCGTACGTCGCGACTGCCGCTGCGAGAGCACGCTGCTGAGCGCCCTGCGCTTGGTTTCCGCGGTTGAACAGGTTGCGCAGCAACGACGGATGCTCGCTGAACATGCGGTTGTAGAAGCTTGTCGCGATTTCGCCGATATTCGCGCCGACCAGGGGCAGCGTAGCCCTGATGATATCGGCGTGATGCTCCTCGAGTTCCTCTGCTACATAAGTGCTTTCGGTTGCGATATCTACAGTGGACTGAGAATGGCTCGTCACGGACATGCAGTAGGCCTTTCGTTGGATTGGATTGGATTGAGTCGAACAAGTCAGTTGGGCAGCACCGGTAGTGAAGAAATCAACGAAAAGACGGTGCCGTCTGTCAGATCGTCGACTGTGTGCTTATCGAGTTCGACGTAAAAAGCTTCACTGGCATCGGCCAGCGCGCGCCGGAGTTTACATGCAGGCAATAGCGGGCAAGGCCGATTGCCGACGCAGTCGATCACGTCGGTGTCGCCTTCGAGCCGGCGGACGATATAACCGACGGTGACCGTGTGTCCTTCGGCTGTGAGCGACAATCCACCGGTGCGCCCGCGCTGGGACTGAACGAGGCCGAGGGCGACCAGTTGAGTCACCGCTTTCGCGATGTGATGCTCGGACGCGTTGACGTTGGCAGCGATGGATCCGGTGGTGACGCGACGACCGTCGTGCTCCGCGGCTGCGAGCAGCATCATCGCTCGCAGTCCCAGGTCGGTGAATCGCGTCAATTGCATACGACAGACTGTAGTAATTGCGTATCGAGAAGACGACTTTTAGCGCTGTGCAATAAAACACCCTGTTGAGTGCGGTTTTTTGACCAGGGGGAACAAGATCAACTTGACCAAATATTTTCGAATCGCCACTCTCGGCGGGGCGGCGCGTTCAAATGTTTCCAGTTCTGCACAGGAGCGTTGGAATCGAAACGCACGTATGGTGGCCCAACTATGCAAGCAAAGGTGCAAGCCGAGATGATTTCGGTCTCGCGTGGACAGATAGTTTTGTCGGATCGCCGAACACAGCACAGTTGGGCAGTTGATCTTGCGCCCTACGAGCTTGCTGCTGTCCCAGTTACCCAACGCCTGTTCGCTGAGGTCACCAGCCTACGTCCGAGTGCCGTTGTGGGGGATTGTTTGCCCGTAGAGGGTGTTTCCTGGTGGGATGCGGTCCGGTTTTGCAACGCCCTGTCCGAGCGTGACGGCTACAACCCCGTCTACCAGTTTCCTACCGACGGGGTAGATATCGAGTGGGACCACGCCGCTGACGGGTACCGGCTGCCGGCCGAAGCCGAGTGGGAATACGCCTGCCGTGCTGGTACGGATGGCCCGCGCTACGGGCAGCTGGACGAGATCGCCTGGTACCGCCAAAACTCGGGCGAGCGGATTCAGGATGTCGGTGGCAAGCGTCCGAACGACTGGGGCTTTCACGACATGCTCGGCAACGTCTGGGACTGGTGCTGGGACATCTACGACGCAGAGGTCTACGACACCTACCGGGTGCTGCGCGGCGGCGGCTGGTTCGACGAACAATGGAGTTGCCGAGCATCCGCACGACGCCGCAGCCACCCAAACTTCCAAGTCGACGACGTAGGTTTCCGGATCGCGAGGTCGATCGTTTTATGATCGCAGGCAATTCCAGGAAAGCCCTGAGAGGGGGAGCAAATCGACCATTCGCTGCGCGGAGTATGACGAAGGAGGAGTGGTATGAGTTTCCGAGGGGAGCAGTCGCTCAGCTCGTTGCATCTGGCGGTGATGAATCGTTTCGGTTGTCGCGCGGGGCGAGAATGCCAGAAACTGCACGCCCACAACCAGACAAGGCAAGAAACGCAGCCCCGAACGTCACCGCCAGGGCTCGTTTGAGATTGAACTTTTCATGCATTGCCACACGGTACCTGGAGTAAAGGTGCCGGGAGGCTGTGAAACACTCCGATAATGGTGCACACGGCTGCCGAAGTGACCGAGTTGGTCCTCGGCGGGCATCGTGCCGAACTCGAGCAACAGCGAGCAGGCATCAAACAAGCGGCCACTGAGGTGCATCCTCAAACGGGAGCTATTCACGTCCAAGATTTTTCGAGCGTTATTGATCCCGATATAGGTGTTTACCTGACCTGGCTCCTGCGCGACGCTTCTGCGTGGGGGCATTTTGCCGATCCGGTGTGGCTGTTCACCGTGGTCATCCGGTGTAGAGCGCGCCGGAAAGTAGACGGGAAGGAGCAGTCGGTTCGCGGTTTCGACTTCGAGACCGAGGGCTGGGCGAGAGCCGCAATGGGTAGTTCGTGGGCAGATTACGCCTATCGGCTCGATAGCTTCGGCGGGGCTGCGCGCCCACTTTTCTTTCATGTATTGCTCGACGGACGGGGAGAACCTCGCCTGGCACCTTCCAACTTCAACTGGATTCAGTCGGGTCCCGGCGGAAGGGTTGAGCGTCACAAGCTTCGACCGGCTCGAGAAAACGTATATGTCACAGAGCATTTGCGCCGCTATGGCGACGTTCTTTCAGATGAGCCGCCTATATCGTAGGCACGATTCATCGAAGGATCGGCCCGCAGCGGACGAGGTGGCAATCGAAGTTGAAGTCGTAAAGTCGAGTGTAGCCAGGATGCACGACTCCATTTTTCGTGCCCGACGCACCTACACGACCGCACGGTCTCAGCTCGGGGACAATGCCCCAGCTGTCATGGCGCGCAATACTGTTCGCGACCGGCGCGAGACTGTGCGATTGATGCTGAAGGGTGTCGAGTTCATCAGCCCGAATGCTGCGTGTGCTTTGGTGCGCGCATCCGACTCTTCGAGCGTCGTATCGAAATTACGTAACACCGCTACCCAGACCTCGACGTATTCGCGCTGCATCCGGCGCACTGATCGGCGGGCCGGATCCGGCAACGATTGCAGGTCGCGATCCTGGATTTTGATCAGTGCCGGTGATGAGAGTGCGAACTCGAGGTGAAAGTCGATCAGATCCGAGAGCATCTGTGCGGGGGAGTCTTCTGATGCTGCGACCTTTTGCCCACCTGCGAGCAGATACTGCGAGATGTCGGCGAGCAATTCGACGAGGACTGCTTCTTTGTTGGGGAAGTGTCGGTAGACGGCCGGGCCACTGATGCCCACTGCGGCGCCGAGGTCTTCGAGCCGGACGCCCGCGAATCCTCGGTCGGCGAACAGCGTGGCAGCGGCCGCCAGCAGTTCGGATCGACGCTCGGCCTTCTTGAGTTCGCGGCTCGTCGGAGTGCGAGCAGCGGTCGTCATCGATACTCGCTCTCTGGTGCAAATGCTGGACAGTTCGGTTAATCGTAGTTTACTATTCTCATAGTTAGTGGAGATTAACTGAAAATCTTCGCGTCGCGACGAAACGAGGGCATGACCCATGGCATCCGGTTCGACCGCTTACCGCGAACACCATCAGAAACTAGCCGCTGAGCTAGCAGCCAAGCTGGCGAAAGCCGCGCTCGGTGGAAACGAAAAGTCGCGGCAACGTCACATCGATCGCGGCAAGTTGCTGCCGCGCGAGAGAGTCAACGAACTCCTCGATCCCGGCAGTCCGTTTCTCGAGATCGCGCCGCTGGCGGCCAATGGAATGTACGACGACCAATCGCCTGGGGCCGGGATCATTGCGGGTATCGGGCGGGTGTCCGGCCGCGAATGCATCATTGTGGCCAACGATGCCACCGTCAAAGGCGGTACCTATTACCCCATGTCGGTGAAGAAACATCTGCGAGCGCAAGAGATCGCGTCACAGAACCTGTTGCCCTGCATCTACCTGGTGGACTCCGGCGGTGCGTTTCTCCCGCACCAGGACGAGGTTTTCCCTGATCGCGAGCACTTCGGGCGCATCTTCTTCAATCAGGCGACCATGAGCGCCCGGGGGATTGCGCAGATTTCGGCGGTGATGGGTTCGTGTACCGCGGGCGGCGCCTATGTGCCGGCCATGAGCGACGAAGCCATCATCGTCAAAAATCAGGGCACCATTTTCCTCGGCGGACCTCCGCTGGTGAAGGCGGCGACCGGTGAGATCGTCACCGCTGAGGAGCTCGGCGGCGGCGATCTGCATTCGAAGATCTCCGGGGTCACCGACTATCTCGCCGAGGACGACCGTGGCGCGCTGAAGCGGGTCCGCAAAATCGTCTCCACCCTCGGCCCCAGGGCCACGCGCCCCTGGGATATCGCGCCGACGCGGGAACCCGTCGCTGACCAGCATGACCTCTATGACGTCGTTCCCACCGACTCTCGGACACCGTATGACGTCCGCGAAGTCATTTCGAGGGTTGTCGACGGCGGCGACTTCGACGAGTTCAAAGCCGAGTACGGCAAGACCCTCGTCACCGTCTTTGCGCACCTCCACGGACACCCGGTCGGCATCATCGCGAACAACGGGGTGCTGTTTGCCGAGTCGGCGATGAAAGGCGCACACTTCATCGAGCTGTGCGACAAACGAAGTATTCCACTTGTGTTCCTGCAGAACATCTCCGGCTTCATGGTGGGACGCGACTACGAAGCAGGCGGCATCGCCAAACACGGCGCCAAGATGGTCACAGCCGTCGCGTGCGCGCGGGTTCCGAAGTTGACCGTCGTGATCGGCGGGTCCTACGGGGCGGGAAACTACTCGATGTGTGGGCGCGCCTACTCTCCTCGGTTCCTGTTCATGTGGCCGAACGCTCGAATCTCGGTAATGGGCGGCGAGCAGGCTGCATCGGTGCTCTCTACCGTGCGCGGCGAGCAGCTAGACGCGGCGGGAGAGTCGTGGACCGAAGAGGAGCAGGAAAGCTTCAAAGCCCCGATTCGCGATCAATACGAATCTCAAGGTAACCCGTACTATTCGACGGCGCGCGTGTGGGACGACGGCATCATCGATCCAGCGGATACCAGAAATGTTCTCGGCCTGGCTCTTTCGGTGTGTGCGAATGCGCCGATCGAGCCGGTCTCCTACGGCGTATTCAGGATGTGAGAGCGATGACGAAAAATATAGACACCGTCCTGATTGCCAACCGCGGCGAGATTGCCGTCCGCGTGATCCGCACACTGAAAAGACTCGGTATTCGGTCCGTCGCCGTCTATAGCGACGCCGACGCGAATGCCCGGCACGTACGCGCAGCCGATACTGCGGTCCGGCTCGGTCCGGCAGCGGCGCGCGAAAGCTATCTCGTCGTCGACAAAGTGATTGCTGCGGCGAAAGCTACTGGCGCGCAGGCGATTCATCCCGGATACGGATTCCTCTCCGAGAATGCGGATTTCGCTGCCGCGTGCGCCGCCGCCGATATCGTCTTTCTCGGGCCACCGGTCAGGGCGATCCAGGTCATGGGCGACAAGATCACCGCCAAGAACGCGGTGTCGGAGTTCGGTGTCCCCGTCGTCCCAGGGATCGCGCGTCCCGGCCTCACCGACGCCGAACTGATCGAGGCCGCAGCCGACATCGGCTACCCGATACTCGTCAAGCCATCCGCGGGCGGCGGCGGCAAGGGGATGAGACTTGTCGAAGAGTCCGGTGAACTGGCCAGTGCCCTTGCGAGTGCCCGCCGAGAAGCAGCGTCATCCTTCGGTGACGACACACTGTTTCTCGAGCGCTTCGTATTGAAACCGCGGCACATCGAAGTACAGATTTTGGCAGACGAGCACGGCAACGTCATTCACCTCGGTGAGCGCGAATGCAGTCTGCAACGGCGGCATCAGAAAGTGATCGAAGAGGCGCCGTCGCCGCTCCTCGACGCCGACGCTCGGGAAAGAATCGGCGCCGCTGCGTGCGATACGGCTCGAAGCGTCGACTACCGCGGGGTGGGCACGGTGGAGTTCATCGTGTCGGCGCATACTCCCGACGAGTTCTTCTTCATGGAAATGAACACGCGTCTGCAGGTGGAGCACCCGGTCACGGAGATGGTGACGGGACTCGACCTTGTCGAATGGCAGATCAGGGTCGCTTCGGGAGAGGTTCTCGGCTTTTCTCAGGACGACATCGCGCTGACCGGCCACGCCATCGAGGCCCGCGTCTACGCGGAGGATCCGGGCCGCGGATTCCTTCCCACCGGCGGCACCGTTCTCGGGTTGCGCGAGCCGGCAGGTGAAGGAATTCGCACCGACTCCGGACTCGACGTCGGAACCATCATCGGCAGCGACTACGACCCGATGCTGTCCAAGGTCATCGCCTACGCCGAGGATCGGCCTGCAGCGCTGCGGAAACTCGACCGCGCTCTCGCTGATACTGCGGTTCCCGGCGTCGTGACCAACATCGAGTTTTTACGCTTCTTGCTCGCGGATGCCGATGTTGTTGCAGGCCATCTCGATACCGGACTGCTCGATCGCCGGGTCGAAGAGTTCGAGGAGTCAGCTGCGCCCGACAATGTCATGATCGCGGCCGCCGCGCAGCAGTGGCTGTCCACCTGGCCCACTGCCAGCGCGGACCCGTGGGCCTATCCGACCGGATGGCGAGTGGGCGCGGATGCTCCCACGGTGGTGCGGCTGCGCAGTGGAACGAGGACTGCACACGTGGCCATCACCGGGGACCGGGCGCGTGCAGTGGTCGCCGTGGACGAATCCGAGCCGCTGACGTTCGCTGCGTCGTCTACTGCAGATGAGATCGTGGTGGTTGTCGACGGTGTGCGGAGCACCTTTGCCTTCGCAACCTCCGGGGACTCCGTGTGGATCTCAGGGTTCGGCGGCACCTGGCAGATACGAAGAGTCGAGGAGGCCAGTGTCCGCGGAGACGACACCGCGACTGCAAATGCCGACATTTCCAGTCCGATGCCCGGGTCGATCATCGCCGTCGGTGCCGTTGACGGCGACAACGTGGCGGCAGGAGACACCGTCGTGGTCGTGGAGGCGATGAAAATGGAACATGCACTCACTGCGCCGACCGACGGAACCGTCGAACTCCTTGTAGCGGTGGGGGATCAAGTACGGGTAGATCAGCTGCTTGCCCGCGTTGTACAGCGAAACGAATCGGAGGACACACCCGCATGACCGACTACCTCTCCACCGGAACACTTCCCGACGAGTACCAGCAGTTGAAGAAGAGTGTCGCTGATTTTGCGCGCACGGTCGTAGCTCCGGTTTCAGCGAAACACGATGCAGAACACTCGTTTCCCTACGAGGTTGTCGCGGGGATGGCCGAGATGGGCCTGTTCGGATTGCCGTTCCCCGAGGAGTACGGCGGGATGGGCGGCGACTACTTCGCGCTCTGCCTCGCCTTGGAAGAACTCGGCAAGGTCGACCAGAGTGTCGCGATCACGCTCGAAGCTGGGGTGTCCCTGGGCGCTATGCCGGTCTTCCGGTTCGGTAACGAGGAACAGAAGCGGCAGTGGCTCCCGAGTTTGGCAAGCGGAAAGAATCTCGCAGCATTCGGACTGACCGAGCCGGGCGCGGGAAGCGATGCGGGCGGAACGAAAACGACAGCGAAGCGCGACGGTGACGACTGGATCATCAACGGCAGCAAGCAGTTCATCACCAACTCCGGCACCGACATCACCTCCCTTGTCACCGTGACGGCAGTGACCGGCGTCGACGAAGCCACCGGACGCAAGCAGATTTCGTCCATCCTCGTCCCCTCGGGTACACCGGGATTCGTGGTCGGACCTGCGTACGACAAAATCGGCTGGAACGCCTCCGACACCCACCCTCTGAGCTTCACCGACGTTCGAGTTCCCCAGGAAGATCTTCTCGGCGACGAAGGCCGCGGGTATGCAAACTTCCTGCACATCCTCGACGAGGGCCGTATTGCCATCGCCGCATTGTCGGTGGGCGTCGCCCAGGGCTGTGTGGACGAGAGCGTCAAGTACGCGAAGGAGCGCGAAGCCTTCGGCGCGCCGATCGGACGCAACCAGGCGATCTCCTTCAAAATCGCAAGAATGGAAGCTCGGGCGCACACCGCACGCACCGCCTACTATGACGCAGCGGCACTGATGCTGGCCGGCAAGAATTTCAAGAAGGAAGCATCCATCGCGAAACTCGTGGCCTCCGAGGCAGCGATGGATAATGCGCGCGATGCGACGCAGGTCCACGGCGGATACGGCTACATGAACGAGTACACCGTCGCGAGGCACTATCGCGACAGCAAGATCCTGGAAATCGGCGAAGGCACCACCGAGGTCCAGCTGATGCTCATCGCGCGGGGTTTGGGACTGTGACCGATCCTG
>JBBSSG010000003.1:0-65132 GCA_038242295.1 Mycobacteriales bacterium | reverse complement strand
TCTCCAGCACATTCTGCCGGATCTCGGGCCTGTCCCGTTCGTTGCAGGAAACCACCACAACATCTCGTTTACCGCATCTACGCTAGGCCTGGCAGAGTGCGGCTACCGTTCCGGCTTACTCGAGTTCTTGCCCGTCAGCGTTACTGTCGCGGCCGCTCCATTCTGCACGAGCTCACCAGTCCCAGTCGTCGGTGGTGGTGTGCTCGGACTTCGCGATGACGTAACTGCTCCCTGAACCGGAGAAGAAGTCGTGGTTTTCTGCAGCTCCAGGATCGAGCGATGACAAGATCTCTGGCGCAACCTGGCATTGATCTCGGGCAAACATGTCTTCGAACCCGAGATTCGACAAGGCCTTGTTGGCGTTGTATCGCATGTAGGGCAAGACCGGCTCAACCATACCGAGAGGGTCGTACAGGTGATGGGCGTAGTCGACTTCGTTGGCATAGAGCTCGGTGAGCATGGAATAGGCGAAGTCTTTCAGCTCGGCCTGCCTGCCGGCGTCGGCGAGAGCATATTCGCGCTGGAACTTGTAGCCGATGTAGTAGCCGTGCACAGCTTCGTCGCGGATGATCAGGCGGATTATGTCAGCGGTGTTGGTGAGCATCGAGCGCGCCGACCAATACATCGGTAGATAGAAGCCGCTGTAGAACATGAACGATTCCAGCATTACCGAACTGATCTTTTTCTTCAACGGATCGTCACCGCGGTAGTAAGCCATGATGATTCGGCCCTTGCGCTGCAAGAACTCGTTTTCACGAGACCAAGCAAATGCATCCTGGATCTCTTTGGTGGAGCACAGAGTCGAGAAGATCGAGCTGTAACTCTTGGCGTGAACCGACTCCATGAAGGCCATGTTGGTGTACACCGCCTCTTCATGAGGGGTAGCGGAATCGCGGAGCATCTCGATGCACCCGACAGTTCCCTGCATGGTGTCCAGCAACGTCAAGCCGGTGAAGACACGGATGGTCAGCGTCTGCTGCTGTGGCGTCAGTTGTTGCCAACTCGGAATGTCATTCGACAGTGGCACCTTCTCCGGAAGCCAGAAGTTGCTGGTGAGCCGGTTCCACACCTCGAGATCCTTGCCGTCGGGAATCTCGTTCCAGTTGATCGCCTCGATGGACGCTTCCGATGACTGCATCTCGCTCAACGTTCTCCTGTTTTCCTAGCTCCGCGCACTCGATCTCAGCGGGACTCGGTGGGCCCGAGGGCCGGCGAGCAGGTGCCGGCCGCTGCTGTCATCGAATTGATGTGGCCCGAACAAGGGTACATGAAGTTAGTTTTGCCGAGGCTTCAAGTTTGGCAAGCCGAACATTGGGTGATTGTGAGTTGCGTCGAGGTCGGACGGCCTGCGCAGGTAAACGCCGCACTGAATGCAGGCAGGCATCCAGTGCGGCGGGCGTAACGTCGAACGACCTCTCGATCCACTGCGAAGCTCGGGCAGCGGCGCCCAGGCCATCGACCTAGCGGCGCTGGTCGATGTGTGTGGCGGCCTCGACGAACATCTGAAGAAACGAGGTATCGCCGCTAGTGCTGGCGGGGTGACTGACGCTTCGCGCGGGAGTTTTCGCGGTGTAGTTCGCGTCGGGAAGGCGATCGATGAGCAGGTCTGCCGCGCCGAGGACGTCGAGGATCATCTGCACCGGCCGCGTAGGGGCAAAGATCTGGACGTTGCCCTCCGCTATGGACGCTGCACTGATCACAGCGTTGGCGATGCCGGAGTACATGAACGTGACTCCGGACATGTCCATCACGATGTCGGCGCCGTCGGCGATCAACTGGTTGAGGGCGTCGGTCAGCTCTACACGCGCACCCATGTCCAAATCGCCGGACGTCCGCAGGAGGGAATACGTCGACTGACGTTCGATCTCGATCGTGTATCTCGGTTTGCGCTCGGTGCGGGTGGGCTCGGCCTCCGGTGCAGGGTCGGCGACGAGCGTCAGGTGAGCGGTGGCAGTTATGGTCATAGTCATCGGTCCATCCTTTGCATCGTGTTCGGCGTGCTGCTGCACCGAGGTGTGTACGGAAGCCTGTCAGTCCAACATCTCCGCCTCGAGCAGGTTGCATCACGCTAAAGCAACAGATTCATAACAGAACAGTAACGGTGGTTTGGGTCTTGTTGAGAGTCAATTCGAGGTAGGGGGGATCGGACCACTGTCCGGGCAAAAGGCCTGTTTGACGAGCGATAACAGTCCTTCTCGCCGGGTGTGGATCGGTGGACTATTCAGCACTCCCGGTCGACTGCAGTGGGGTCGACGGCAGTGGATCGGGAACCATCTGCAAGCCGGGGGGCGGGCAGAACGTCTGCCCGCAGATCAGCTCCGATGCCTTACCGCTCATTTCGGGAAACGCGTCGGGATTGACGAACGTCATTCCGTCCGGCGAGGTGCATGAGAACGCGTCACATGTCGTACCCAGCGGGAATCCGCGCGAATCGAGGGGGGCAGCCGGCGGCGCGCGTGGGGTGGACGGCGTCGGAACCTGCATGTTCGGGTTGAGGGAAGCGGACTGTTGGGCGGGTGGCGACTGAACGTCGGAGTCGAGGGGAGGAGGTGGATCTGCCGAGACGACGGAGCTCGGTGGTAGCAGCGGGACAGGCTGAGGCGCCGACGGTTGTGCTGTGGGTTCCCGCGGTGTGGACGATGTGGCTGCAGGGTCTGCCTCGGAGGTCGAAACCCGTTCGATGGGGGTCGATTGCTCTTCGGTAGCGCGCGTGCAGGCTGTGAGGACGAGTATCGAAGCGCTCAGTAGAAGAAAGGTCACGGTAGCCGGCCGCCGAAGCGAACGGGTGCGGGCCGATCGGTTCGGCATAAGCCCTCCATAACGCCGACTGAGGTGCGCTGTAGTTCTCTACAACCATGGGGTTCATCAGGTCTGACCATAGTTGACAATGAGACCAAACGTTACGGTTACGCACAAATCTTGGTTTTCATGGACAAAGCGGACCGCTTGCCTGCGCTGGTTTTTGTATTTGTTTCGATGGATGTCAATATAGACAAATGTCGAATCAAGATCTTGCGTCAGCCGCAAGCGAGTGCGGGTCTGCGCTGATCAGTGACCCGCTGACGGTCGGTCAGGCAAGCGGCTTAGCCGTGATGTTCAAAGCCCTCGGAGATCCGGTGCGCCTGCGCCTGGTCAGTCTGATCGCAAGCCATGCGGGCGGTGAAGCCTGCGTCTGCGACATCTCCGACTCGATCGATCTGACCCAGCCCACCATCTCGCATCACCTGAAAGTGCTGCGCGCGGCCGGGGTGGTCGAAAGCGAACGACGCGGAACATGGGTCTACTACTCGGTGATTCCCTCCTCCCTGCAACTGCTCTCGTCGATGCTCCTCACTGCCGACCCGACCGTCGATGCACGTGAGTCGGTGGCCTCGTGACAACCGTCGTAGTCGGTAAACTTTCGCTCCTCGACCGATTTTTGCCGATCTGGATCGGCACCGCGATGGTTGCGGGAATTTTGCTCGGAAGTGTGATTCCGGGACTCGACGACGCCATGTCTGCGGTCTCCGTCGACGGAATTTCGCTGCCGATCGCGATCGGTCTGCTGGTCATGATGTATCCGGTCCTGGCGAAGGTTCGCTACGACAGACTGTCGACGGTCACCGGCGACAGGCGCTTACTCGCGAGTTCGCTGGTGCTGAACTGGGTCCTCGGTCCCGCGTTGATGTTTGCGCTGGCCTGGCTCTTCCTCCCCGATCTGCCCGAGTATCGCACCGGACTGATCATCGTCGGTCTCGCACGATGCATCGCGATGGTCATCATCTGGAACGACCTCGCATGTGGCGACCGGGAAGCTGCTGCCGTGCTGGTGGCCATCAACTCGGCCTTTCAGGTGGTCATGTTCGCTGTCCTGGGATGGTTCTACCTATCGGTCCTGCCCGGTTGGCTCGGCCTCGACCAGACCACGATCTCCGCTTCACCGTGGCAGATCGCGAAATCAGTCCTGATCTTTCTCGGCATTCCATTAGCCCTGGGATTACTCTCCCGCGTGGTCGGAGAAAGAAGAAAGGGGAGGGACTGGTACGAGAGCACGTTCTTACCGAAGATCGGGCCGTGGGCGCTGTACGGTCTGCTGTTCACCATCGTCATTCTCTTTGCGCTACAAGGTGATCAGATCTTGGGACAACCCTGGGACGTCGTCCGGACAGCCATACCCCTGCTGGTGTACTTCACAGTGATGTGGGGCGGCGGGTTTGCGCTCGGCGCAGCCCTCGGCCTCAGCTACACGCGCACCACCACCCTCGCGTTCACCGCAGCCGGAAACAACTTCGAACTCGCCATCGCCGTAGCTATCGCAACCTACGGGGCGACATCGGGGCAAGCGCTCGCCGGCGTCGTCGGGCCGCTGATCGAAGTGCCCGTACTCGTTGGGCTGGTGTATGTTTCGCTTGCCCTGCGTCGGCACTTCAAGCCAGCTGCCGACCAGATCGGCAGCGTCCGATGAACAAGCCGAGCGTGCTGTTCGTGTGTGTAAAGAACGGTGGCAAGTCCCAGATGGCTGCCGGTCTGCTGCGCAAAGCCGCCGGCGATGCGGTGGAAGTCCATTCTGCCGGAACGCATCCGGGTGGTTCTGTGAATCCGCTGTCCGCGCAGGCGTTGCTCGAAGTGGGCGTCGACCTCACCGGCGAACGGCCCGCACCGATCGACCCCGGCATACTGGCTCGAATGGACCACGTCATCACGTTGGGAACCGGCGCGTTCATCGAGCGCGTGGACGGGCCGACATTCGAGAACTGGGATACCGATGAGCCGTCCAACCGAGGCATCGAGGGCATCGATCGAATGCGGCTGGTCCGAGACGATATTGCCGAACGGGTTTCTCAGTTTGTGAGAACACTGAGTGCGGAGCTGGACGACTGATCGGTTCTTGTCGGAGGGGGACTGTAGCTTTCTTCGCATGCACGAGTTGGGGGACTTGCGGAGCGCATTAGGGGACGTATTCGACGTCGACAAGCTCGCTGATCAAGCGGTAGTGTCCGGCATCGACGCGATCATCCGCGCCGAAAATGCGCTCGCAGCAAACAGATTGGCGATGCTAGCCATTTTCGACCGACGCGGTCTGGGCCTGAAGCTCAGGTCCTCCTCCACAGCCAGGTGGTTGGCCACCGGCACCCGCGTCGCCGACGGTGATGCCGGACACCAGGTCTCGCTCGCGCACTGGCTCGCCGACTGGCCCACCGTCATGTCTGCGCTCGTCGACGGAAACATTCACGTTGCGCACGCGCGTGCGATCGAGGATGGCTACAACCACATCCTCACCGCCGATCCCACCTTGGCCGAAGACGAGGCACGACACGTTGTCGACCGTCTACTGGCCGTCGCATACGAGCGAACGGTGACGCACGTGAACACGCGTGCCCAAGAGCTCGCACACGCCGCTGCCGAGGCTGCCCGCGCACGCTACGAGGAGGCGCTGCGCGAACATGCTCGGGAGGAACAAAAACGAGGTACTTCGGCGCCTGACGAATCGGATGGCGCTGGGGATCATGGTGGCACCAGTGATGGCGATGCCGATGGTGGTCTTGATGGCGCTGTGGATCGTGATGGCACCGATGCTCGCGACAATTCCGGGGTAGGTAGTCCTGCGTCGCTGCTGCACCCCGGCCCGCCTCCTCTGCCTGTTGCGGAGAATGCCGCCTTGAACAGGTTGGATATCTACCCGCAGGCAAATGGACGCAGCACCCTGACCGGCAATCTCGATAAGCTCACCGCCGAGAAGCTGCGATCATCGCTGTCCCCGCTCTGCGCCCCGCAGCCAGCGATCGACGGCACCCGCGACCACAGATCAGAGTCGAAGAGGAATGCCGACGCTCTGACTCAGCTCCTCGACCACTACTTGTCCGGCGATCGCACCAGGGGGAGCGGTGCGGCACGGGCCAAAGTGAACGTCATCGTCAACCTGCGGGACCTGCTCGCCGACCCCCGCACCGACGCTGGCAATGGCGTCGGACAAGCACCCGCTGACGCGCGCGAAACACAGGCTGGCGAACTTGTCGAGATGACCGAGCTGCCAACTCGATCGGCATCACAACCCACACCCACCGGCCACACCAGGCGACCGCCGACGAACGATGCAGACGGGCCCTTCTCTCTCGACTGGACCGGGCCCATCAGCCTTACCCTCGCGCAGCTACTCACCTGCGACGCAGACCTCACGCCGATCATCGTCGACAACGCAGACGTTCCCCTTGCCATGGGCCGCACTAGCCGACTCACCACCCAAGAGCAGCGCGTCGCGGTTACCGTCCGCGACCGCGGGTGCGTCAAATGCGGCCGACCGGCACAGTGGTGCCAAATCCACCATCTCACCTACTGGACCGACGGTGGACGCACCGACCTCGCCAACCTCGCCCTCGTGTGTAGCGACTGCCACCGAATAATTCATCACACGAACTGGCAGCTCGCCATGGATAAAGACGGGCACCCGTATCTGACCCCGCCCGCCGCGGTAGATCCTGTACAAAAACCTATCCCCAGCTACCATCGACGCCGAAAACCGGCAGCCTAGAACAGTTTTCAATGCAAACTTTCGCAATCACGTGCAGAGTGAATGTTCAGCTCGACGGTGTCGGGAACATCCAGGCCCAGTTTCTTTCGACTGAACTCTTCGACGCAGGGCGCCGAGGAGTCATGGCGTCATCTCAAAAGATGTACGGACGAGTGTGGAACGCGCCCGCATCGACGCAGTTCGAGCACTGACCCGTGTGTGCGCAGGAGGACAAACTCCCGATACGCACACACGGGGGGCGCGAGACTTATCCGGCAGGCTGCGGAGCTGGTTCCTGCTGTGCCGGATCCTGTGCGGCCGGATCCTGTGCGGCCGGATCCTGCTGCGGAGCTTGTTCCATCTGCGGGGCCTGCCCGTCCTGTGGCTGCTCCGCTTCCTTGGCGAATTCGCAGTTCTCCTTCGCATACGCATCGATACGCGAGCTGGCGTCACGAGCCGCGGTGAAGCTATCGACGTCGATAGTCGCCTCGGTCTGCTTCTGGTACTCCTCGAAGGTCGGAGACTCGGTAACGAGGCTCGTGACCTGGATGCTGGCATCGCGCACGGTGGTGAGATCGGCGGCGATGTCATCGTCGGCCGTCTCGATCGCCGGGTCGTAGTGCTCGGGGATCCCGTCGCCGTACTCCTGCAATACCTGCTGCATCGCGGGCCAGTCCGAAGGATCGATCGCGGCCGAGGACTGCGATTCCATCTCGAACGTAGAGATGTCCTCGAGCTGGGTGCACATGTCACCGCCGTTGGATGCGTCGGAGCTCTCATCCGAACTGCAGCCGGCTAGGCCCAAGCTCAGGGCGGCAGCTAGCGCGACGATCGAACGAGACGAGGGTTTCATACGGATACTTCTCCAAACTATGAACGCAATAGGTCGTCGTCAACAGTCACAGTTCCGCAGCCCCGTGTCGAGTTGACAGCTCGATCTTGGGAAATCTCACTGTCCGATCGAAAATGGCCGGATCAGCACTGGGGGACGTCGACGGTGATGTCCGGCGTATCTACCAGCGGCTGCATGGGCACAGTGGCTTTGCCGGGCACCGACGGCTCCTCGAGTTCCCACGTGACCGTCGAGGAGTCACCGGGATCGACGGTCACGTACGCAGCCTTGACGGGATGCCCGAGTTCGGTTCCGCCCTGCACGGGGAACGCCGACACACCGTCCACCGACATGGAGGTGATCTTCGCGCCTTGCGTGCCGTACAGGTAGACGATCGACTCGTTGGTGCCATACGGCACCCCCTGCTGGAACGTGCTCGCCACATACGGCGTCAGGCCATCAGGGGTGACGTTGTTGGTGAGCGTCGCAGTCACCGTCGACTTGCGGGTGGGTCCGTCGCAGCTCTCGGCCGTATACGTGATGTCCCGCGTCAGGTAGTAGTCGAGTTTGTTGCCGCCCGCATTGTTGACGAAGACACCCGCGTACGGCTCCGGGCCGTCGGGCAGCGTGTGGCCCACCGGCACTGTCGCCAGAATCTCTTGCTCGGCCGGGTCGGCGCTCCACACCGAGATGCGGCCCTCACTGCCTGCTCGCCCGACGGCGTCGATGAGTGCACGCGTCGGTGCCACGCCACTGGTCATCTTCGACACCACCGCCGCGGAGATGTCCTGGAGATAGTTTTTGCGGGCCAACTGGTCGTCCCCGAAGCGAGAGTAAGAACTCGACAACGTCACCTCGACTACATTGTCGGCCGAAATTTCCTCGCCGTCTGGCAGTTTGACGGGGCCAGTGGCCTCGAGAACGTAACTCAGCGCGATCGGGTCGGTGGCGATGGCGCCGTCGAGGACCTCACCGGTCTGTTCGGTCCACATCGACGTCCATATCTGGCCGGCGTACGGAAAGTTGGGGCTGGCGTTGGAGTTTCGAAAGTCAGTGGTGGTGTTTCTCGGCGCCCACAATGCGTTGTATTCGGGGCCGAGATCGATGGGCTGCTCGGCGAACTCGAGTTCGCGATTGGAGCCGAGCTTGTCTATCTCGACTGTCCCGTTGTCGGCCCGCAGAATGCCGTAACCGCCGATGAGGCCGCCGGTGCCCCGCGCCTCGGCAGGCGTCTGGAATGCCAAAAAGTAGGAGCGCGGTCCATCGGCGCCCATCATCGAAGGCAACAACTGGCTCGCGGTGTAGGTGTTGGTGAGCAGGCCCGCCAGATCGTGCGTCTGATTCTCGAGCTGCGTACGTGCATCCGAGACGGCGCCGAAGTAAGCAGGCTCGTCGATGGCCTGAGCCCGTGCGTAAAGATCCTGGGCTGCAGCAGAGGTGTCCGCCAAAATTGGTTCGGCGTCGATCAGCGTTTGCAGGTTGACCTGGCCATCGTCGCCGACGATGGTGTCCGGCGAGATCGTCGCGCCCGCCGCGCTCGCTGGTTCGAGCACATCGACCGCGAGGCCGTGCACGACATCGGTGATCTGCACGACGGTGTCGATCGGGCTTCCAAGCCACGGGATCGAGGCGGTGACCGTCATCGGCAGCGAACCCGTCGCATCCTGAGCGCGGCTTGCCGCAGACGATGCATCCGCCGCTGCCGCCTGCGCGGCCGGGATGTCGCCGTCGAGCAACGCATTCTTGGCACGATTGGCCGCATCCCGAGTCGTCTCGAGGTTCGATTGCGCCGTTATGGCGGAATAGGCAAGCCATGCAACGAATCCGATGAGGAGCAGCACGACGATAATCGCGCCGATCAGGATCGGTCGTTTCCGCGTGCGTTTCGATGCGTGCGGTTCGGCATGCGATGTGTCGGCCATACTCCGGTGCTCCTCTTCGCGCGTGCGATCCCATCGAGTGAATCGATGCCGATACAGGGGTGGAAAGAGAATTCCTATCGAACGGTGTCGTTCGATGTGAATAGAAGCTCTCGACTTTTCGCCGCCCCGGTTCGTGATCGTAGCGTGATGAGTCGACTAAGTGGCTCCGACAGCACTTTTCACACATGGCACGCGGTGTTTTATTCGCTTCCGAACGTGCTGCGCGGCCGGGTAGAGAGGCAATAGCAAGCCTTTCGGCGATTATCGCGCGGCTTTGACGAACAAAGGGTGGTGCGGCACCCGAATACCGGTGCAACACCTTTCAATTGACTTTGTTGCGGAGTGGAGGGCAGCGGCCATAACCACTAGCTTGTAGTGGCGGGGATTTCTCTCGCGGAAACATTCTTGCGCCGACGATAAGAGAAGGGGGTGAGTTCTACGTCTGCACTGAGCAGCGACGCGGATTTCGCCTTCCCTCTGTCGGCGGCTCAGACCGACATCTACATCGCTCAATCTCTCGCCCCGTCGGTACCGTTCACCATTGCGCAATACGTCGACATCAACGGCGATCTCGATACGGACCTACTGGTTCGTGCCACCGACATCGCCAGCCGAGAGCTCGAGTCGCCGGGTATACGGCTGTTCGAGCGCGATGGAATTGCATATCAATGGGTCGATTGGAGTGCCCCCTACGCTCTCGTGGTCCGCGATTTTCGCGACACCGACGACCCGGTTGGTGCGGCTCGGCGCCATATGGACGAGCGCATTCGAACTCCAGTGGACATGCTTCGGGACCAACTCGTGGTGGCCGAGGTATTGCGGGTGGGCGAGCAAAGGTATTTCTGGTTCAGCCGGGCTCATCATGTAGTCATGGACGGCCTCGGCGCCATCGCTCTTCAAGAGCGCACCGCGACCGTCTACAACGCTGTGCTCAGCGGCACGGAGATCCCGCCGACGAGGGCGTGGTCGACCGCGCGGATTCACGAGTACGAGCACGCGTACATCGACTCCTCCCGGTACATCTCGGACCGCGACTACTGGACCGACCGACTCAGCGATCGGCCCGATCGCACGAGGCTGGCCGGACGCGCCGAAGTACCGGCCACGACAGCGTTGGCAGTCGGAGTCACCGTCGACGGGGAAACGCTTTCGGTGCCCGATGTGCTGGCCGCGTTCGCGTTGTATCTCGCACGGATGACGGGCAGCAGCGACGTCATGATGAGCTTGCCGGTATCCGGACGTACGACGGCCATGCTCCGGGAATCTTCCGGCATGATGTCCAACGTCGTACCGCTGCGGTTGTTCGTCGAGCCGTCCGCGACAGTTGGGCAACTCCGCGCCCGCGTGCAGGCCGAACTCGTCGGTGCCCTTCGGCATCAACGCTTTCGGATCCAGGACGGTAGGCGCGCTGACTTCGGGCCGACAGTGAACATCATGATGTTCGGCACCACCATCAGGTTCGGATCCGCTGTCGGCGACTATCGTGTTTTGTCCTCCGGGCCGCTCGATGACCTCATGCTGAACATGTATCCGGGCGTCGCCGGGGCCAGTACCCGCGTCGACTTCCTGGGAAATCCCACGACTTACACGCAAGCGGAAATCACTGAGCACCACCGGCGGTTCCTGATTTTGCTCCGCGAGCTGGCTGCCGCGGATGAGGACTGTGCGCTCGCGTCCCTCCGCGTAACCGAAGGCGTTGCCGAACAGACTGCCCCGAGTCGCGAGATACCGGGGCGCTGGGTCGGGGTGGATGCTGCGCCGAGCCCAGTGCTGCTGACCAGCTTGATCCGGGGCGAGGCCGACGCCGAGGCCATGCGCTTCGGCAGTGTTACGTACACGTACGCCGAGCTGGACGCAGCAACGAATACTGTTGCTACTCAACTTGTTTCTCGAGGAGCAGGCCCCGAGGTCAGGGTAGCGACTGCCGTCGATCGCTCGCACCTGTCGGTCCTGGCAAACATCGGCGTATCAAAAGCCGGGGCATCATTCGTGCCGGTGGATCCCTCCGATCCACGGCTACCGAACATGCTGTCCGCAGCAGGTATTCGATTGGGGCTGGCAAGCTCCGAGATGATCCCCAGGTTGCCCGAGCACATCGACTGGCTGAACATCGAGACCATGACCGGTGGCAATCACGCTCCCGCCGCCGCTGTTCCATACGCCGCTGTTCCACATGTCGACAACGAGGCATATCTCGTACACACCTCCGGCACCACAGGTACTCCCAAAGGCGTCAGCGTCTCGCACCGCGGCCTCGCGGCATTGGCGTCGGGCGCTCGGGGGCGGTACCGAGTCACGAGCGAATCGCGGGTGCTGCACCTCGCCTCGCCGGTGTTCGACGCGTCGATCCAGGAAATTCTCATGGCGTTCGCGGCGGGAGCGACTCTCGTCATCGCACCGACGGACGTCTATGCAGGCCCGGATCTCGCAGAACTTATTGCGCGCGAACGCATCACGCATCTTGTCACCGCCCCGGCAGTGTTGGCGACACTGACGCCCGACGACCTCGGCGGGGTCGAAGTGTTCGACGTCGGCGGCGAGGCCTGCCCACCTGAACTCCGCGATGCTTTCCTCTCCCCGGACCGCGCGATGCTCGATGCCTACGGCCCCACCGAAGCGACCGTGCTTGCTACGGTGTCGGCGCCGATGGTGGCAGGGGAACCGGTGAACATCGGGACCCCACTGCCGGGAGTGCGCGCGCTCGTCCTCGACGGCGAGCTTCGTCGAGTGCCGTCAGGGGCGGCCGGTGAGCTCTACCTCGGAGGCGACGGAGTGGCCCGAGGCTATGCGGGCCAACCAGGTCTCACTGCGGCACATTTCGTTGCCGACCCAGCCGAACCAGGGCGCAGGCTGTACCGCACGGGCGATCGCATCCGCAGATCACTCCTCGGGGATGCCCTGGAGTTCCTCGGCCGCGCCGATTCGCAGGTTCAGATCCACGGGCGACGCGTCGAACTCGGGGAAATCGAATCTGTTTTGCTGCGTCATCGGTCCGTGGACTCGGCGGTGGTGGTGGTTCGAGACGATGCGTTGGTTGCTTACGTCGTCGGTGATACGGCCGACCTCGATGCGCATCTTCGGAAGAGCCTGCCGTCGTGGATGATTCCAACGAATATCGTCGGGATCGATTCGGTACCGCTCAATTCCAGCGGTAAGCCGGACCGCAGCCGGTTGCCCGACATCGTCCCGGTGCGGATCACCGAGTATGCCGTGCCGCGCACGGACACCGAGTGGGCGGTGGCGGCGGTGTTCGAGGAGATACTCGGGGTCGACTCGTTCGGGCGAAACGATGCCTTCTTCGCCCGCGGCGGTGACTCGCTCGGCGCAGCACGAGTGTTGGCGCGCCTGACGCCCCGGCTGACGCTGGCCGAGTTGTTCGACCATCCGACAGTGGCTGGATTGGCAGGCGTACTCGACTCGACCCCGGTGCCCGCCGACGAACTGAATCTGCTCGATACGACTGTGCCGCAGAGAATTCCGCTGTCTTATGCACAACAGCGAATCTGGGTGATCGAGCAGTTCGATGCGGAGTCTTCCGCCTACACGATGCCGGCGGCATTGGAATTGCCGCCGGGAACCGACAGCGGTATCGCTATCGCAGCGTTGCGTGACGTGTTGGCCAGACACGAGTCGCTGCGAACCTACTACCCCGTCGACAACGACGGCCCGCATCAGCAGGTGGTACCGGCGTTCACCCTGCTCGGCGACGTACCGACCCGAGTGGTGGACTTCGGCGACCTGGAGCAGGCGGTCGATGCGGCGGCACGAAAAGGATTCGATGTGGCGGCGGAAGTGCCGCTGCGAGTGGAGCTTCTGGTATCGGGAGAGCGGACCGTGCTGGTGATCGTCGCACACCACATCGCGGTCGACGGTTGGTCGCTCGCCCCCCTCGTCCGGGATTTTTCCGCCGCGTACCTCGCCCGTAGCGCAGGCCACGCCCCCACGTGGCAGCCGTTGGCAGTGCAGTACAGCCAGTACACCGTGTGGAACAGGGCGGTAGTCGATGCCGCTGCCGAACAGCATCTCGACTATTGGCGGTCGGTATTCCCGGCCGGTGAGGAGCCGATAGCGGAGCTGCCTGCCGACAATCCGCGTCCCCGAACCGCGCATTCGCCCATCGGAAGAATCCCGGTCGAATTCGACGGGGCCCTGCACCGCGGACTGCACGAGATCGCACAGTCGCGCGAAGTGACGCCGTTCATGATCATCCACGCCGCGTTGGCGGCGACGCTGAGTCGGTACCGTGACGTCGACAGAACCGTCGTCGGAACACCGTCTGCGGGCCGTGGGCACGCCGCTCTCGAGAACATGGTCGGCATGTTCGTCGGCACCGTCCCGCTTGCTGTGACGATCGATCGCGGCGCTCCTTTCGAAGATGTTCTGACCTCGGTGCGGCGCGCCGACCTCGACGCATTTGCGCACGCCGACGTACCTTTCGAACGCATCGTCGACGCAGTATCGACCGGCCGAAGCATCGATCGCCATCCGCTGTTCCGCGTGATGCTGTCCTTCGACAACGTGCCCCACGAGAGCACCGACGGCCTCCCGCTGGCGGTGCGGTTCACCGAGACGACGGCATCCGAGTTCGATCTGAACCTGGTGCTTTCGGCCACCTCCGACACCACGAGTGGTTATCTCGAGTACTCCACGGATCTGTACCTGCCCGATACTGCGGCCGCATTCACCGCAGCATTCCTGCAGGTGCTCACGGCGGTGATCGCAGACCCGTCGGTGGTAGCAGGGGACATAGAGCTGCCGTCGAGTTCTGCTGCGGGGGCCGGACAAAACCATGACCAGAGGGTGGCCGAGCCCGGAACGATGCTCGATCTCCTTCCGCTGGGCAACCCAGCTCACGACAATCCAGCGATCGATGGCGAGATCACCCTCTCTTACGACGAACTCGACCGCCAGTCCAACCGCCTCGCACGGTTGCTGGTTACGCATGGCGCCGGACCCGAACGAGCTGTGGCACTGTCGATGTCGAGATCGGCTCGATACCTCGTCGCACTGTGGGCCGTGGTGAAGTCTGGCGCTGCTTTCGTTCCGGTGGATCCGGACTTTCCTGCCCCGCGGCGTGAAGCAATGCTGACGCGGTGCATCCTCGGCATCGGCGGATCCGAGCCCGGGACGACGTGGTTGCGCGAATCCGACGCCGAAGAACTCGGCGATTCTCCGCTCGGTGACGCCGACAGACTGGCCTCGTTGCTGCCCGACCATCCCGCGTACATCGTGCACACCTCCGGGTCGACGGGTGCTCCCAAACCGGTGACTGTGACGCACCGTAGCGTGTATGCGCTTGCCCAGCAGGTAATTCCGAAGTATGCGGTCACGCCGGATTCTCGGGTACTGCACGGCTACTCGGTCAACTTCGACGCCGCAGTCCTCGAACTGGTGCTGGCCTTCGGTTCGGGCGCAACGCTGGTGCTCGCGCCCGCCGACATGGCCGGCGGCGAGGAAACTGCAGAGTTCCTCGGCCGGCACTGCGTCACGCATTTTCTGTCGACTCCTGCTGTCCTCGCGACAGTCCCTCCCGTCGACTGCGTCGAAACAGTGGCAGTCGGGGGTGACGTATTGCCGGCGTCGGTGGCGGCAACCTGGAGTCCGGGGCGGCGGATGCTCAACGCGTACGGACCCGCCGAATCGACCGTGGTCGCTACTCTGACCGAGCCCTTGGACGCTCGCTCCCGCATCACTATCGGTGCGCCGCTCGACTTCGTCCGCGCTGTCGTCCTGGACCGACGCCTTGTGCGGGTACCTGTGGGCGGCATCGGGGAGCTTTATCTCGGCGGAGTTGGGTTGGCGCGGGCCTACGGGGAATATGCGGCCCTGACGACCGAGCGATTTGTTGCTGCTGCAAATGGTGAAAGGCTCTACCGCACTGGCGATATCGTCCGGATCGCAGCCGGGGGCAGGTTCGATTTCGTCGGACGGGAGGACTCTCAGGTCCAGATCCGCGGTGTGCGGATCGAGTTGGGCGATGTCGAGTCGGCGATCACCTCGCAGCCCGGAGTCGAAGCGGCAGTCGTCGCCGTCCACGATGACGTGCTCCTCGCCTGGGTCGTCGGCAACACCGTAGGGCTGGTATCCGAGCTGTGGAATCTATTGCCCGCATCGATGGTCCCGACGACGATCGTGTCGATCGACTCGATCCCGTTGACCGACAACGGAAAGATCGATGTCGCAGCGCTCGAGATTCCGCCGGACATCGCGCCGGTAGCGCATTCGTCCACGGGCCTCGCCGAGGAGGTGGTGGCAGGCGTCTTTGCTGACCTCCTCGGGCACGAGACGGTATCGGTGGACGCCAATTTCTTTGCTCTCGGCGGTGATTCGCTTATCGCCACCCGCGCAGTCACGCGCATCGCGTCGGCCTTGGCAGTCGCCGTACCGGTGCGGATGCTGTTCCAAGCGCCCACTGCGCGGCTGCTCGCCGCGGCTGCTTCGACACTGTCGGACGCCTACGTCGCGCTCCCTGCCCTCGAACACTCCGGGGCGGGCGCCGATGCGGTGTCCGCCGCCGAGCGCCGGATCTGGTTGCAGAACAGGCTCGATCCGGAGTCGAGCGCCTACAACGTTTCGTTTGCCATCCCCTTGCCCCGAGATCTCGATCTCGATGCACTGCGATCGGCGGTGCTGGACCTCGTCGAACGTCATGCCCCCTTGCGCACCATCTACCGTCCGGGTGACACAGGCCCGGTGGTCGCGGTGCAGGACACGGCCGATGCGGTCGCACCGTTGACGATCACGAGTATCGAGCCGGGCAAGATCGAGAACGCACTCCTCGCGTTGGCGTCGGCAGGCTTCGACCTCACCGCCGAGGTGCCTCTCCGGTTGGCGGTCCTGGACGGCGGGGAGGGCAGCCTTCGGCTGTCGGTGGTTGCCCATCACATCGCGGTGGACGGACTCTCCCTCGCCCCGTTGGCTCAGGACGCGCGTATCGCGCTCACCGCCAGGCTGACCGGGGCACGCCCCGATTTCACTCCGCTCGTCGTCGATTATGCGGACTATCGCCGCTGGCAGCGTGAGGTTCTCGCGGTAGTCGGCGAGACCCAACTCGCCTTCTGGACCCGGACGCTGGAGGGACTACCCGACTACCTCGAGCTACCGACCGGCCTTCCCGACGCCTCGGCGGCGGCGAATCCCGTCGAGTTCGGACTCGACGGCACCATGACCGCGAGCCTGCGGTCGCTTGCGGGCCGACTGGGCGCAACCGCATTCGTGGTGGTTCATGCGGCGTTGGCACTGGTACTCGCGGAACTCAGCGGCGGCGACGACATCGCCGTCGGTACTCCCGTTGCCGGTCGTTCGGACCCTGAGCTCGACGCACTCGTCGGCATGTTCGTGGGAACCATAGTGTTGCGGACCGTGCTCGACCGGAGCATGACGTTCGCCGAGTTCGTCACGGCCGTGCGCGATCGAGATCTCGATGCGTTCGCCAACGCCGATGTGCCGTTCGACGACGTCGTCGAGACCCTCGATCCGGCCCGGCACGCCGACACGCACCCGTTCTTTCAGGTTCTTCTCTCTGTGTCCTCGTTGCGGCCGCCAGTGCTCGATCTCGGCGAGGGAGAGGTCGAGCCCCGCCAGATTCGCCCCGAAGAGCCGCAGTTCGACCTCGAGGTAGTGGTCGACGACTCCTCGGACGTGGTGACCGGATCGGTATCCTACGCGCCGGCCAGATTCGAACGATCCATCGTGACGACACTTGCAGATCGCTTGGTTGCGCTGTTGCACAGTGTGATCGAGACTCCCGATATCGAACTGCAAAGACTCGACGTGCTCGGAACCGACGGTGTTACTCCGGTTCATCGCCCGGGCATCGCTGAGAACGCGACGCTGGGGAAAGCATTCGCCGACGCCGCGGTGCGCTGGGCAGATTCGACAGCCGTGATCGACGGTGCCCGGCGAGTTACCTACGCCGAACTGCATTCTCGCGCCGAGTCCCTCGCCTCGCAACTGATCGAGTCCGGTGCAGGCCCTGGCCAGTTGGTCGCAATCTCGCTCCCCAGGTCGATCGAGCACGTCGTCGCGCTCTGGGCGGTCGCGTGGACAGGGGCTGCCTTCCTGCCCCTCGACCCAGCTCATCCATCCGAGCGGGTCGCGGAGATCCTCGCTGAAGCCCGCCCTGTTGTGGGAGTCTCCCGCGGCGGCGGCGCGGGAACCTGCCCGTGGATATCAGTCGACGGAGCGGACTCGCACGGACCCGCGGAGAGACAGATCCCTCTCGTCGACGACGTCGCGTACGTCATCTACACCTCGGGTTCGACCGGCACACCGAAGGGCGTGCAGATCACCCACCGCGGCATCGCGAATCTGGTGCACAGTCAGCGTGAGTTGTTCGGCGTCGACGAGAACTCGCGGGTACTGCAATTCGCCTCACCAAGTTTCGACGCGTCGGTGTTCGAGATTCTCCTCGCGACAGGTTCGGGTGCATGTTTGATCACCGCGCCCGGAAACGTCTACGCCGGACGTGAACTCGAAGCGCTCGTATCCACGACGGCCGTGACGCACGTATGCCTGACGCCCGCCGTCCTGCAGGTGACGGATGCCTCGGCAGTGCCGTCGGTGCATACCGTCATCATGGCTGGCGATGCAGTCAATTCCGAACTGGTGCAACGCTGGTCGGATGGACGTGCAGTTTTCAACGCCTACGGTCCAACCGAAAGTACCGTCATGGGTACCTGCACGGCAGATTTGGCAGGCGGCCGACGAGTCACGATCGGCGCACCATCCCATGGGTTCGACGCCCTCGTCCTCGATACTCGACTGCGTCAGGTCCCCGGAAATGTCGTCGGCGAGCTGTACCTCGCCGGCCCGGGACTCGCCCGCGGATACGTCGATCGGGCCGCCATCACCTCGAATCGATTTGTGCCCAACCCATTCGGCCGATCGGGCTCGCGAATGTACCGCACCGGGGATCTCGTGCGCTGGGTCGCCGCCGACTCGGCCAATGAGCTCGAATTCCTCGGAAGAGTGGACTCGCAGGTGAAGATTCGCGGCCACCGCGTCGAACTGGCCGAGGTCGAGGCGGCGCTGCTGGCTCACGAAGGTGTCGAACAAGCCTGTGCCATAGGTCATTCCAGCGAAGCGGGGACAGTATTAGCGGCTTACGTGGTCGGCGCTGTCGATCGCCGGGAGCTTCGATCTCTCCTGAGCGCCAGGGTGCCGTCGTACATGATCCCGACGGTCTTCGTCGAGGTCGAGTCGTTGCCCATGTCCATCGCAGGCAAGATCGACCGATCACGCCTGCCCGCTCCCTCCTATCTCCCCGCCCAGCCCGTCGCGGTGAAAGGCGAACTCGAACGCACCATCCGCGACGTGTTCGCCGAGGTGCTCGACGTCGACGCGCAGGCCATCGGGGCGGATCTCAACTTCTTCGAGCTCGGCGGACATTCGCTGGCCGCAGTACGGGCGGCAGACAATCTCGAACGCGCGCTCGGATGCCGGGTTCCTGCAGCATGGCTGTTCACCGATCAGACAGTGGCCGGGCTCGCTGCGCGGATCGAGAGCTCCCCGGCAGATACATCGACCGACAATGCTTTCGGGGTCCTGCTTCCGCTTGCGCCGTACGGCAATGGAGCACCCGTGTTCTGCATCCACCCAGCCGTGGGCGTCGCCTGGAGCTACGCAGCCTTGGCCGCTGCCGTGGATCGACCGGTCTACGGGCTCCAGATGCCAGGTCTGGACGGCAACGAGGTACCGCCGGAACGGATCGAGGACTACGCAGCTCGCTACATTCGCGAGATCAAGAGAATCCGTCCACACGGCCCGTACATTCTGCTCGGATGGTCACTCGGAGGCGTCATCGCCCATGCCGTCGCGACCGCACTGCAGGCCGGCGACAGCACCGCACTCGTGCTCGTCGACGCGCGCCTGTCCGCGCCCGAGGACGCCGAAGAATTTGGGCTCGCCGACCTCGCCGACCAGCTCGGCGTCACCGGTTCCACCTTCGACGAGATCGCGCAGAACCTGCGGATTCAGCACCCGGAGACAGCTTTCGTCACCGTCGAACATCTACGCAATATGTACCGCCCGGTCGTCGATGCGTCCACATTGGTCGCCTCCTACGAGGCCGACGTGTACACCGGCGATACCGTCTACTTCTCAGCTCGCGGCTCCGATGGCGCATCTCAATGGCAACCATTTTTGGGCCGGCCACTGCGAGTGCGCCACGTCGATGTGGAACACGACGCGATGCTCCACGAAGACGGGGTCCGCGCCATCTCCAGAGAACTTCGCTCGGTGAGCGTGTCGGACCGGCAGCGCGCCAGGACAGAGGGTGCTGCGTGAACTCACCGCCGGACGAAGGCGTCGACACTTGAACAGATGACCTCGTGAAACATCAGGAAATTTCCGTACCGACTTGCCGACAAGAACTGCCGAACACTGAAGGAGCCCCTCGTGGAAATCCAGGATTACCTGCAGATATTGAGGACGCGATGGATGATCATCGTCGTTACGGTCGCCGTGGCGGTACTGGGCTCATTGGCAGTTTCCCTCATCACGACGCCGACGTATCAGGCATGCAGCCGTGTTTTCGTCTCCACCTCCGGCGGATCGACGGTGAGCGAGACTTACCAAGGCAACCTCTTCTCTCAGCAGCGCGTCACCTCGTACTCCGAACTCGTCACCGGAGAGACGCTGGCAGCACGTGTCATCGACGATCTCGGACTGTCGACGACGCCGGGTGAGCTGGCCGCCGGCGTGACCGCGACGTCCAAGCCGGACACCGTGTTGCTCGACATCTGCTCCGTCGGCACCGACCCGGCCCAGACGCGCGATATCGCAAACGGTCTCGCAACCGAGCTGACCGGCTTCGTTCGCGAGTTGGAGACTCCCGAAGACGGCGGCGCACCCTCAGCCGTGGTGCGTCCGGTCGAGCAAGCGCAGACACCGTCGATACCCGTCAGTCCCAAGACGAAGCGCAATCTCGCGCTCGGTGCTGCCGTTGGTCTACTGCTCGGCATCGCACTGGCAGTGCTGCGTGATCGACTCGACAACACGATCAAAGACCGCAAGGCTCTCGAAACCGCCGCCGGGACAGCTCTGGTCGGAACTATTCCCTTCGACAAAGACCTCACCGATGCTTCGATCGTCTCGTTCGGTGCGGCCCATTCGTCGAGTGCCGAGGCGTTCCGCGAGCTGCGCACCAACCTTCAGTTCCTCGAAGTGGATCACCCTCCCCGCGTGATCGTGGTGACCAGTGCGGTGCCGTCGGAGGGCAAAACGACTGTGGCGATCAACCTTTCGCTCGCCCTGGCCGAAGCCGGTCATGACGTAGTGCTCGTCGAAGGTGATCTCCGGCGCCCACGCGTCTCGAAATACCTCGGCATGATCAGCTCGGTGGGCCTGTCCACAGTTCTCGCCGGCCAGGCGGGACTCGACGACGTACTGCAGCCGACCAAATACAACGGACTCGTAGTTCTCGCATCAGGGCCTTTGCCGCCGAACCCGAGTGAGCTACTCGGCTCGGACGCCGCAAAGCGGATCATCGACGAGCTCAGCGGACGCTTCGACTACGTCATCATCGACGGTGCACCGCTCCTGCCGGTGACGGACTCGGCTCTGCTCACCACACACAGTGACGGTGCGCTCGTCGTCGCACGCCACGGGCATACGTCCGAGGCCGAATTGTCCCGAGCAACCGGCAATCTGTCGACGATCGGTGCACACCTCCTCGGTGCCGTCTTCACGATGACGCCGAACAGTCGGCGCGGCGGCGACAGTTACTCGTACTACTACGAGACGGACAAGAGCGCGCCGAAGCAAGCCGCGACTCCCGCTGAGTCAGGCAGCGTCGCGGCGCCCGCAAAGCCTGAGCCAGGCAAAGTTGATGGCGGATCCCCGGAGGCCACGCAGACGCCACCCGACGGAGTGACCGAAGCACCGCACTTCAACAAACAGTGATGCCCACACCCGCAGCGTCGGTCTGACGCTCGGGGACCGGCAGCAGGTCTCGGGGCCAATGACGAATTGGTTCCGAGACCTGGCGTCGATTCTGCTGAAAACCTAGGGCTGCCATTCAGCAGGACTTGTGCTCACTCCGGCATGTGACGAGGCATGCTTGCAGCGGCTAAAGCAGCGGCGACCAGTGCCACGACTCCCAGCACGATGTAGGCGCCGGAGTAGCTGCCGGTCCACGATGCAAGCAGAGCACCCGCCCAGGGGGCGAGGGCCATTGCGATCACGACGGGGGCGGACATGATGCCATTGAGGTAGCCGTACTCAGAGGGTCCCCACCTGTCGGTGATGGCGGTGGCCTGGATGAGGGTGAAAACCCCGCGGGCGACTCCGGCACCGACGGCAACAGCAACCAGTGCGATGACCGAAGTAACCGAGCCGAGGAAAACCGTCGTGATGGCAGTTGCCGCGATGACCACTATCGTCCGCCTGCGTGTTCCGGTCAGCCTCTGGAGTGGGAGGTATCCGATTCTGCCGAGCACTTGACCGAGACCTCCGAGTCCGAGTGCGGTCGCCGCCAACGCCGGTTCGGCTCCGTGTTCGAGGAGTAGAGGGATCAGGTTGAACACGCCCGCGAAAGCGACGAACGCGGCCAGGCTCAGTGCCGCAGTGAGAGCAACGAACGGCGGCGTTCGGACTATGTCGGTACGTCTGCGCGGCGATCCAGGCGAGTCGAGAATTGCGACGCGCGGCCAAGGACCATGCAGACCGAGTAGGTGCCCTGGCACCGTGATGACCAATAGAACGGCTGCGAGGGCGAGGTAGGTTCGACGCCAATCACTGTGTTCGGACAGCAGCGCTGTCAACGGCGCAAAGATCGTGCTGGCCAAACCTGCTGCGAGAGTGAGGATCATCAACGCACGGACGCGGTCCGCCCCCCACCACCGGGTCAAGGCCGCAAACGCCGGTGGATACAGCACCGCGCCCATCGCTACTCCGGCGATGACCCACCCGAGGTAGAACACGGCCAGGTTCGGAGCGCTCGCAACGACGGCCAGGGCGAGGAAACCAACCGTCGATCCCGCGGTCATCACCCACCGTGGTCCGTGCCGGTCGAGGATCTTGCCCACTGGGATCCCGACCAGTGCCGCAACGAGTTGGCCGAGTGAGAATGCAGCGACGATGGATGTGGTCGACCATCCAGTATCTGCTGAAATCGCCGGGGAGAGTACCGGGAAGGCGTAATACAAGATTCCCCAGCTGCTGATTTCAGTGATGCACAGAATCGACAGGATCCGGCGTCGCCCAGGATGGCTTGCTTCCCGCGCCGACGCCGGATCGGTGTTCGATTCAGGCACGCGACGCCGACGGTCCACCGAGACTGATCAACTCCGGCGCTGCCGGCTCGCCGCAGCACCCGCCACTAGCGGAAGAGTCTGCGTTCGGATCGTTTGCGTTCGGATCGTTTGCGGTCGGATCGTCGAAGACCCCGGAACCGCCGCAGACGCCGGTGTCCGGCAGCGTCAGTTCCACCGTCCTCGCTCCGGCGTGGTCGCCGGCTAGTTCGGCTGCGATGCTGCGGACCTGTTCGTAGCCGGTCATCGCCAAGAATGTCGGTGCTCGCCCGTAGCTTTTCATTCCGACGAGATAGAAGCCTGGTTCGGGTTGGGTGAGTTCGTCGACGCCGTGCGGATAGACGGTGCCGCACGAGTGCAGGTTCGGATCGATCAACGCGGCCAAGAACTTCGGGGCCTGCAGGGTGGGATCGAGATCGAGACGAACCTCGGACAACCAGGACAGGTCGGGCCGAAATCCAGTCAGAGCGATGACGCGATCGACGCCGCCGATCTGTGCACCGGTATCGCCGACGAGCGTGAGCCGGTCTCCCTCACGATCGACTGCTTCGGTGCGAAATCCGGGAACGATGTTCAGGTACCCGTCCTCGACTGCCTGTTTCGCGCGCAGGCCCAGCGCTCCGCGGGCGGCGAGTTCGTCGGATTCGCCACCGCCGAACACACCGCCCGTGTCGCCGCGACGGATGGCCCAGGTCAATGTGGTGCCGGGGTGATCGGCGGCGAGTTCGGCGAAAGCGATGATGGCAGTCAGGGCGGAGTGACCGCTGCCGGCGATGACGGTATGTCTACCGGCAAACTCGGATCGGGTGCGGCTGTCTTCGAGGTCGGGGACGCGATAGATGATCTTTTCGCCGGCAGCCCCTTCGCCCATGGCCGGAAGTCCCTCACTGCCCAGTGGATTGGGCGAACCCCAGGTGCCGGAGGCGTCGATGACAGCCCGGGCCAGGATGCGTTCTTCGCTACCGTCTGAATGGCGAATATGAACCGAGAGGGGTTCGGTATCGCGACCGGCGTCGACGACTCGGTCTCGGCCTCGGCGGGCGACTCCCACGACCTCGGAGTCGAATCGGATCGCGTTGCCCACAGCAGCGGCGAGCGGTTCGAGGTAGTCGCGGACCCAATCACGGCCGGTGGCATACGTATCGCCACCCGGTGCCGTCCATCCTGTCTGTTCGAGCAGGCGTGCCGCGGCGGGGTCGACCACCGCGGACCAGGGGGAGAACAGGCGCACATGGCTCCATTCGGCTACCGCCGAACCCGCTGACGGTCCTCGTTCGAGAACGGTTACGGCAGAACCGTTTTCGGTCAGGTGTGAGGCCGCGGCCAGGCCGATGGGGCCAGCGCCGATGACGACGACGGGTAGAGCGGTCATCTCGAAATGCCTTTCATCGATAGCGATCAATAGTCGAAACAGACTGTATCGATACCCATCGATGCTCGCAACCATCGACGAACATCGATATAGTGCTGACTATGACTGCTTTTCTCCCGCTCGAGGATGCGCCTACCGATGTCATCGCACTCGATGCGGGCGATGCAGCGACCTATGCGAACTGGTTTGCGTGCCTCGCCGAGCCGATGCGAGTACGAATTCTGCACCTGGTCGCCGGATCCGGTTCGGGGATTGCGATCGGCAAACTTGCCGAGGCGCTGGAGATAAGGCAGCCAACCGTCTCTCATCACGTCCGCCGGCTCGCCGATGTGGGCTTTGTGCGCCTCCGCAAGAGGGGTACCACCACTGTTGTTTCGGTGAACCCCACGTGCTGTACCGAGCTGCCGCACGCTGCGGATGCAGTGATGGGGGTGTTGTCCCCGCGTCCGTGTTGTCCCGCTGACCTTCCGGGTGATGTGACGGTGCGCGCGATGGTGGACTCGGATTGGGACGCGGTGCGCGAAATCTACCGGGAGGGCATCGCCACCGGCAATGCCACGTTCGAGACGACTGTGCCACCGACGGAAGCGCTCGAGATCAACTGGCTGCCGAAGCATCGTTGGATTGCCGAGATCAAGGGGAAAGTCGTTGGCTGGGCCGCGCTTTCGGCTGTTTCCACCCGTGATTTCTATCGCGGAGTGGCCGAGAACTCGGTTTACGTCGGTAGTGAGTTTCGTGGTCGAGGTGTGGGGAAGACGTTGATGTACAAGCAGGTCACCGAGGCGGATTCGGCCGGCTTGTGGACGTTGCAAACCTCGATCTTTCCGGAGAACCGCGCCGGCATCGGGCTGCATCACGCCTCTGGCTATCGCACCGTCGGGCTACGGGAGCGCACGGCCCAGCAGAGCGGCGTGTGGCGCGACACCGTTCTGCTCGAACGGCGCCGCGCCGACTGATCCTGGCGGCGGGTGAAGATCAGCCCGGGCTGCGACGTGAGGCGACATCCACTCTCATGGCACCGCCTCTCGAAGTGCTGGCCCGACTATCGGACCCCGGGATTGAAAACGAAACTATTCGAACGTATGGTCGAACGATGCGGATGAATGGGTCGAGCGGTGGAGTGGATCCGCGCCGCCGCCCGTTCAAAGTGCTCACCCCGTCGGTCAAGGTGTTGATCGACCTATCCGTCCTCTACCCACAACCCCCGCACCACAACGGCGCCTACACGGCGGAAGGCTTCGACGTCCGCACAATAGTGCCCGGCGACCTCACCGAATGGTCGATGACGGTGGACGGTGACTGGATCGGCAGAGTCACCTACCAGCTTGCATCGAAGGACCGTTGCGAGACAGTGACGCACTGGGTGCCGAGTCGGGTGCTCAAGCCCCTTCGGTGAAGTGCGCCGTGAACCTCAGCAACGCTTCCCAGCGCGCCGCTGGCACTCGCGTCGTATCGATTCCGGTTTGTGGCTCGCCCAAGCGGGGTAAAGGTACAATCAGTCAGCCGAAAGACGGCTTCAGGGGAGGGAATATCATGCGTCTCGTCAGTTTGATCATTATTGTGTGGCTTGTAATCGGAGCATTTGCTGTGTTCCAACGCGGGTACTTCGACAGCGAGAACAACGATTGCGCGAGCATCGGAACCATCGCGTTGACCGTCGTCGTCGGACCGCTCAACTACGCGGGCGTGAACCCCGAGGTCACCGATTGCAACCTGCCGCAGCCGAGTCAGTAGGACGTAGGTCGTCTGCGCGGGACGTAAGTTCGCGCAGGCGCGCCTCGTGCCGGCCTCGGGGATCCGCAGGCTGTATCACCGAGGACTGGGCATCCTGGATCGGCGTGAGATTGATCGCTGGTCCGTGCAACAGTGCAGTGTTCTGCCTACCCTGAACTGGTGAACCGCCGAAGACTTGTGGTCGTGCTGGCCATCGTGATGCCAGCCATTCTTGTCTCGATCGTCGGCATCGGGGGCTACCTCGAGTTCACCAGAGCATCGATCGACCCCATTGCGAAAGCCGACGCCATCATCGTCCTGGGCGGCGAACACGACGGCCGAGAGGCCTACGGTGTGGCGCTGGCCGAGCGTGGCGTCGCCGACACTGTCGTACTGTCCGACCCGTACGGGCCGTCCGACAAAGTCATGCAGAAGTACTGCGACACCGAGACCCCCGATTACACCGTCCTATGCCGGAAACCCAAACCCGGTACGACGCGTGGTGAGGCAATTTTCACCCAGGAACTCGCTCTGGAACGCGGGTGGAACCACGTCGTGGTCGTCAGTTGGCAGTACCACCTGCCGCGCGCCCGGTACATCTTCGGGCAATGTTTCGGCGGCGACGTCACGATGCAGGCAGTGCCTCGGGCGTACAACTTCTCGCTCGTCTTCTGGGAGTACACCTACCTCTATCAACTCGCCGGATTTGTCAAAGCCGGAGTGCAAGGCGACTGTCAGAGCTTGTAGTAGAGCGTCTGGCCCGAGCTGAACAGCAAATACCCGAACATCGCACACGCGACCCCGCCGACAACCGTCGCGGCCAAGAACAGCACCCCGTCGCGGTACCGGCCCTCGCGGATCTGCACCACCGTCAGCAAAGCAATCGAAGACAGCGGAGCGAGTGCGCCGAGAAACCCGAAGCTGACGAGGGCAACCATCCACTGCGGCGGTGCCGCTGCCGTCACGAACCCAAGGATCCCGCACGTACTGACGGTGAGAAGGAGAACGCGCCGGCGATCGGTGACGCCGCGGGTCAGCACGTGGTGCGTGAGCGCCGCCGCCGCGCCGCCCAACGCGACAAGAAGAAGGATCATCGAGTTGGTCCCGTCGGGCGGGTCACCAGGGCGCCGCACCCGAGGGCCACGACGGCGACGACCGGCGTTGCGAGGATATAGGCTACCGAGCGCCACGCGCCGTCGTAGGTGATTCCCTGGAGCGCGTAGAAGCTGAATGTGGTGAACCCGCAGGCCAGGCCCATGAGTCCGGCGCGCAGGACGGGTGCCTGCCGACCGGACAGATAACCCAGCGCCGCGCCCAGTAGCAGGCATCCGACGGTGTTGATCCCGAAAGTGTTGATCAACAACCACTTCGGGGTGTCACGCCAATGCCAAATCTCGTAACGCAAGACGGCTCCGATTGCCCCCGAGATAGCCAGTACTCCAGTCGTGGGCAGGCGGGCAGAGGTCACCTGATCGAGCCTAATGGGCGTAGGCCTTGCGGGCAGTTCGGCCTCGATCGGTCGCACCGAAGCACTCCATATGCTCTCGGGTATGTTGAGCAACTGTGATACTTGACGAGTCCGGGCTGGGCCCGCAACACTTCGACATAGCCGTAGAATGGCGCGGCGACATGGTGATCGTGACGGTGTCCGGCGAACTGGACCTAGTCACTGCTCCGCAGCTTGCCGAGTCGGTGGATCTGTTGCTGACGAAGCAGCCGGACGCCATCGTGATCGACCTTTCGTCCGTCGGCTTTTTGGCCTCCGCGGGCATGTCACTGCTGGTGTCGACGCACCAACAGTTGGGTGAGTCAATGGGTTTCGCGGTCGTGGCGGATGGTCCCGCCACGGGTCGGCCGTTGTCGGTAATCGGCCTCGACGAGCTGTTCAGTATCTACGGCACTATCGATGAAGCATTGAATGCATTGCAGACGGATAAATCCTGACCTAATGGGTATGGCGGTTGCATGATGGTTAACGCATTCGGCGACGACGCTGGCGCTGCTGCCGTCCCCCGACCACACGTCCAACCACGTCTCGAGGACGTCATGCATCTAAATTTCGTCGACCAAGCGGCAGTTGCGGAACGTGCAACCGCGCTCAGGATCGCGCTCAGTGAGTGGCTGACCAGCTTGCACATCGCACCTGAGCGTGCTTACGACGTGGTGCTGGCAACCTATGAGGCGTTGGCGAACGCTGTCGAGCATGCCTACTCGCGGATCCCGGGGACTCTTGACCTACACGCCGAATGTGTCCCGGCGACGGAGTGGATCGAGGTGATCATCAGCGACCGAGGCGAGTGGACAGTGCATGCTCCAGATTCCACCAGAGGTCGCGGGGTTCCACTGATGCATGCGCTTGCGGATACGACGGCGGTGACCTCGGATCACGGTGGGACTACGGTGCGAATGGTATGGGACGCGCGCACCCCTGCGTAGCTGGTTCGACCAAAGCTCAGACAGATTGTTTGTGACGTAGCACAATTCTGTCATCCGCGGTGTTGAAAGACCCCAGGGTTGACCCTGATCCACCGATGAGCGCCGCGGCGGAGGCGTAGGTGAGCTTGTTACTTGTACCAGGGGCCGTCATAGCGGACCGGTACAGACTTCTGGAGCGTCAGCTTTCGGTCGGCTGGGCGCAATGGTGGTACGCGCATGAGGTGACCACCGCCCGAGTGGTGTCGTTGACGGTCGTCCACACAGACGTGATCGCAGCGCGTGACCCGTCCCCGAATGCTGTTCAGAGATTCATCGACTCGACACTTGCTGCGTGTGTTGCCAGAAAGCCCGACGTCGTCCTTGCTCCTCCGTATGTTCTGCTCGTCGACGAACTGCCCGCGTCGCACACGCTCGAAGATTTCGCGCCGGTAGCGCCGGCGGTGGCGGCCCGCTGTGCGCGGAATCTGGCGCTGACCGTTCAGAGTGCGCATCGAACGGGATCGCCCGTGTCTCTCGACCACCACACGCGGGTTCGCGTCGCCGACAACGGACGTCCCGAACTAGCTTTTCCGGCAGCGAGGTTCGGTGCCACAACTAAACAAGACGTCGTCGGGCTCGGCGCAGTCCTGTATACGTTGCTGGTCGGCGAGTGGCCGCATGGGCGATGCCCGGTTCCGCCGGGGCCGTTGGGGGCGGTCGCCGACGCGGCCGGATCGGGTTCTATCGCCACCGCCGACGAGTTCATCGCCGAACTGGATTCGGTCGCCGCCGCAGCCGCAGTTCCTGCCGAAGACGGACCGCCTGCAGTGATCGCGACTCCGCGTAAACGCGCGCTGTCGATTCTCGTAGCTGCCCTCGTGCTGATCGTCTTCGGAGCAGGTGGATGGTTCGTGTCCACGACGGTGTTCGGCGGTGGGTACGGTGCAGTCGACAGCGCCGTATCCGTCCCGACGCCGAAGACCACCAAACAGGCTCCGGCAGTGGTGCCGGCGCCACCCGTTCTCCCCGTCGATGCCCGGGTCTGGTCCGACGTGCGCTCGCCGGACAACGCCGACAATGCCGTCCGGGCCGTCGATGCGAATCCGTCGACGTCGTGGTCGACGGACCGCTATCGCGCGCCGTTCGGGACGAGTGACAACGGAATCGGAGTGGTGGTGTCGTTCGGTGAAGCCGCCGACGTCGGGCAGGTGTGGATCACGACCCCGCACCCGGGAGCGGTAATCGAGATCCGGACGCCACCAGAGCGAGGTGAAGATGTGAATTCGACACAGGTACTCGGGGCGGGGGTGCTGGGGACAGGCGCAACGACCATCGAACTCGATCCACCCGCGGATTCGTCAGCGCTGCTGATTTGGGTTGTCGAGCTCGCGCCGGTGGGAAACCAGTTCGTCGCAGACTTTGCCGAGATCGGATTTGTTCGCGCCTGATGTCCCCTCAGAGCCTGATGTCCGCGCGGAGTCTGATTACCCGCAATGCCACGTCTCAGGAGTCAACGCGGAGCGAGCGGCGCAATGACGAGTCGGTCTGGCGGATTGCCTGGCCCACCACCGGCTCGACCATCGCACCGAGTGCTCGGCCGGCAAAACCGCCGGGGAACTTGTAGGCGAACTCGACATCGAGCCGTGTCCCACCCCCGTCGGCGTCCGAGAACGACCAGGTCGACTGCGTCGAGAAGCCTTCGATGGATGACAACGTGAGTGTCTCGTTCTCGATCCACTCGGTCACCCGGAGCGTCGAACGCAAGGTTTTGGGACCGATCTGCATTTCCGCGGCGTAGGTCGCTCCAAGTCCGCGGACGATGTCGCTGACCGGTTGGAACGAGCGGATACCGAACATCCACGTCGAGACCGTTCGGTAGTCGTCGACATAAGCGAAGGCACGGGTACGAAGAACCTCCGCGACGGCGGAGTGCTCGATGAGGGGCATATCAGTCACCGATCATGTTGTCCGAGGGGCTTTCCGGTCAGACAGTACATGTTACTGAGGTTCTCGCATATATGTAGGGCATCCCGTAATTGGTGCTCGTTTGCCCAAGAACGAGTGGCTACCGAGAGGAACTCACCTCACCGCGAAGGACGCGTGGTGAATGTGTACTCGGTGGCATAGGTGGACTCGGGAGCCTCGTCGAATTCGGTGGGCTCGGCGGTCGTCGTGCGGGTACGCGGGGTGCGCCGCGTCGACTCCGTCAGATCCTGGATCGACTGCTCGGTGGCTCGGTCAGTGGTGGTTCCCTCAGCAGTGGTAACAGTGGTAACAGTGGTTGTGGTCGGTTCGGTCGTCGTGACCCGAGGCGTCGTCGGCTCAGCCACACGCCACGTCGGTGACGGCGGAACAGTGATCGCCGAGGAGGCCGTAGAGATAACAGCACTGCCGAGATCCGAGCGCAACGCGGGTGGTCGAACGCTCCCACTGTCGTCGTCGAACGCACCCCCGGCCGCACCGATCGCCAGTCCCACCACGACGGCAAGTCCTGCGATTGCTGCCCCCGACAACGCGATGGCTTTGTCGCGCATCCAGTCATACCCCTACGCCGGTTGCCGCAGTCGGTCTGATGCGGCACTGAATCGGGAATGTTACCGGAGCGTGTGCGGTCTCGCTCAGGTGGCAACCGCGTCGGAGGTGCTGCGTCGGCCCCCGGAAAAACGGTGTTCCCAGACCTCGTCGACGAGGCGGTGTCCCTGCCATCGGCGGCCATGCACGCTCTTGCGGAGTTCGGTCATCCTCCGGACAGCCCATGTCATCGCTTTGCTGTCTGTGGGCAACTCTGCTTCGGCGAGTACTTCGTCATCTGCTCGCAGCTGATAGATCGGCATGAGGCTCATCATGCATCATCCGACGCGGAATTTCGCATCCCTCGATTATGCGGACCGTCGGCGCGATGGGAACTGGTCCGATAGCCGCTGAGCTGTTGTTCATCTGATGTACAAACGGACCGGAAGTTACACAGCGTGAAGAATTATGGGCAAAGCATCGGCAATCTGCTGACCTACAGCCTCATAGATTTCATGCGCTTTGGTGTACGGATCCTCGATATCGAGCGCCGGGGCGGAGTGCTTGCCACGCGCGTCGGCGATGTCGTCGATGTTTTTGGCCCCCGACGCTTCGACGAGCGCGGCAGCCTCGAGAAGAGTGAACGTCCGCCGCAATTTGCGAGGCGCGAGCGCTAGAACCGCGTCGCGGTGGCGGGCGGTCATCGTCAGAATCAGATCGGCTTCCTCGGCGATTCGAGGTGTGACACGCCTGGCGACGAAGCCCTCGGAATCGCCCCCCAGTTGATGTAGAACCGTAGCCGCCGGTGGGTCCATCGAATGCCCGGTAAGGCCGTGAGTGCCCGCGCTGGTGGCGGTCAACTCGAGTCCCCTCTCGTGTGCAAACGCCGCTGCGAGTCGCTCGGCAGTGGGGGATCGGCAGATGTTCCCGGTACAAACGAAAAGAACGTGCACAAGGCCACAGTAGTAGGTCGGCTGCTCTGATCGCATTAGTGAGGCGGTCACGCTAAAGTAGTGCCGAGCGGGGGCTTCGAGACTGGATCGTTATAACCCTGTCGGCGAGTCCATTCGCGCACTCAAGTGAGGCAGGTCATGACTGAGGTACTCGGTGTTTCGGTGGGGTCGAGCGCCGTTCGTATGGCGCGACCAGGCCTACTCTCTCGCACCTCTGGCAAGCATGAGTTGAATTTCCACAACGACACCGTCGACGCTCTGCGTGAGCGTGCCGAGCAACTTGCAGCCGAGTCGATCGGGGTGATGTTGGCCCAGAACGGCGGGAACAACCATGTCGAGGCAACCGGGGTCGCCTATCGTGACCAGCAACAGTTCGGTGACATTCAGCAGGCCATGAGCCGGCAGCAGTTGTACAACTACCGTCTGGTTCCCGAGGCGCGTGCCGCACTCGCCTACCTCGAGGCGACCGGCGAGATCGGTGACTTCTCCACGATCGCGCTCTACGACCTCGGTAGTTCAGGCCTGACCATCAGTGTCATCGAGCGTGCCACCGGTGAAGTCCTCCTCGCGGAGCGCACCTCCGATATCAGTGGCTCGGACTTCGACCGCCTCATACGTGACAACCAGCTCGCCAAGCAAGGCGTCGAACTGCAAGACGCGGTGGGCCTCGAAGAGTTCACGACGCGTTGCCGTATCGCCAAGGAACAACTCTCGACGTCGGGTGCTGTGTGCCTGCCGGGGGAGACCGGGGTGATTCTTATTTCACGTGAGTCCTTCGAGTCCCTGGTGACTGTGCCGATCGAGTACTCGGCGCGGCTGATGCGGAACGTGATCACCCGCTCTCCGCAGTACGTGGACGCTGTCTTCCTCATCGGCGGTGGCGCGCGCATTCCATTGGTCGAATCGATTCTTCGGTCGTGGACCGGGCTTCCGGTCGTCACGCCGGCCGATCCTGAATCCGTCGCGGCCAAAGGGGCGGCTCTGCTCGCGACTCCGGTGGACCATCTCGTCCCCGTTCCTGTCTCCGCCACTGCCACTGCCCCCGCCCACGTCCAGGCTGCGCCGCTGAGTGAGAGAACTCCGCAGGCGTTGAGCGGCACCCCTGACTGGCTCAGTCCTGAGCCGGTCGATCGTGCCGCGACATCCAAACGCAAGATCGGCGGCGCGGCTCTCGTTGCGGCCGGTCTCGCGGCTGTTGCGGCGCTGGGGCTCACTCTGGGTTACGGCGGATCAGGCGACTCGAGCAATGCGCCCGCAAATGACGTCGAGCCACTGACGACCACGCCGCCGTCGACTTCCCGTCCGGCGCCGAAGACTACGACGCCTCCACCTGTGGCCACCACCGTCGAGCCTGCACCTGCTCCGGCGCCGGTAGAGACCTACCAGGCTCCGAGGTACACCGAGGATGCGCCCGAGCCCGCTCCGCCTCCGCCTCCGCCGCCGCCGCTGATCCCGGGGTTGCCGCAAATCCAGCTGCCGCAGATCGAACTTCCGCCGCCGCCGGTCTTCGAGCTTCCGAGGTTTTAGCTCGCGCCTCCGGCAGCATTGACGAGTCGAGGTTCACGCTGCTCAGGATGCGCCCGAGCCGGGACTCACGCCCCCGGCAGCCTTAGGCGCGCCGTGACTGCCAGATGATCGGAGTCCGGGATCGAAACCGGGCGCACCTCGAGCGCGTCGACGCTATCGCTCGTCACGACGTGGTCGAGCTGTGCGAGCGGACGGCTGGACGGGAACGTGCGGAACAACCCGGCGCCGGCCCGCTCGGCTGCGTCGCCGAAGCCGGAGCTGGCCAGATCACGGAACTGCGGGTGATCCCCGGTGGCGTTGAAATCGCCCGCCACCAGGACGGTTCCCTGGTAGGAGTCCATCAGCGTGCGCATGTGGATGAGGTCTTCTGCCCATTCGATGGTGTCCTGAGGAGTCGCCGGCGACATTGCATGGAACGACACCACGGTGATGGAGTTGCCGCCGATGACGGTAGTGGCCTGGACAGGAATGAACCCGAAACCCGATAGCTCAGTGCCGTCGGTAAGTGGGGTTTTGCTCCACAATCCGGTGCCGTCGGCCACCGCGAGTCCGGCGGTCACGTTGTACGGCAGGATCGATTCGAGCCCTGCACCGGTGAGGTCGTCGACTTCGGCAGTTGTCAGCTCCTGGACCGCGAGAATATCGGCGTTGCTCGACCGGACCTCGTCCACGATCGACTGGGCGTCGGCCTCACCGTGGGCGACGTTGATGGTCAGCACCGTGATCTCTGGTCCAGTCGCGGTCTGCGGGTCGGCGACGAATTGCGGAATCTGAATGGCTGCGAGGACGAGTGCCAGCGTCACAGCGACAAGCAGACCGGTCCGGGACTTGGCGATACCGAACAGGATTGCCGCAAAAGCGATTGGGACGACGAGATAAGGCGCTCCGACCAGTAGCGCTACCACCGTGATGTGCGTCACGCTCCAGTAGCGCGCGATGAGCAATCCTGCCGCAACGACCAGTATCGACCACGCCATTGCGATCGCACACCCACGCACTATCCGTCGCATCCTGCTGCCTCCGGTTCTACTGGCCGCAAGCGGCAATCGTCTGGATGAACTATTGACTAGACTGGGAGGATGCCCAGCTCAGACGCGATGTGCAGGTGCGGCCATCAACGGACCGCACATCAGCATTACCGCCGAGGAAGCGACTGTTCGCTCTGTGGTTGTGACCGTTTCCGTCGCCGCGTGTTCGTATTCAGCGTCGGCCGAGTCGATCGTTAGCCAAAACATCTCTTGTTCGATCATACCGTCGAAAAACATGCGTCAAACAAACCAATTGGTTACTATTTGAGGTTGAATCAGGGCGATAGCGACAATTCGCGCCTGCATCCGTAAGTTTGCAATCCGGCGGGAGGCGCAGTCATGTCGAACGGCGCAATTTTGACACACAGCACAGCCACATCCACCAGCACAGAAACGCTGGCAGGAGCCGACGTGCGCAATCTCGAGGCCCGCCGATCGGCGACCGAATACCGCCTGCTCGGGCTCAACCCGGCGACATACAGCACCCATTCCATCCACTCGCACGAGCGGGTATGGACAGAAACCAACTGCTACGTCGACTTGTGGATCGAACTCCTCCACTCACTCGGTGCCGATCCGATCCCTGCGCTGGCCTTTGTGCTGAGCGCAGACTGCGACGGCCGGCAGTGGAATTTTGGGAAGATGCAGTCCGAGGACCTCCGTGCGCTCTACGGAATCGGCGTCGACGAGATGAACGTCTGGCGTCCCGTGCTCGAGCACGTCCGTGAAGAATTGGCCGACGGAGTGCTCCTGACCGTGGAGGTCGACGGCTTCTGGCTGCCAGACACCGCGGGTACCAGCTACCGGAACGAGCACACCAAGACGACCATCGTGCCGAACTCGGTGGATGTGTCGGAAAAGGTGCTCGGCTATTTCCACAACCGTGGTTACTTCGAGCTCTCGGGCCCGGATTTCGATGGAATCTTCAACCTGGCGCCCGAGCAGCACCCTGAGGTGCTGCTCCCATACATCGAGCAGATCCGGATGGGCCGCAATCACATTGCAGCAGGCGTCGGAGACCGCGACCTCGACGTCGTACGTTCGCACCTCTCGCGCCGGCCGGACGGCAACCCCGTCGAGACACTAGCGCGACGCGTCATCGCCGATATCCCGCTCGTGCAGTCCGCAGGGCCGGATGCATTCCATCTCTGGTCGTTCGGCTTGCTCCGTCAGTGCGGAGCGACGGCGGAACTCGCAGCAGATCTGTGCCGGTACCTCGAATCCCGCGGCGTCGCGGGTGCTGAAGCTGCAATGCCCCATTTTCTGCAGGTGGCGCAGGGCGCCAAGGCCGTCCAATTCCGCATGGCACGTGCCTCGCGCGGGCGGTCGGTGACCCTCGACGAACCTCTCGCGGAGATGGCAGCGAGCTGGGCTGCGGCGATGGATATCGTGTCCTCGGCTTTGTGAGTCAAGATATCGGTGTGAGCAAAGATCTCGACGACTTTTTAGGCGGTGCCCAGTGGCACCTCGCTGCCACCGAACCCAGAACGTGTGAGCATCCCCGCGAACTCTCGCGCGGCACCGAATGGTCGGGCGCGGTGGTACCCGGCACGGTCGCATCTGCTTTGGTGCCAGGCACTGTCGCATCGGTCGTCGACCGGCCGGATCAGGATGCGCTCGACTGGTGGTTCACGACGTCGGTGTCTGTGCCCGGCTCGGTCGCCACGACGCTGAGATTCGAGGGCGTCGCGACCCGAGCAACCATCTGGGTCAACGGCGAGGAATCGAGAACAGTCCGGTCGATGTTCGTACCCGAGAGCATCGACATTCCCGCGGGAACGGGACTGGTCGAGATTGCGGTCCGCATCGAGTCGATGGACGGTGTTCTCGCGCGGAGGAAACCACGCGGTCGGTGGCGATCCTCGCTGGTGAGCACCCAGGGGCTTCGCCACGAACGGACCACCCTGCTCGGCCGAGCCCCCGTGTACGGATCGCTGCCCGCACCGGTAGGACTATGGCGGCCGGTGACGCTCCGGCCACGCTCCCCGATAGATTGCCTGCGGATCCACACGTCGGTGGACGGCACCAGCGGGGTGGTGCGGCTGCGGGCGAACCTGGAGGAGGGCATCTCCTCGGTGGACATCTGCATCGGCGAGCACACGTTCACCAGGGCGGTCGCTCCCGGAACTCTCGACGTTGCCGTGACTGTTCCGGATGTCCGCTTGTGGTGGCCCCATACTCATGGCTCTCCCGAGCAGTATGCGCTGTCGGTGAAGGTGGATGGGAACCTCGTGCATTCGGGCGTCGTCGGTTTTCGTCGAACCGAGTTGCTCCGCGACGGCCGCGCGGTTGAGTTGCTGATCAACGGAATTGGTGTTTTTGCTCGCGGCGGCTGTTGGGTTCCTCCTGATCCGACGCGACTGTGGGTCGATGAAGAGAGTCTGCGCGCAGAGTTGCTGCGCATGCGTGACGCAGGACTGAACATGGTCCGCGTGGTAGGAACGCTGGTGTATGAGCAGCGTGAATTCTGGTCCCTCTGTGCCGAACTGGGCATCATGGTTTGGCAGGATGTCATGTTCGCCACCACCGATCCACCGGAGGATCTTCAGTTCGTCGGCGCGGTCGAACGTGAACTCGACGCGCTCTTCACGATCGTTGGAGGCAACCCGGCATTGGCTGTCGTCAGCGGCGGCAGTGAAACACAGCAACAGCCGACGATGCTGGGTCTGACGGCAGAGAATCAACATATTGCATTGTTGGACAATGTGATTCCGCGAATGCTGCAGGACGCTCTGGCTGGCACCCCGTATGTCACGTCCAGCCCCTCGTCCTCGACCGGTGAACTGCACACGCACGTCGGCGACGGCATTGCGCACTACTTCGGTGTCGGCGGTTATCTGCGACCGCTTACCGACGTACGTACGGCGCGTGTACGTTTCGCTGCCGAATGCTTGGCGTTCTCGATTCCCCCGGAACGCCGAGCGGTGGAGCGAATGTTCGGCTCGGCCAATGTCGCTGGGCATCATCCGGATTGGAAGGCCGCGGTGCCTCGCGACCGCGGATCGTCGTGGGACTTCGAGGACGTCCGCGATCACTACGTTCGTGAAATCTTCTCGGTCGACCCCCACCTCGTCCGACGGACCGACGCTGAACTTTATCTCGACTACGGGCGGGCGGCAGTATGCGAGGCCGTCACCGCCTCCTATTCACATTGGCGCAGAAGCGAATCCGAATGTGGCGGCGCGCTGGTGCTGACGCTTCGCGACCTGGTGCCGGGGGCTGGGTGGGGACTCTTGGACGCCTCGGGCGACCCGAAAGCTCCGTGGTACAGCCTGGCGCGACTGAGCAGCCCCATTGCCGTATTCATCGTCGACGATGGTCTCGACGGTCTGTGCATCGAAATGATCAACGACACCCCAGAGCTGCTTCCGGGGAGGCTTCGAGTCTCGCTGCACGGGTCGACAGGCCGAGTGGGTGAGCCGTGTGAGCAGCAGATCGAACTAGCGGGGCACAGTTCCAAGAGCCTGCCTCTCGACCGCGTGCTCGGAGCGTTCGTCGACGTCAACCACGCATACCGCTTCGGGGCGCAGACGTACTCCTGCGTGGTCGTGGAATTGCTCGACGGCGCAGGTAGGTCGGTGGCGGAGGCAACTGAACTCATCGGGGGCGCACAAGCTCGGCAGAACGATGTAGGCCTGTCTGCGCACGCCGAGCAGGTAGGCCCCGGCCGGTGGTCGCTGACCGTGTCGACCCACTGGGCTGCGCAGTACGTGTGCGTCGACGTCGGCGGATTCGATACCAGCGATTCGTGGTTTCATCTTGCCGCCGGAGCCAGCCGGACGGTAGCCCTGACGGGTGCGGGGACGAAGCCGACAGGACATGTGCGAGCGCTGAATTCGATCAAGCGAGCGCAGATTCTCTAGCGGGAGATGCTACTGAACCGTCCGCGTGCGTAGCCGAAACCAGCTGCTCCGACGCTGGCGACGACAGCGACGGCACCCCACAGGCGGGCCGGGTTTCCCTTCGCCGCTGCGACCGTTTCACGTCCGAGCGCGCGCGGAAGGATCTTGGCCGTGTAGGAGCGTTCGGACGACAGTGCGTCCTCGGATCCGATGAGACGAGCGATAGCAGCCTTGGAGACACCCTCGGCGTAGCTGCGCGAGAGAAGATACCGAGGCCGCGTACGGTCGGCGCTGACATTGTGGTCGACGGCGATCGACGGATCGAAAAGGATCTGCGCGTCGGGATGTCTCTGACGCAGTCTGATGCACAGCTCGGTCTCTTCGCAGCCCAGCGGAATGCGGCCGATGCGGCCGATGCCGGATACGAAGCCGCCCAGCTGCACGATCGGCTCACGCCGGAAAGACATGTTGGCGCCCATCAGGTTGCGCACCGTCGACGTGGTTGTGGGCTGCCCCTTGTACGTGCAGCCTACGATCCAATCCAGTTCGCCGGGCTCACCCGGCACTGCTGCGGGCAGAAACGTGGGACGTGTACTCGGCCACACTGGATGCGCAGACCCACCGACCGCATAGACGGCCGGATCGGCGTAGTGGGCCAAGATCGATGAAAGCCAATCGGTCGAGCGCGGAGCAGCGTCGTCGTCGAGGAAAACGACGATCTCGCCCACCGCGCGGTCGAGCGACGTGTTGCGGGCTCCGGACAAACCGCGCGGATGGGAGTTCTCGACGACGACGACCGCCGAGCTACGCGCGACGAACTCTGCCCGCGCACGCTCGAACAACGCTTCGTTGTGGTCGATGACGACCAGCAGTTCTGTCGCTGCAGTCGACTGCCCCAGCACGGCATCGACTGCCGCGCTGAGATCGTTCCAGCGATCGAGAGTGTAAGCGCAGACGACTACCGACGAGGAAAGCTGGCTCACGCCGATTTCTCTTGAAGATCAATCTCGTTGAGCACTCCGAAAACCTCGAATGCCTCGAATTCCAGGTCCATATCGGTACGCGCGTCGTTGGTGCGACGACCCGGACGAGTGATGGACTTCTTGGCGAGCCGGCGTGCGCGCAGGCGCTCGGTGAACAGCGTACGGAGCACGCGGAAGCCGTCGGAGAAGGTACGCAGGTTGCTCTGGCCGTAGATACGAGCCAACTCGATGCTCGGCACCTCCTGGATGCGGACATCGGCCTCTGCGAAACGGCAGTTGATGATGGTCTCGATCTCGAACCCATCGCCCCAGAGCATTTGACCCTCGGCGTGTGCTTGGTCGACGGCGGGCAGGTCGAGCACCGGCACCAGATCGCGCCAGAAGGCGTTGTATCCGTAGCACAGGTCAGAAAACTTTGTTCCGAAGAGCGTGTTTGCGACGATGTGCAAGCCGCCGTTGCCGGCGCGGCGTAGCGGGGTGATGTCGTCGCTACCGCCACCATCGGTGAAGCGACTGCCCTTCGCGAAGTCGGCGCCGGCCAGTAGCGCGTCGACGAAGCGCGGGATTTCGTCCGCATTGGCCGAACCGTCGGCGTCGAACATCACGATGATGTCGCCAGTGGCAGCCTCGAAGCCGCAAGCAAGAGCATTGCCCTTGCCCTTGCGGGTCTGCTTGATGATGCGAATGTCACCGCGAATCTCACGAGCAGCATCGATGGTTCCGTCGATGGAACCGCCGTCAACGAGGATGAGTTCGTAATCGTGTGACAGCAACGGTAGGACGTGGCGCAGGTTCGCAGCCTCGTTGAGCGTTGGGATTACGACACTGATGCGAGGGTTCATGGATTTCAACATTTCCATTCCAAACGGGTATTTGTGCACTGACCGACGGGTCTGAAAACACCTGCGGCGCGACCCCCCGGCGGATCCACAGATTGAAATTCTTCACGCTCAGCTTCGAACGCGGCTTTCCGATTTCGTTGACCTTCTTCATTACCTTAAAAGAAGCCACCGGTTTGTCAAGCGGCTCGAAACAAACTGGCGGGCTGTTTGTGAGACGACACACATACCAGGAGGCTGTTCAGTCGACCGGTCTCTCGAAAACGATGGTGTCAGCATCTTGAAACTTCACCGACCAGGCAGGATTCCACCGCAGCCAACGCTCGAAGGTTTCCGCCGCGCCATCTTGCATGAACCCGTAGTACTTCATGGCCTCGAGTGACTGACGAGTCAAAATCACGTACGCAGGCACATCGCGCTGCGACGCCTGCCACTCGAAGTCTTCGAGTTGTTCGGCCGTCGGGAACTCCAGCATGTACTCGGGGCCGTAGTAGTTGAAGGGCGCGTCGAACAACTCGTTCGCTTCTGCTTGCGCCACGTACTTCGCCGTCGATCTGATCGGGAAGCCAGCCGGATAGAGCATGGTGAACGTCGAGCCCGCAGGAGCCTCCGCCACCAGCTCCCGCGTCTGATCGACCTGAGCGCGATTCTCGATGATCATGGGCCAGAGACCGAAATAGCCTTGAAGTCCGAACGTAGCTGCGCCGACGGTCCCCACAGCCGCACACGCCACAGCTAGGCGCGCACCTACCTTGCCCGCTGTCGAACGGGCTGCCGACGGATCTGCGTCGAGGGCAGCGAGGAGCATCGGGGCAATCAACAACACGCAACCGGGAATGGCATAGAGGTACACACGGAAGATCGCCTCACCGCCGTAGCTCTGGCCGGCCAGCAGTCCGATCGAGCCGAAGGCCATGACCATCGGTGCCCAAAACGTCTTCTTGGTCCGCCACGCGTACACCACCGACATCAACGCCAGGCCGAACACGCCCGCCGACAAGGCCCGGCACATGAGCGAGGTCACCTGTTTCCCCAGGATTCCTGGCGCCTGAACATTGCTCGCCGCATTCTCGACCGGATCGAAGCCAGACAGGAGTCCGTACGGCGCAACGATGGACAGTCTGGGATACAGATATCCGAAAAGGATGAACGCGAGCGGGAACATGAGCCACCACGGTTTGACTCGTCGCGTGACAAGGAGGACTCCGGTGACCGCGAACAGCCAGTACGGGGTGAGCTGGTGTGTAGGTACCAACGCGGCAAACGGGAGGATGGCAAGAAATCCGGCCACACGAAGCTGCACCGAAGCGAGCAGCAGCACCAGAAATCCCACGGCAAGAACAAAACCGAGGGCTTGCGGAGCGTAGTAGTCCTGGCCGACCCAGTTCACCAGCTCTCCGAGCATCACCGCGGTCACCGCGACACGGCGCCGGAACTTCAAGATGCGGGCAATCGAGAAGATGAAGACGGCGGTGAGGACGTGGATCATCGGGGTGAAGACGTGAGCGAGTGAGAGAATTCCGAAACCCGTGGCCTGGCTGAACCAGGCAGTGACGACGAAAAACCCCGGCCATTGCGCGTAGATGTCGATCCCGTTGGGCGGCAACGCCCCGAACGCGAGAATGAACTCGGTGACAGCGACGTGCTTGTACGTCCACTCGTACACGGGCACGTCGGTCACCAGCGTCACCGTCAGGCGCTGCACGATGATTGCGACAGCGATGGCCGCGACGGCGATGCGAAGTTGATTCCGGCGAATCGCCGTCAGAAAGGCTCCGACCACCAGCGCCATACAGACGATCAGGATGGGGCCAGTGCCGGCGGTCAGTAGTCCGAACTGCGAGTACCCGGCAGTCTTCAGCCCGGGAAGCGCGGGCAGCCACAGTACGACAGCCAACGCGAGCACGATGCCGGCGACATTGTGCCGGAGGAATTCTCGATCCCACAGGATCGACCTCGTCAGCAGAATGCGTCCGCGAATCGAATCGCGGGAGAAGGTGTGCCGGGCCCATTCCTGCCAGGCATGGGCGTCCGGCCACTCGCTGTATTTGCGGTACCAGAGGACGGCAGATCCGACCTGCACGAGGGCCACAATCGCGGTGATCCAGCGCGGCGACCACTGGTATCCCCACATCGCGGCCATCGTGACGAGAGTGAAGGACGCGAGACTCAATATTGGGACCGCGCCGAGTCGAGCCCGCGGAGGAATGTAGATCCAGGTCAGAATCGCCGAGCCTGGCCCGGTGAACACGGTGAACGTGAGAAGTGCAGCACGGATCGGGGCGGGTAGCGGAAGCAGCGCCGCCAGGGCCGCGATTGCGGCGAGAACGGCTAGATCGGCGAACCGAATGCTGGGCCGCGGTGTTGTCGGCGGACGGCCGCCGACGTTGCGGAGATCAGTCGAGGACAGGCTCACGGCTCACTCCCAGCAATGGTGCTCGAACACGACCTTCGCGACGGCTACGACGCAGCGCGCCCGGACCCTTGACTATGGAGAAAAGCTCCATTCGGCCGATTCCATCAGGAAGGTCAGCCGCGAGGTCGTCCGGGGGAGAGGCGACCTTGCTCATCTTGGCAGACAACCTGATGGCGCTGCCCAGTCTTCGTGTCGCGACGCGTGCAGCGAGAGTGGCGGCCCGGCGGTTCGTCGCCACGGTCATCAGCCATGCCCCCAGCCCGAGGCCGTATCCGCGGGCTTGGACTGCGAGCGCTTCGGAGTCGGCGCGATGTCGATGCCACACGATCGATGCGGGCTCGTAGACCAGTTGGTCCCCGGCCATCAGCACGCGGAAGAACATGTCGAGGTCCTCCCCGCCGTTGGTCGGGGACCCGACGCCGAGTGCCTCGTCGAATCCGCCGAGATCGAACATGCGGTCCCGTCTGACGGCGAAGTTCGCGCCGGTGCCGTACATGCCGACCTGGAACGGGAACAGTGGAATGTCTGCGGGCGGATGCGCGAGATCGTAAACGCGAGGCGTAATTGAGCTGGCCCAGCCGACGCGGCGATCGAAATAGGCTTGTGCGTGCGTTCGGATTTCACCACTGGGCACGATCCCCGACACGCACGTCACCCTCTCGCCGCGTCCGAATCCGCGCGCAATGCTGCGGAGCCACAACGCATCGACGGCGACGTCGTCATCGGTGAATGCCACGATGGAGTGTCGGGCGGCACGAAGGCCGGTGTTTCTGGCGCGAGAGAGACCCGCGGTAGGTTCGGACACGACACGAATACGCGAATCTGCCAGGGATCGGACGTAATCGATGGTGGCATCGGTGGGGGATGCATTGTCGACGACGACGACCTCGAAGTCCGGGTAGTCCACCGCGAGAACCGAGGCCAGGGCCCCGCGCAAATGATCGATTCGATCGCGAGTGCAGATCACGACAGTGACAGGGGGCAGAACGTCGGCGCAGGTGTCAGCGTCACCGGAATCCACTCTCGGTGCGAGCGTGCGGACGCCCTCGATGAGAGCCTCGACAGAAACCGAGCCGTCGTCGATCGGAAGTTCGACGAAGCCCAGCGGGTCCATGCCGTGCCGAACGAGGAGTCGAGCGCGTGAATAACCGTCCGCGTCCGACAGGGACAGGGACTCGGACATCTCTTCCTCGATGTCGACGTCGCCGATCCAGAGTGCGCCGTCCCATTCCGGCGACTGCAATCTTGGAAGTGCAGGCTTCAACACGGGGTGGTTCCTTTCGATACAGCTGGTTCAGCTGGCAATGCGGAAAAGTTTCAGTCGGTTCGGTAACGAACCCAGTCGATGGACATCGTCGCGGGAAATTTTGTCTGCGCGTTCGTCGGACCCGGCCAGTCGCCGGCGACCGCAACGTTGAACAGCAGATAGAACGGCTTGTCGAACACCCAGTATTGGGCACCGCCCGTCAGATCGGCCGGCGTCAGCGTCGAGAGAACCGTCTCGTCCATGCCTGTGACGATTTTGCCCGGCGATCGCTCGACCCAGTAGACGTGATAATCCTCGGACAGCGGTGCGACCGGAAAACCCGAGGCGCCAGCCTTTTGGCTGTCCAAGCTGTCGGCCTGAGGTGCATGGATGCCGGTGTGATAATTATCGGCTGCGTTCAGCGTCTCGATCACGTCGATCTCCCCGGAGATCGGCCACCCGACCCATTCCAGATTGGAGCCGAGAAGCCAGAATGCCGGATGGAGACCTTGGCCGGCGGGCATTTTGATGCGAGCCTCGACGCGTCCGTAGGTGAACTCGAACTTGTCCTTCGTCGTTACCCGCGCCGAGGTGTATCCGTCGGCTCCGTCCAACACGGAGATACTCAGGTTGCCGGATCCGTCCTGAGCGGCGTTGTCCGTCGAGTCGGTGTAGGCCTGCTTCTCGTTGTTGCCCCACCCCGTTCGGCCGGTGTCGTAGCTCCACCTGGCCGAGTCGAGGCTGGTGCCTGCAACGCCGTCGAACTGGTCGTACACGGTGAAATCGTCGATGTTTTCTCCGCTCGCAACCGTCGAACCCTTGTTGGCATCGTTGCGCTGAGGCCACAACTGTTGGTACGCAACCGAGCCCGATACCGCCACTGTCGCGGCGACTACGACGATGCCGAGAAGGCGTGATCGGAGCTTCTTCCGCGGCGGTGGGTCCACACCCGGTGAGGGAAGCCGAGAAACCTCGACGGTCGACGGTTCGACACTGTGCGTCATCGCTCGTCGCTGCGATCCGCGGTGTCAGCGGATGCGGCGGTAGCGGTCGAGGTCGAGGTCGCGAGAATCTGCATGCGGCGAGCCGTCGAACGGTGCGCTACAGCCAGTACGACAATTCCGATGAGGATGGAATACACGACGACTCGCTCGATACCGCCGATTCCGATGCCGAAACTGTGACCACCGATGAACAACAATGAGGCGGTGAGTCCGACGCCGCCCAGCGCAGTGACGGTGATGCTGATCGTGCGCCGAAGCGAACGGTGGCCGCCCGCGACGATCAGACCGAGGCTTCCCACCACGAACAACAGGGTCGCGCCGAACGAGTGAACGTCATAGTTGAGGCCCTGGTTGAACATCCCGGCCATGACGGCACCCAGCCCGGCCACGTACAGAAGAACTCCGCCGCGGACATCGAGAACACCGATGACCAGCCACGCCGTCGCTGCAACGATCAGGGCGACGCCGACCAATGCGATGGAAATGTTCATCAACGGATACAGCTTGCTGCACGGCCAATTTCCGGTCGGGCCGCAGAATGCGACGCCCAGTTCGCTGACGAAATTGGTTCGATAGCTGTAGAGACCGCGCCAGGTAGCCGAGACGATGAACTCGACAACGAGAAGCTGCACCACAGCAATGCCTGCCCAGTAGCCGATCCTGGCCCACAGTGATGCGCCGGGGCCTTTCGTCGGCTTACCCGCCAGTGCTGCGCGTACTTGTTGGACCTGGGTACTCATCTTGGTCACTCCTGGCTGCTGAGCACAGCGATGGGGTTCGATAATGCGATATCCAAAGCGGCCTGAACCGCGTCCACGTCGAAGACATTGTCGTGGAACGAGGCCGATACGTGGAATGTATCGCGGACCTGCATGGAGGTGATCACGATCGACTCCGGGTGTGCGGGTTCGCTGAGCGGATAGAACTGGCACCGGTCAGGTTCTTCGGTCCACGCAATGTTCTCCACCTGCCTCAACCGCCCCACGTCCGAGAACGTCAACCGAGCGTCGGCGTCCGCCGAAACACTATCGGCTGCGCTGGACGGCAATGCAGACTGTGTCCGCAGATACAGCAGGGCACTCAATGCCCCTGCCGCGAGGGGCCGTCCGCTCTCGATGGCACGAGTAATGGCGTCGTGCACCGCAGGTGGAGATGTCGGATCGAGATCGCTGAAGTCGATTCCGACCGCGAAGTTCCCCAGTACGAGCCCGCTCGTTCGCAAATAGCGCCGGCAATCGAACAGGAAGGTGGCTGTGGGTGCCACAGAAATTCCTTGGTCGATCAACGCCCTCGCGACCGCGCCACAGAGCATCGACGGCACCGACACGTCGGAGAAGGTACGTGTCCGCCACTCGCGAAGCGCTGCGGGAGCGCCGGCCGGCGACGTCGCGGTGGCCACCGCGGGCGATCTGGTCCACGGCACGAGGCGCGGCTCGGACTGCCCCGCAGTACCGGCCGCACCTCCGGAGCGTCGCGGACGAAGCCTGCCGTAGAGGACATCGATGACCTTGCGGGGATTACGCACAACCCAGCTGGTGAACGCACGTAGCAGTGGATTGTGCACTACTCGGGCCGTGGCCCAGGAAGGTAGTGGTGGATCGGCGTCGGGGTCAGCCAGGTAAGCGTAGAGCGCTACCGGCAGCGCCGCGTCGCTCAGTCCGTGCGACAGATCCAGCAGGAGATACTCCCCGGCAAGGCGCGCTCGCAACGGCACTTCGGTCGAGGCCGTCGACGCGAGCTCGACGAGCGCGTCCGCGACACTGGTTGCCGTGATCGGCGGCGACAATTCGACGTCGCTGCACACCAGGTCGGGTTCGTAGGCCCACTTCTGCGACGACGGTGTGATCCTCAGGCCGAGCCGTGCAGCGGGACCCGCTGCGGCCAGCGTGCGCAGCCGCGCCCGGATACGTTCGATGCCGCCGAAGTCCGCCGGCCCGAGCGCACAGATGATGCGCGAATCAGACCTCAACATGTCCATTGCGCTTGCTTTGTATGTCGTCGTACTTCGGGCGTCGTACGAGCTCACCTCTCGAATCATGGTGTGCCTCCTTCCGGTGCGGGCCCGCGGTAGGGGCCTTGGATACGACCCTGCTCGAAGTTCGGCTTTCTCGTAGCGATGTGGTGCGAACCGCTGGTGCTGAATTGGCGGGCGTATCTTTCGGTGTCTGCATACACCCGCGGTGGAACGGACAGACCGGCTGCCGGTGGCCGCGGCCCGGGGGGGCCTGGCGGAAACATGTCTTCGGATGGAGGTGTGTCGTCGCCGCGATGGGACAACTCTCGGATCCACCGGATCAACGGCACGATCAGCACAATCGCGCCGAACCCCTCGGCCGCTAGGTACGCCCAACCGATAGCGGCAATACCGAGCGAGGACGACAAGGTCACCGAACCGACGATGATGATCGACGTCGCAAATACCTGCACTACGACAGCGAGCCGCATCCTTCGCTGGACACGCGCCAAACCGTCGTACAGCGATCCGACGACCGAGAGCGGAATGGTGATGGCGGCAAGCTGAACGATGATGGTGCCGTTCTCGCGGTACTGCTCGCCCACGATCGCCAACCCGAATGGGGCAATGAACGCGAGAAAGAACGAACCACCCAGTGCCACGATGCACACCATGGTCATGAACCGTTTGGTCAATCGCGAGAACTGGTCCGGATTTGCTGCGACCTCGGCGACGAACGGGCCGACGAGAACGCTGATCAAGATATAGAGGGCACTGACGATGGACCAGGTCAGCGAGAAGTACGCGTTGGACTCGGCACCCAACGTGGCGACGACGATCATCGGCACCAGTAGCGGCGCGAGCGAACCCAGTGCGGTGATGCCGTAGGCGGACCCGAAGTAAGACCAGAGTTCTCGACGCGGCGGAAGCTTCGGCTCCAACTGGTACCGAGGCTCGGTTCGCAGGGCCCGCAGAATGTAGCGAAGCAAGACGATCGACGCGATGACCGCTGGGATAGCCCACGCCGCGATGATCGAGGTACTGCGAGCCGTGGCGAACAGGGCAAGGAGTAGAGCGAATTTCACGACGGCATGGAAGACGTTCTTCCCCGCTGCCCAGCGGGCTACCCCGAGACCGGACGACGTCTGATCTTGCAGCGCGAACACGGCGAGTACCGCAACGAAGGCAGGGAAGGACACTATCTCGGCGGTGCTGGTGAACATCTCCTCGACCGGCGCGACGAGAAGGAACCCGCACCCGAGAACAAACGCGAACGCGGTGACTGTCAAATAGCCGCGGATGACGAACATCCGCGCGAGCCGACCGGAATCCGGTAGAAAGCGCTCGAACATCGACCCAAGGCTGAGGTTGGACAACGTCGACAGCATCACTGCCGAGGTGATCACCGCGGACGCGCTACCGACCTCGGCCACCGGATACAACCGGCCTGCCGCAGCCCAGAACAGCAACCCGAGGCCACCGGTGACGACGGTCGACAACATCAAAGCGAGCGAGTTCAGTGCCAGGTTGCGGTCGGAGCTTTTAGTCGACGCATCGGTGTCGGATCCCGGCGAGTCAGCGCCGTGCGGGGTCTCGAGCTGGACCTTCTGGATCGGCATGGTGTGGGTCATCAGACCCATGTCCCACCGAACCGGCTCGAGTGGATACCACTCGAGCCGTTCGAGATTATGGTGCCGCGGCGGTGCTATCTTCGGCGCGCGGTGCTTCACAGAGGTGTCCATTGCACGGGTACCGGCGGCGCGGGCAGACCGATTTCGATGTCGAACGCTTCATTGACAGCGGAGACGAATTCAGCGCGAACCGATTCCCGCAGATCGCGGCTGTACAGCGAGTGATCGCCGCCTGCGAAGGACTTGACCACTGTCGAGCGTGATTGCGGCGAAGGGCGTCTGCGCAGACGGTTCATTCCCTCCGGCCCGCGGTTGGCCACAAACCACGCGGTGTCCGTCGGAGACAGAAGTACTGTGGTCCGCACATTCATGGACTCCAGCTTGCGTAGCGAAATCTCGGGAACCTGGATGAGGCCGCGCGTACCGAGCCAGATCCACAGTGGATACGGCATCGAGGTTTGCAACCTGTTCTTCACCCGCACGCCCACGTTGTGAAGTCGGTCCAACGCGGGCGCGAAGAAGCTCGGGTCTCCCTGCACCATCGAGGAGCGCTTGACGAACTCGAGCCGTTTGGTGGTCCAGTCGAGGGTGTTCAGCAGAACAGCGGAGTTCACGCCGAGCTCGCCCGCAGCGAAGCTCGAGTACCACGAGCCCGAGCACATCCCGGACACCAAGACATTGCACGGCGCGGTTCCTGCATGGTGCACCGCCGTCAGGGCATCTTCGTTGCCTTGGTCGCTGTACAGCTTGGTGATCTCGGTATCGGATACCAGGCCGTTCTCCCCGGTGCCCCGGCGATCGAACCGGACAACTGAAACACCATGCGCAGCAAGACTTCGAGCGATCTCGACCCACATCCGGACCGGCCCGACGCGATGCTCGTTCGCGGTCGGAAACAGAACGACAGTCGGTCCGCCCGGGATGCACGAGGACGAGGTGGTCTTGATGCTGAACAGCCCGTTCGGTCCGAGTGATTGCGTCGTCTCGACCACCGAGCGCTCGCCAGAGCCGAACTCGGCCTGATTGCGCAGCGGGACCGAAATTGCCGAAGCGGCGGGGGCCTGAGTGCCGGCGTCGAAACGGTCCGAAATCCACGATGCCAGATGCGTGATGTCGGCACTGGGCAGTACGACCTCGAAATCGCTCGGTTCGAGGAACAGCTCGTGATCGGACAGTGTGTATTGTTCGGCGTTCTGGGTGTCGACCAGGTCTCGGACGGGTTTGGCGTCCCCGCGCTCGGGTCGGGTCGCGACAAGCACGGGGCAATCGATCGGCGACAGCTTGGAGCTGTCGAGTGCCCCGAGGCCCGGCGCCACGTCGGGGTGAAATACGGAGCCGATTATCGAAATTCGAGCGTCTACGGCGGAGTCCTGAGTGACGCTGACCGAATACAGGGCTCGCTGCTCACGCAGGTACGACCGACCCCGCAGGACCGGATCCCACAGCGCAATTGCGTTCAACGGTCCGCATTGCGCCGCCGCCGCAGCGCCCAGGAGCGCGCCGGCACGTAATCCGACGAGCGCGACATTCTCGACGCCGCATTCACGCGCAAAACTGGCCGCGGTGACAACGCTGGAGGTCCACTGCGGGACGATGTTCGCCGAGTCTTGTTCGCCGGCCGAGTCTCCGGTACCGAAGTAGTCGAATCGAAGTACAAAAAGCCCTGCATCGCAGAGCTTTTGAGCTAGCAATATCATTCCGCGGTAGGAGTCGACCTGTTCCTTGCCCAGGGGCGGGCACAAAATCACTCCACCTCTGGCGCGACCACCTTCGGGTACGTGCACAGTGCCGAACAAGCTTGCCGACTCGGGTCCGAACCACGTCGAGTACTTTCCGCCGGCAGTACGCGTATCGATGTCTGTGTCAGACGTGTGCGTGTTCTGCTCTGCTGTACTTCGGGTGGTCACAGGAAATTTCCCAATCGGTGTCGGCGGCGGTGTCGTCTTTTCATTCGGTGGTGCGAGGGGGTTCGTACCGTTCAGTTGGAGATAGAAGCCGGCCACTTTCGACGGTCGAGGCCATGCGTGCGCAACATCGCCAGTGCGATGCGCTCCATGCCGAACCCGACGCATGCGCTGTGCGCGGGGGCGCCGTCGGCGGTGGTGATTCCGAATGTGTGGCCGAAGTGGTCGCGGTGGCAATTGCACGAGACGACGGCGGTGCCGTCGTCGAGATCTCCGTACAGTTTGACGACCAGCTCGGTCTTCAGGTTCTCGTTACGCTGATTCGCGGCCAGCATGCGGCCTGCGCGTCCGAAGAACGGATCATTGGCGATGACGGCCTCGGCTTCGAGCCCGAGATCGGCGAGCACCTGCAGTCCGCGATCGGCCCAGCGGTCACGGTGGGCAGCTGCATCGGCCGGGGTTCCCACCCGCACAAACTCGTGCATTCGAAATGCTTGCATGCGTGCGGGATCGACCGCAGGCTCGTGGCGGAAGCAGTACCCGTAGATGTCGAGCAGGCGACCGTCCTCGGGCAGGCGTCCGGACATCATCGAGTACGACGGATGGCAGGCGGCCGACACGAGCATCGTCCCTGCGGACTCGAGGTGATGATCCCAGTCTTTGCCCTCGGAACGGTCTGCAAGCAACGCGGCGTGAGCCTTGTTGTCGCCTTCGAAGGTGTTGATCGCGCCGGTCAGGTTGGGGAACGAGGCGATGTAGTCGGTGCGTTCGAATGCTTCCCGTGGAAAGACGGGAGGGAATCGGAATCGCGGAGCCTCGAAGCCGTGCTCGCTTGCGCCGGCAGCTTTGACGACGTCGTCGACGGTTTCGATGATGTCCTCGAACTCGCCGGAGCGTCCGTACAACCCTTGCACCGAGCTGGGGACGAGGAGCTCGGCGGCGATCAGCTCATTACGGAATACCGCTCGCGCAGAGTCGAGTTCACTGACCTGATGTGTCGTAGTCATTTACTTGCCCTTGTAGACGAGCGCGAGTTGAGAATTGTGGCCGAGGATGCGCTCGTTGCTGACCATGATCGCGGAGCCGTGTGCATCTCGAAGATGGCGAGCGATGCTGAGGTCGCTGTCCAGGCGATAGCCGGCGATACCGCAGATCTGCAGCGCCTTTCCGACGATGTCGATCACGAGCGTCGACGCACTCACCTTGACGTTGTTGATCTTGACCGCGTACCCAATAGCACCGAGCTCGGTGGGTGAGTCTGCGATGGCTTCGTATTTTGCTGCCGCGCCGAAGACGGTGTCGACCAATTGTTCGTGTACTACGTAGAGCTCCGCGAGACGAAGTGCATTCGGCGGGGTCACGCCAGGGGTCCGGCTCGCAGACTTACGAACAGCCTTGCGCGCTTTGGACACCGCAGCGTCCGCAATGCCGAGCCACGCCGAACCCCACAGCACGTGCGCTGCCGGGAGCATCGTCTGTGAGGAAATATCGCCGTAGTTGTCGCCGAGAATGTTCGACGTCGTCGCGGTGGCTTCGAGCTGGAACCCCGGACTGCACGTGCCACGAAAGCCCATGGTGTCCCAGTCGCCGATGCGTTCGAGGACCACGTTCGGCTTCTCACACACCACGAGTACCTGGTCGCTGGGCGGACTGTCCACCGAGCGGCGAGCCGTTGCGAGCACGAACTGGGCGTACTCCCCGTAAGAAATGACCGGCGCGGTCTTCGAGAGTCGAATGCGTTCGCCGTCGTACTCGACCGCGCACCCACTGGTACGGACGTCGCCGCCGATGTTGATCTCGGTGGTCGCCGACGCAACCAGAGGCTGCTCGGCGGCAAGACGCTTCAGCAACGCACTCATGGCGTCGGATCTGCCGTGCCGAACGATGCTCAGTACCTGCGTCTGGTGCATCACGAAGATCATCGCCGTCGACGCGCACTCGGCGCCGAGGGCCCGAGCGGTATGCGCCAGATCGGTGAGCGAGCGCCCACCGCCACCGAACTCGGTGGGAATTGCTGCTGCGAGCAGGCCGGCCCGGCGCATCGCGTCGACCGATTCGCTGGGGAAACGAGCATCGCGATCGACCTCGCCGGCGTGCTTACCCAGTACGGGGAGCACGTCGGACAGAACCATGGTGCTGTTGGCAGTTTCGTAAGTGGTGCTCACAGGCAATCAGTCCGTCAGTTGGGCGATGGCAGTAGCAATCGCGTCGATGCTGCCGAAGGTGGACTTCTGCAACATGGTGTCGGGGAACTCGACGTCGAACTCGTCCTCGAGTGCGATCATCACGTTTACGCTCGCGTGCGAGGTGAGGCCGCTGTCGTAGAGATCGGCCGATGCGTCGATGGTCTGTGCTGAAACGGGAAGCTTGCCGAACTTGTCCAAGACATCGCGAACCCGTGCCACATCTTCAGAATTGAGTGTCTCCATGCGAACCTCCACCGAACCTCGTTAACATTCCGAGACCGGGCGGCCTCGCGAACGACCGTGGGTCGACGAGTAGATAGACGTCTTGCCCAGCAGTCTCCCCAGACCCTTCCAAACAATATCGTAGAATGTTTTGAAGCGTTACTGAGAATGCTTGGTTTGCTCACATAGTATTTTCCGGCTTTTGGCCCACCTGGTCTTATGTCGGTGTCGTACGTGGTGTACGACGCATTTTTGCTTGGCAAAGTAACGATGCGAAATCAGAGCCCGACGCATTGGTCGGTGATCGGGTCGGACGCGAAGTACAGTGCAACCGACGTCGAGGTACATAAAGTTGAAGGAAATCCGTGTCGATGGGTGGAGTCTGCGGCGTGGCCGTCGAATCGGACGCCGTCCGAATCTCGTACTTCCGAGATGGACGTCGGATCGAGGACTCGATAGATGCCGAAGGAGCACAGTGGCTCCTGAGCGGCAAATTAGTCGACTGCGGACCCTTTGACGACGTCGTTCTCACCGGCCGTGACTCAGACGTCGTAGAAGCGCTGCTCGGCACACTCGACACCGGCAATATGTCGACGATCCGCATGGTCGACGAAGGCGCAGCGCTCCTCGCCTACGCCCGCTCTCTCCCCGAACTATCGGACGCGCGCTCACTCCTCGTGCTCGACCTGGGCAGATACGGCACCTCTGCATTCACACTCGACGTCCTCGCCGGCGAAGTCGTCAGGTCTGCTCGGCAGTCCGCATTGTCCGGCGAGAAACTCGACGACATAGTCGAGCGTGTCGTCATGGCCAAAAACATCCTGCCTACGGCGCGCGGCGCCGATGCGCAGGCCGAATACCGAGCATTCTTCCGCGAATTGAAGGAACTCCTCGCGACGTCAGCGGGCGTCCGAGCACCGGGTAACGGGCCTATGCTGCTCACCCGAGACGAGTTCGCCGAGGCTATCGGCTCGCTGCTGATAAAAACCCTCTCGTGGGCGGCGCCCACCGAACCCGACGCGGTGCTGCTGATCGGCGGCGGTGCGCGCAACCCGCTGGTGAGCGAACTCATCGAGCAGAAGTGGACCGTCCCGCTCGTCGTGCCCGAGTCGCCCGAGTCGGTCATTCTCGAGGGTGCGGCACTCGAAGCCGAGCCGACAGCGCCGCAGATGGACCTCGACACGGTGCTGGGTAGGCCATACGACGCCCCGCCGCACACCCCAGCTCCGGACGACGAGTTCGAGGCTGAAGAGCTCGAGACTGAAGCGTTCGAGGCCGAGGAGCCTGCTGACGAGCTCGAGGCTGAGGCTGAGGAACCAGCTGACGAGGACTTCGCAGTTGAGGACTTCGCAGTTGAGGACTTCGCGGTCGAGGAGCCTGCGACCGAGAAATTTGCGGTTGAGGACCTCGCCGTCGAGAAGTTGGCCGTCGAGGAGTTGGCGACTGAGCAGTTCGAGAGTGAAGACTCCGAGGCTCCCACCGAGCAGATCCGCGTCATCGCCCCGACCGCGCACCTCGAGACGGAACCGAAGCGCGAGACCGCGCCGGAGCTTTGGGGTGCCCCCAAGTTCGCCCCGCAGCAGGACTCTTGGGTTGCGCCTAAGTACGCGCCGCAGCAGGAATCTCGGGTTGCGCCTGAGTTCGCGCCAGAGCCTCGGGTTGCCCCTGAGGCTCCGCGGCAGTCGGAGCAACGATTCGCGCCGGAGTTCGCGGTGCCGTTCGAGCGCCGAGGGGTTCCTGCATTTTTGCCGAAGACGAAACCTTCTGCGCGGGGAATCAATCGTCTGGTTCCACCGGGGATGCGTTGGTCGCTGCGTGACGCTTCGGCGTTGCTGGCCGTCGCTGCCGTCGTACTTCTGGTGTGGTCGGTGGTTTATCTGCGCGGGGATACCCCACCGCCCCCAGGAATCGGAGTGGACCCTGCGGGTGTGTCGACAGGTGAGCCGTCGGACATCCCACAGATGCCTGTCCCCGTTGCTCCAGCGCCGGTGCTACCCCCGGCCGAGCTCATACCCGAACAGACCGAGGACTTCGGTGGTTCCGGCACTGATGAGTTCGGTACCGATGGTTCCGGTGCCGACGAGTTCGGTAACGGTCAGTTCGACACCGATGGTTCTAGAAATTTCGGCACTGACGATTCGGGTATCGAAGACGAATCATTCGATACCGGGGCCCAGTCCGAGACCGGCGACTCGGATTTCGCAGAGCTTCCAAACGTCGGAGTTGATCAGAGCTTCGAAACCGGGATCGACGCCGGTAACTGACTTCGGCGCGATCAAGGCCGTGTCACAACAATCATTCCCTACCGGTAGCGTTGCGCTCTGGACCATGTGCGTTCTTGACCTGTTGCGGTCTGGACGAATAGAAAAGTCCGAACGTGTTACGCGAAACGAGGCCGAGAGATGACCGTGTTGCTGGGGGTGTCCATGGGCGCCCATGCCGTGCGTATGGCCCTGCCGCGCAACGGTGCTGCCGTCCCTCATGCTCGTCCGCCGGAGGCCCCGCAGCAGCTGTTCTTCAACAATCAAGTCATCGACACGGTCGACGATGACGTCGAGTACTTGGCTGCCGAATCCATCAGCGCACTGGCTGCTGAGTCCGAGCCATCGATGGCGACCGGGGTCGCTTACAGGGACGCGCATCAAGCAGACACACTGCACCGCGCCCTCGCAAACCAGAACCTTCGGAACTATTGCCTGGTGCATGAGGTCGAAGCGGTAGTCGAGTATCTGATCGCGAGCGGTGAAGCAGCAGGCTATTCCACTGTCGCGTTGTACGACCTCGGTAGTTCGGGCCTGACCGTGAGCGTGGTGGATTTGAATTCACGCCGCGTCATCGTCACGGAACGGACCAGCGTGTTCAGTGGCGATATCTTCGACGAAATCCTGCGCGACAATCAGCTCGCGCGGCTCGGAAAGCCCAGCGATGCACCCGACATCGGGCTGTTCACACGTCGTTGCCGCGTCGCCAAAGAGCGCCTCTCTCGCATCGAAGCGGTCTGCCTGCCAGACGAGAGCGGAATGATTCTGCTTTCTCGTGAGAATTTCGAGTCCTTGATCATCGACGACCTCGATCGATCCATCGAGTTCGCGCGCGAGATACTGATCGGGGCTCAGGTACCGATCGATGCAGTCGTCCTCATCGGCGGGGGAGCGCGCATGCCGATCGTGCGCGAACGCGTCGGTGCCTCGCTCGACCTGCCGGCGCTCACCCCGAACGAACCTGAATCAGTGGCCGCGCGAGGTGCCGCGCTGTCCGCGCGCCCAAGTGAGCGCACAGATCGCTCTTATGTACCCGCTGAGCCGTATGTGCCCGCCGAGTCGTATGCGCCAGATGAGTCATATTCGCTACCCGCACCGGCTAGCCCGGATATGGGTGCTGCGAATTCGAGGCTCACCGACACAGCACCCAATCCGCCGATCTCGCCCGAGTACCCGCCACATGCACCGGTTGTGAGGCCGCCGGTTGCCCCGCCGAAGCCGGTCGAGACGACTTCTGCGGGCGCGACATTTGTGCCGTCGACTCTCCCCCCGTCGACTTTCACACCATCGATTGCCCCGCCCGAGCACCTTGAGGCCCCCTCTGAGCGTGCGAGTGCGGCATTCGGTCCGTCGACCGTCTCGCCATCCGCGTCCGCGTTCGTGCCGCCGACCGTCTCGCGGTCGGTTGCCCCGCCGGAGCCGGTTGATGCATCCTCTGCGAGCGCGGCGTTCTTTCCTTGGACCGTCTCGCCGTCTGTCGCCCCGCCGGAGTCTGTTGAGGAACGCTCTGCGCGTGCGAGCGCGGCATTTGCGCCGTCTACTCTCACGCCGTCGGAGCCGGTCGAGCCTACTTTTGCTGGTGCGAGTGCGGCATATGCGCCCTCGACTCTCACGCCGCCTGCTGACTCGGCGTCTGCATTCTCGCCGTCCACGGTCGCTGTGTCGCCGCGGGCCGATCCGGCTCTCGAACAGGCTCCCGAACAGGCTTCCGAACCGGACGGGGGCGAGCCTGAGTCAGACTCCACACCGGCGCCCTCACCGTCGCATTTCGAACTGTCCGGCATCTATTGGCTCGATGCCGACTACGACGACGAGGACGGCGAGAACGAGGACGAGCGCAAGCGTCGTCGCATTCGGTCCTGGTCCGTCATCGGAGTGGCAGCTGCTGCGGTCATCGCATTGTCCGGTTTCGTCTTGACGCGTCCGAGTTCGCCTGCCGTCGTCGATACCGCGGTGACACAGGTGCCGGTCACTACGCCTAGCGCGGCGGTTCCGCCACCGCCGGTCGCAACTGAAGTTGCTCCACTTCCCCCGCCGCCACCTCCACCCCCGCCGCCGGTGGTCGAAGCGCCCGTCGAGGCACCGGTTGTGGCCCCTGAGCCTGAGCCGAGCCCCGTCATCCCGGATGCCCCGACCCAGGTCGAACCTCCTCCGCCGCCGCCTCCGCCGCCACCGCTCATTCCTGGTCTGCCGGACTTCACCATTCCGCCGCTGTTTCCACCCGGCCCCTAACGACGGGGACTGCTGCGCGGTCTGATGTGCTCGAAGATCAGGATCGTCTCTGTGGCCGCGACGGCAGGGTGTGCGCTGAGGTTGTCGACGACGAAATTGCGTAGTGCATTTGTATCGACGGTTGCCACCTGAACGAGGAAGTCATCGGCACCGGCGATGAAATAAATGTTGAGTGTTTCTTCGAGCGCGGCGATCTGCTTGCCGAATTCGCTGATTCGTCGTCGGGCGTCGGCTTGCAGGCGGACCGAGATCATCGCCTGAATGCCCTGTCCGAGCGCCTCGGGATCTATTTCCGCGTGGAATCCTCGAATGACGCCGCGCTCGACGAGGGATCGCACGCGCCCCAGCGCGGTGGAGGGCGCGATTCCGGCGGACGCCGCCAGCGCGTTGTTGGGCAACCGGGCGTCGCGCCTGAGTTCGTCGATCAGAATATGGTCGATGTTATCGAGCGGTTGACGGCGAACATCGTTCGAAACATGGGTTGTCTGCGAAGCCTTAGACGAATTATCCAGGTCCATTCCTTGAACCTATCGAATTATATTCACAAGTATTGCTGTTTTCACTCTTCATATTTCATAGTTGGCGTATTCGAATGAATGTCCAAGACCGTGGAGGTCGCCGCTATGAAGATCGGAATCTCGCGCGAAATCAAGAACCACGAGTACAGGGTGGCTATTACCCCGGCAGGCGTACACGAACTGGTTTCGCATAAACACGAAGTACTCATCGAGACCGAGGCGGGCGCAGGCTCATCGTTCTCGGATACCGATTTCAAAGCGGCAGGCGCACAGATCTTCGCCTCGGCCGACGACGTCTGGGCTGCTGCCGATCTCCTTCTCAAGGTGAAGGAACCCATCGCCGAGGAGTACTCGCGGCTGCGTCGTGAGCAGGTTCTGTTCACCTTTCTGCACCTCGCAGCCTCGAAGGCGTGCACCGATGCGCTGCTCGCGTCGGGGATCACCTCCATCGCCTACGAGACAGTCACCGGTCGGGGCGGATCGTTGCCGCTCCTCGCGCCCATGAGTGAAGTCGCCGGACGCCTGGCGCCGCAGGCGGGCTCTTACCACTTGATGGCCAGCGGCGGAGGCGTCGGAGTGCTGATGGGCGGTGTCCCCGGAGTGCGTCCAGCCAACGTCGTCGTCATCGGCGCTGGAGTAGCGGGCCGCAATGCTGTCGCCATCGCGCATGGGATGCGTGCCGATGTCACAGTCCTGGACCTCGACATCAAAGCTCTCCGTGCGATCGATGATCAGTACCAGGGCACCGTGCGGACCGTCATGTCCAATGCCTTCGAACTAGAGCACGCCGTGCTTGCCGCCGACATGGTCATCGGTGCCGTCCTGGTCCCGGGCTCGAAGGCTCCCACTCTCGTCACCAACAGTCTTGTTCAGCGAATGAAGCCCGGATCAGTTCTGGTCGACATCGCAATCGACCAGGGTGGTTGCTTCGAGGATTCCGTGCCCACGACGCATGCCGATCCGACCTTCAGAGTGCACGAGTCGGTCTTCTACTGCGTGGCCAACATGCCGGGCGCCGTCCCGCGAACGTCCACTTACGCGCTCACCAATGCCACGTTGCCGTATGTCGTCGCGCTCGCAGACAAAGGTTGGGAGGCCGCGTGCGCAGCTGATTCCGGCCTGAAGAACGGACTCAGTACGCACGCGGGCGAATTGCTGTCCGAGACTGTGGCGGCTGCGTTTGCGTAGTGCGGCTTCGCCGCCCGTGTGTGCGTAGTAGGTACCGGCTCCTACTACGCACACACGGGCGCGGAGCGCATTGCGTTACCGGGAATTGAGGCCGGACTTATTCGGTGAAGGCATGCAGATGCCCCCGGGCCGGGCGAGCAATACGGCAATAGCCGTCGTCAGCGGAACCGAGAGCGCCAGCGCGACACCGCCGACAGAGGAGCGGACGATCTCGATCGCCACCGCGTCACCCGTCAGGACGTCCTGGATGGAACTGTCTGCGACGCTGAACAACAACAGCAACGGCAGCGCGCCACCGGCATAGGCGAGAACGAGGGTGTAAACCGTGCTGGCAATATGATCCCGCCCGACGCGCATCGACGCGGAGAAGATCTGTCTCCGTGTTGCGGTCGCGTCGGCGGAGGCGATCTCGAACGCTGTGGAGGCCTGCGTGATGGTGACATCGTTGAGCACACCGAGCGAGCCGATGATGAATCCCGCGAGCAGCAGACCGGTGATGCTGACCTGCTGAATGTAGGCCTGCACGTCGGCGTTCTGCTGCTCGGATAGGCCGGTCAGATGTGTCAAGCGAATTGCTATGTAGGACAACACTGCTGCCAACGCCATCGACGTCAATGTGCCGAGCAGCGCCGAGCTCGTCCGCAGGTTGACCCCGTGCGCCAAGTAGAGGACGGCGTACAGAATGATCGACCCCGCGACCAGCGCGACGGGTATCGCCGGTGCTCCGCCGAGGAGCGCAGGCAGCATGAACACTGTGAGGACAGCAAACGCAACGATCAAACCGATCAACGCCCGGAACCCGCGCCATCTCGCGACGATGCAGATCACCAGGGCGAACACCCCGACGATGAGGGTCAGCGGCAAACCGCGCGCAAAATCGTTGAACGAGTACTGCGTCGTCCCGGTCGGGTCTGTCTGCCGGACGAGACGGATGCTTTCGCCGGTGCGGAGTTCGGGCTGCCCTGGGCCCGGCGCGATCTCGACCAGGGTTCGCGTCCCGGCATTCGGACCCGATCCGATGGCGACGATGCTGCGCTGGCACTCGTATCCCGAGTTGACCGGCGGTGTGGGTTGTCCAGTGAATACGCGTCCCGACGACGGGCTGCCACACGGACCGATGTCCTGCGAGATCACGGTCCCAGCTTCGCTTTTGACGGCCTCGCCGCTGGAAGTCTGGAATGGCAGTGGGATCTCGATATCCTGCTTGTTCGGCCACAGTGCGACCGCGCCTGCGATCACGACAATCCCGATGACAACGAGCAGTCCAATGACTATTCGTGCTGCGATCGGTCCGAGCGGTGCGGGGGTATTGCTGTGTCCGTGTCCATGACCGTGTGATTCCACGCTGCAAGAGTAGTGGGGCTTCTCGACGGCGAGCACACTCCGTCGGGCTCACCCCGAACCTCGAAATCAGCGGAGTGGTGTGAGCGCGGCTACTGCGTCTTACTGTTCTTCGCGTGGCGGTACGGACGGGATCAGCGCACGCCTAGCGGCTGTTCGAAGTCTATGACGCGCAAGTGTGGGGTTTTGGGAGCTCGGTGGCGGGGAGCAGGGGGGCGTCCCCCGCCACCTTCCTGATCGTCCCCGGGGGGGTGGGATACGACCAGTGCTCGGGCACAACTAGGTGCCGTTCGCCAATCTACAGACTTCTGGGCGAAATTGTAGCGAGGCCGCAGTGTTTTTTACGTCACCTTTCAATCACTTTCCCTGCTTTCGTCTCACGCTTGGGCTGTACGCGCAGACTGAAGCGGCAACGAGAGCTATTGCTTGTACGACGCCAGAAAGTTGCCGAAGCGTTCGATGGCGACGGCGAGATCGCGGGCCCAGGGCAGCGTCACGATGCGCACATGATCGTGACCGGGCCAGTTGAAGCCAGTGCCCTGCACGACCAGGATCTTTTCCTGAAGAAGGAGATCCTGGACCAACTTTTCGTCGTCGTGGATGTGGTGTACTTCGGGGTCCAAGCGTGGGAACGCGTACAGAGCCCCTCGCGGTTTGACGCACGAGACACCCGGAATCGCATTGAGTGCCTCCCAGGCGACGTCCCGCTGCTCGAGCAGGCGCCCGCCGGGCAAGATCAGATCATTGACGCTCTGGTAACCGCCGAGCGCGACCTGGATCGCGTGCTGTGCAGGGACGTTGGGGCACAGCCGTGTCGAGGCGAGCAGGTCGATGCCCTCGATGAACCCAGCGGCGTGTGCCTTCGGCCCGGTGATTGCGAGCCAGCCGGCCCGGTACCCCGCCACGCGGTACGCCTTCGACAGCCCGTTGTACGTCAGGCACAGCAGGTCGGGGGCGAGGCTTGCCAACGATGTGTGTTGCGCGTCGTCGTAGAGAATGCGGTCGTAGATCTCGTCGGCGAGCAGCAGAAGCTGATGCTTGCGGGCTAGGTCGACGATGCCCTGCAGTACTTCCTTCGAATACACCGCACCCGTGGGATTGTTCGGGTTGATCACCAACAGTGCGACGGTCTTGGGCGTGATCTTCGATTCGATGTCCGCGAGATCAGGATTCCACCCGTTTTCCTCGTCGCACATATAGTGCACGGCCTTGCCGCCGGAGAGCGTCGTCATCGCGGTCCACAGCGGATAGTCGGGCGCCGGAATCAGCACCTCGTCGCCGTCGTCGAGCAGGGCCTGCATCGTCATCGTGATGAGCTCGGAGACGCCATTGCCCAGGTAGATGTCGTCGACGTCGAGTTCGGGGAAACCTGGCTCCAGCTCGTAACGCGTGACGATCGCACGCCTGGCCGAGAGGATGCCCTTCGATTCGGAGTAACCCTGCGCATAGGGCAACGCTGCGATCATGTCGCGGACGATGACGTCGGGCGCCTCGAAGCCGAAGGGGGCCGGGTGTCCGATGTTGAGCTTGAGGATCCGGTGGCCTTCGGCCTCCAACCGCGCCGCGTGCTGGTGTACCGGGCCGCGGATCTCGTACAGCACATTCTGCAGTTTGGTCGACTGCGAAAGAGTGCGGTGTTTACGCGTGTGATTCGAGCTCTCCGGATGGTTCACCCCCTTATCGTGCCAGGTGCATCATCACGATCGCGACGGGATATTGGACAGGCGCCGCTTGTCGGCAGTCGATGCGACAATCGAGGCATGTGCGGACGGTATGCAAGTACCCAGAGCGATAGCGATCTACGAGCGGTGTTCGACATCGCCGAGACAGTCGGCGAGGAGATCTCACCCGCCTACAACGTGGCGCCCACCCAGACGGTGCGGACAGTGCTCGAACGCGCTCCGAAGGACTCGCCGGACGCCGGGGCCGTCCGGCAGCTGCGTTCGGTGCGGTGGGGCCTGATCCCGTCGTGGGCGAAGGATCCCAAGATCGGCAGCCGGATGATCAATGCGCGTTCCGAGACCATCACCGAGAAGCCGTCGTTCAAGAGGGCCGCAGCCCGCAGGCGGTGCATTGTCCCTGCTGACGGGTATTACGAGTGGGAAAAACGAGAGGGCCAGAAGGTCCCGCACTTCCTGCACTCGGACGGCGTACTCGCGATGGCTGGCCTGTACGAGCTGTGGCGCGATCCCACCAAATCCGACGACGACGAGGATCGCTGGGTGTGGTCGATGACCGTCTTGACAGCACCGGCAGCGGATTCGCTCGGGCACATTCACGATCGCTCCCCGGTCATCATCCCCGAGAGTCTGCGCTCCAGTTGGCTCGATCCGGCGGTGACGAAGCTCGAGTCCGTGCAAGAGATGTTGGCGGCGATTCCCGAGCCTCGGCTGGTGCCGTACGAGGTGAGCACGGCAGTCAACAGTGTCCGAAACGACGGACCAGATCTCCTGACGCCGGTGGGCTGAGGCGTCCGACACATACCCGCCGCGAAAGCGGACCAAGGAAGCCGTCGCGCCTGAACGACTCGCTTACCCTGGATGCAATGAACCGCACTCCGCTTGCATTCGGGTCCTGGCCGTCGCCGATCTCCGCTGCGGATCTATCCGCCAGCGGGCATCCGGTGGAAGGCGGACGATTCGTCGGCGACGAGATCTGGTGGTCGGAGATGCGGCCGACCGAAGACGGACGAACCACCATCTGCCGGGTCGAGAACGGCGCAGTGAGCACGCTGCTGCCCGAGCCGTACAACGCACGCACCCGGGTCCACGAGTACGGGGGCGGCGCGTGGACTGCGACCGATGACGGCCGAATCGTATTCGCCGAATTTTCTGATCAACGCCTCTACATCTGCAGTCCCGGCAGGACACCGACCCCGTTGACGCCCAAGCCCGAGGTCGCCGGAGCGGTCAGATATGGCGAGTTGTCGATCGTCGGGGACGAGGTGTTCGCGGTGCGCGAGACCCACACCGGTCCTGAGATCAGTCGAGACATTTGCGCGATCAGCCTCGACGGGAGCAGTATCCGTTCGCTGGTGTCGGGTTCGGATTTCCTTGCATACCCGCGTGTGTCGCCCGATGGCCGAAAGCTGGCCTGGATCGCGTGGAACCACCCGCAGATGCCCTGGGACGGTACCGAGCTGCGCGTCGCAGACCTCGAAACCGGTACGTGCGAAACACTATTGGGCGGCATCGAAGAATCGGTACTGCAGCCGGAGTGGGCCGACGAGAACTCGCTGTACGTCATCAGTGACCGAACCGGATGGTGGAATATCTACCGTGCCGCACTGGACGGCACCGCGTCGGCACTGCATGCTGCCGAAGCCGACTTCGGTTCTCCGTTATGGCAACTCGGGGCTCGCTGGTACTCGATACTCGACGACGGAAAACTTCTGACCGTCCGGACATTCGGAACCGACACACTCGGAGTGCTCGATCCTGTAGCCGGCTCACTCGAGGACGTCGACGCCGGCGGACTCACATCGATCTCGTTCGGCGGACGGAATGGTTCGTCGGTGTTGCTGAAAGCAGGAAGCGCGCACAGTCCGAGCGGACTGCGGCTACTCGACCTCACTACGGGCGAGATTGCCGATATTCGATCGGGCCTCGAAATCGTTCCCGACGCCGACTACCTGCCACAGGGCGAGCCGAAAACTTTCCAAGGGCCCGATCGCGAAGTGCATGCCATTGTCTACGCGCCGCGCAATCCCGAGTATCGAGGCCTCGACGGTGAACTGCCGCCGTACGTGGCGTTCGTTCACGGCGGCCCGACGGCTCATGTCGCACCCGCCCTCAACCCAGTGTTCGCCTACTTCACCAGCCGAGGCATCGGCGTCGTCGATGTCAATTACGGCGGATCGAGCGGATACGGCCGTGAGTACCGCAACCGGCTCCGCCTGCAGTGGGGCGTCGTCGACGTCGAAGACACGATTGCCGCAGTTCGAGGTCTCGCGGACAACGGCCTTGCGGATCCGGCGCGACTTGCAATCGAAGGTGGATCCGCCGGCGGCTGGACGGTACTCGCGGCATTGACATCCTCGGACGTATTTGCTTGTGGCGCTTCCTATTACGGTGTCGCCGAGCTGGAGATGTTCGTCGCCGAGACCCACGACTTCGAATCCCGCTATATCGACGGATTGATCGGGCCCCTTCCGGAGGCGATCGAGCTGTACCGCACGCGCGCACCGATCAACAATGTCGACGGATTGTCCTGCCCGGTCCTGCTGTTGCAAGGACTGTCGGATCCGATCGTGCCGCCGTCGCAAGCAGAGCGATTCCGTGACGCCCTCGTACGCAAGGGTATTCCGCACGCGTACCTGGCATACGAGGGCGAGTCCCACGGTTTCAGAAAACTCGAAACCCAGGTGAACGCCCGGGAGTCGGAGCTGTCGTTCTACGGCCAGGTCCTCGGCTTCACGCCCCCGGGGATTCCGAAACTCGAACTTTGGAGACCTGAACCGCGCTGATTGGTGGTGCGTGGGTAGGGGGTCGGGGCAGGGTTCGCACTGTTTTTGTGGGGTGCGGACCGCTGCTCGGAGGTGAATTGGGTGGGCAGGTTGGGAAAACTGGTGCGAGGTCAGTGGAGAACGGTGGCCGGCGCGTGTGGGCGTTGAGCGGCGGGGGTCGGGTGCTCGGGACGGAGTTCGCACTGTTTTTGTGGGGTACGGACCTCTGTTCGGAGGTGAATTGGGTGGGCAGGTTAGGAAAAGTGGTGCGAGGTCAGTGGAGGATTGTGGCCGTCGGCGGTGGCGACTTCGCTGCGCGATCAGCAGCGGCACGAATCAACCGGTCGATGTGGTCTGGCTGATCTAGGTCCGCCCAGGTCAATCGCACTACCTGCAGTCCGCTGGAGCGAAGCCGATCCTCGCGGCGCTTCTCCTCCCACACCACATCCGACGGAGATTTACCCGCAGGGACGAGTCGGCCGTACTTGATCCGACCGTCGAATTCCAACACCGTGAAGATCTCCGGTAGATAGAAGTCTGTGCGGGCGAAGACTCCTGCGTGATCGGAGATTCGAACCTGCAGCTGTGGAACGTGTCCCAGTTGATGCAGCACTACTCGGCATCGGGATTCGCCGGCGCTCTCGGACCGTGCGTCCATGAACTCCACGACCCTGCGAGCTTTGCGGTTGTCCGGGTGGTTTGGGCACGAATCGAGCATTGCAGCAACCTGTTCGGGTGTGATGCCCTGCGTGCGCGCCGCGAGGTCGGCTATGCACACCGCGTCCGCGAACGCGAGCGAACGAGACACGTCTGCAATGGTTCTCGCGAGCGCGGTGATGGGTACGTCATCGACACGTGTGACTTCGGCATCGGTATACAAAGTCGTGTGTATTTTCCTGAGCCCATTA
>JBBSSG010000002.1:0-67429 GCA_038242295.1 Mycobacteriales bacterium | reverse complement strand
TTGACCGAGTTACGGATGTAGGACACCTCGTCCTTCGGTAGCGGCCTACCCGTCGTCGGTTCCACACTGTCTGCTGTAAGTCCGTCGAGCGAAGCGCGCTGTGCGTACGGGTAGTCCTTTAACGTGGTGTAGCCGTCGACGATCCAGACAATTTTTCCGTCGACCACTGCGGGGTAGGAGTCACTGTCGGTGGTAAGCCACGGCGCAACTTTCTGGACCCGCTCCCGAGGATCGCGATCGAACAGAATCTTGGAGTCGTCCCCGATGGCACCCGAGAACAAAATGTTTCTCTCGGCGTACTTCGCGGCAAATGCCAGTCTGTTGAACCAGTTGCCGACCGGAACTCCACCTGTTCCGGTGTAGGTGTACCGCGACTCATCCGTGTCGTACTCACGATCATCGCTACCGCTAGTACCCGCGATGGCGTAGTCCGGATCCGACTGGGCTATGACCTCACCGTAGTAAATGCGAGGCTGATCGACCGGGATCACCTGATCCTGGCCCTGCGAAGCTATATCGCTGACGGTGTAGATCGGGTAACCGCTGTTGCTGCTGGCTCCCTCGGCAGTCGGGTCCTGAACTGCCTTGTTCACGCGATTGGCAGGAGCGGCAACGAAGCCGTTGCCGTGGGTGTACACCGTGTGCCGGTTGATCCAGTCGGTCTGGTTACCGGTCAGAGACTCGGGCGAGAGCTCTCGAGCGGCCACGATGTAGTCCTGCAACTGTCCGTCGATCTCGTAGCGATCGATGTCCAGTGTGGCCGGAAAACCGAAGAAGTTCTTCAACTGCTGTTGCTGAGTGAACGTTGGGGAGAGAACGTTCGGGTCGAGCAGTCGAACGTTGGCTATGGTAGCGACGTCAGCCGGGCTCTCCCGCGGTGACTGCGATCCCTCGCCCGAATAGTCTTGATACTCGACCACATCGTCACCGATGCCGTACGCGTCTCTGGTTGCGTCGATATTGCGCTCGATGTACGGACGCTCCTTCTCCGCAGCGTTCGGACGGACCGAGAACTGCTCCATCAAGAGAGGGAAAACAGCACCGACGAGAATGGACGAGAGCACGAGCAACGCGGTGGCCAGCGCAGGCACCCGCAGATCACGAAGAAAGATTGCTGCGAAAAATGCTGCAGCACAAATCAATGCGATCGACAGAAGGATGAGCTTGGCGGGCAGGACGGCATTGATGTCGGTGAAGCCCGCACCACCGAAAGTGGGTTCTTTGCGAGTGCTCGACAGCAGCGAGTACCGATCGAGCCAGTAAGCAATGGCCTTGAACAGAATGAAGAAGCCGGCCAAGATCGCCAGCTGAACTCGAGCTGCTCGAGTGAGCGCGCCTTCTCGACCGGCAAGCCGAATCCCGCCGAAGACGTAATGCGTCACAAGGTTTGCAAAAAACGCGATCAATGTGCCGACGAAAAGCCAATTCAGCACGAAACGATAGAACGGAAGATCGAACGAGTAGAAGCCGATATCCAGACCGAATTGCGGATCCGTGATGCCGAAATCTCCGCCGTTCAAGAAAAGTTGGATGGTCACCCAGTTCGCCTGAGCAATGAGTCCGGAAAGTAAGCCGAAGACGAGCGGAATACCGATCCCGAACAAGCTCAGCCGACTCATGACTGTCGTGCGGTAGCGCGCGATCGGATCATTCGGTCCAGCAACGGGAACGAACACCGGCCGGTTCCGATAACCGAGCAACAACGCCAGGAAGATGACGCCACCGACCAGCAACCCTACGACCAGAAAGATAGCCAGCCGGGTCAACACCGTCGTAGTGAAAACCTGACGGAAACCGACCTCTCCGAACCACAACCAGTCTGTATAGGTACCGATGAGGCGAGGACCGACAAGCAGCAATGCTGCAAGGATCAAAGCCAGAACAAGTAAAATCCGGCTACGCCGCGACAGCGACGGTAGACCGGTGGGGGCCCTCATGCCCACGTGACACACTCCAGCTTCGGGCGATGCATAGGCATCGCAGATGTTTCAGCGGCGCACCGAGGGTGCCCCCTGTCCGATTTGGACCCACTGTACGGAACGCCTCGCAGACTTGCTCACATCTGCCTGCTCGGAGTGCCGCGAGCGGTGCGAATCGATGCCGATGGGAAGATGGACCGGTGAGTAATTTCAACGACGACCTGTTCGGCGACGGTATCGACCCCGACGAGAACATCGGTTCCCGAAGCGACGCCCTGGCCACGTGTGCACGCGAGGTGATCGACTTCGTCGACGGCGAAGGATGGGGGCAGCGGCCGCAACTTTTCGCGCTGGTCTCGACCTCCTTGCTGGCTGCCGCTGAGCCCGGACTGCACGACGAACTGACCGACGGTGCGGCGCTGACACCGATCCAGCAGCACTCACTGCCCGAGGACATCAGCGGCGGCTCAGCGGCACTGGACGAGTTTCTCGCCACGACGACCTGGCCCGACGGAGTCGTAGGCTGTGCGCTCGTCCAGGAAATCGTCGTTCTCCCGCCCGCAGCGGAATCGGCACTCGACGATGCGCTCGTCCCGTTGCTCGCCGATCGGGACGCAGCCGACGAGGCCGCCCGACATGCGGCGCAGTCTCACCCCGACCGGAAGGACGGGCGCTTGGTCGCGGCAGTGCTCAAGGATGGTCCATCGCTGGCTTTACTGCAGATTCATCCGGAGGAAGACGCCGATCCATTCGCCCCCATCGAATTACTGGTCTACGAAAATCTCGCGCCCAACCTGCTCAATGCACTGCACAACACCTTCGACGAAGTCGACGAGGACTGATATTCAACGCAGTCGACGGGGATTGACCGTCCCCCGCGTTCCGATCTAACAACTGGGGGCTTGTTCCCCGCGTCCCAGGGACTGCAATGAGTCGATGGCGCCGTCGAGTGAGTCGACCTTCACCAATTGCAAGCCGTCGGGAGTGTTCTGCCTGGCTTCGTCGCAGTTTCGCGATGGTACGAGGAACTTGGTCGCTCCCGCTTCACGAGCCGCGATGAGCTTGTACGGTATGCCGCCGATAGGCCCCACCACGCCGTCCGCGTCGATGGTGCCGGTGCCGGCCACGAACTCGCCGTTGCTCAGCTCTCCGGGACTGAGCTTGTCCACCAAAGCAAGACTGAACATCAGACCGGCAGAAGGACCACCGACGTCTGCAAGGTTGAACGTTACGGTGAACGGCACGTCGGGCTCCTGGGCAGGAGTGACGCCGAGGTAGCCGCGCGACTCGTCATCGGGCCGAGCCCCGAGTGTCACCGATGCCGTCCGCTGAACGTCGTCTTTTTCCACAACCACATCGATAACCTCGCCCGGAGCGCGCGAGCTGACCGTCTCACGGACGCCGCTGACGGTATCTACCGGTACTCCTGCGACGAACACCAGTCGGTCGCCTTCGGTCAGCAACCCTGCTGCCGGACCGTCGGGCGCCACCGCACCGACGGTGAGCACGACCGGCAACCCCAGGTGGTATACCGCGGCCAACTCGGCACTGTCCTCGGACTGTTCGAAGTCGGCTTGATTGCCCTCTTGGACTTCTTCCTTTGTTTTGTTCGGCGGGTAGACCTCCTCGCGAGGCACGAGGCCTTGTCTGCCACTCACCCAGAAACTGAAGGCCTCGAAGATATTCAACTGGTCGCGAACCGCAACCGTTGTCATGTTGAGGTGACCGGTGGTGGGGTCGACATCGACTCCCTCGATGTCCACAACAGGCTTGCCGTCGGCGTCGCCCAGAGTGTTGAACGTGGGTCCGGGCCCCAAAGCGGCGAAGGGCACCGTCACAACCGTGCCGACGACTCCGAGCACAACAACCGGGACGAGAGCAGCGACGAGAGTCGCAATCCTACGATTCACCAGACAAACACTAGGACCGATGGTTGTGCACACGGCGGCGAGCCCCCTCTCGAAGCTACGTGTGAGCCCTCCGCCCGATCCGCCCGGCTATTTTCCGGGGGGGTGTTCGCCGTCAGCGTTATCGCCTGCGGTGCCTTCGACGCCGATGCCTTGTACCGTCGACGTATGAGCAATTTTGGTTTCCACAGCTCCGACGACGATCCAGACAAGAAGGATCAAGGTGGGGGCGATACTCCCGGCGGTAACCAGGGCGGCACGCCGGGCGGCTTCGGGTTCGGCGGCGAAGGCTTCGATCCCGCTGCCCTGGGCCAAATGCTCACCCAGTTCGGCCAGATGCTCAGCGGTATGGGCACTGCCGGATCCGGCGGCGCCGGCGCAGGGCCGGTCAACTACGACCTGGCGAAACAATTGGCACGCCAGCAAATCGGCACCGTGTCACCGATCAGCGCGAGCAAGACCCAGGCAGTGGTCGATGCAGCACACCTGGCAGAGATGTGGCTCGACGGCTCGACGACCCTGCCGGCAGGCGCGTCGAAGACCGTCGCGTGGACGGCTGGCGATTGGCTCGACAACACGATCGATACATGGAAGCGGCTGTGCGATCCGGTCGCCGGGCAGATCTCCGGAATGTGGACAGCGGGTATGCCCGCCGAAGCGCAGGAGATGGCGGGCCCGATGATGGGCATGCTGACACAGATGGGCGGTATGGCGTTCGGTTCGCAACTCGGGCAGGCACTGGGGCAGCTCTCGAAGGAAGTCCTCACCTCTACTGACATCGGTCTGCCGCTGGGCCCCACCGGGATCAGCGCTTTGCTTCCCGACGCTATCGCGAGCTTCACCGAAGGGCTGGAACAGCCGGAGCAAGAAGTATTGGTCTTCCTTGCTGCGCGTGAAGCAGCGCATCAGCGTCTGTACGCCCACGTGCCGTGGCTCCGGCAGCGAGTCCTCGCGACGGTCGAGGAGTATGCACACGGAATTCGTATGGACTTTTCCGCGATCGAAGAGGCCGCTGCCGGCCTCGATCCGACATCGTTGACCGACCCGTCGAAGATCGAAGAGATTCTGCAGCAAGGGGCGTTCGAGCCGCAGACCACTCCTGAGCAGAAGCATGCGCTCGAACGGCTCGAGACGCTGCTTGCTCTCGTCGAGGGTTGGGTCGAAACTGTGGTGTCCGACGCACTGGGCGACCGTTTGCCCGGCGCAGTCGCGCTCGGCGAAACCATCAGGCGTCGCCGTGCATCCGGTGGTCCAGCGGAGCAGACCTTCGCCACCCTGGTTGGGCTGGAGCTTCGACCACGAAAGGTTCGCGAAGCGAGTGCTTTGTGGCGTCGGCTGGCTGAGGCTGCGGGGATGGACGGCCGCGACGGCGTATGGGCTCACCCCGATCTCCTGCCTGGGTCTTCGGACCTCGACGACCCAGCAGCCTTCATCGACGGCGTCGTCGGCGGAGTCTCGAGCAGCTTCGACGATCCGATCGCTCAACTCGAAGCGACGGAGGCTCAGGAGCGCTCCGAGCGCGAAAGCAAAGGCGAGCACAGGGATCCTGAGGACTGAACTGTAAACGCGCAATGGGGGCACCGAAATAATTTCGGTGCCCCCATTCTCGGCATGTAGAGCCTGCGTAGAGCGCTTTCCCGCCTGTGGATAACTACCCATTCGAAGTCTCGGGCGCGGCCCGCGCCGTGGCACTCTACGCTTCATGCACACACCACATCTGCGGAGACCGCGGCTCGCGGTAACTGTCTTTGCTCAACGAGACGGCGCTGTCCGGCTCGGCTGGCATCCCGAGCACTCGTACGTGATCACTCCCCCACGAGGGATCGACTCCGACGTGCTGCTCGAGCTCCTGCGACGACTCGACGGAGTTCATTCTCGGGCTCACATGATCTGGTATGCAAGCACCGTCGGTCTCTCGGCGAACGCCATGTCCACCTTGTTGGCCGAACTTGCCGAGTCGGGCCTTCTGATAGAAGGCAGCAATCTCACCAGCTCGCACAATGTCGATGATCCGGTTTCGCCCACGGTAATAGGAATCGTAGGCCGCGGACCAGTTGCCGATGCCGTCGCCGCGGGCTTGACTCCGTCGCCACTGCTCGTCGTTCGCCGCTCGGCCGTCGCTCCAGCGCAACGCCTGCGAACCGACGACGAGCAGTGGAGGTGCAACATCGTTGTTCTCACCGACGACATGGCTCCCGATCCTCGAATTGTCACCGCATTGGTGCGCACGCGCACACCCCATCTGCAAGTACGCCTGCGCGAAGGGCGCGGTATCGTCGGCCCGTTCGTTCTTCCTGGAGCCAGCAGCTGCCTGCGATGTGCAGATCTTGTTCGGTGCGATATGGAACCCGGATGGCCACACATATCGGCCCAGCTTCTCGGCCGAGTGGGAGATGCAAGCAAACCGACAATTCTTGCTACCGCGGCTATTGCGCTTGCCCAGGTCGAGAGCTTCGTCTTCGGACGGCAGGCACCGATGACCGACGTCACCACGGAGGTTGATTTGCAGGCCATTTCGATGACCCGGCGAAGTTGGCCTCGGCATCCGCTGTGCGATTGTGCTGGCTGACCGAGTCCGGCTCAGCAACTGTGCCGAGCCGGCGATTTTATTTCGTGGCACGACGATCCCGTCCGAATCGGCTCGGACGGATGCCTCTCACCTGGGCTGTGGGCAATATGGTGCTCGGTCCGACATGATGGAGTAGTGCCAGACATTCCTCGCCGAGGCTCAGCCAGGACAGCCAAGCTTGCCCGTATCCCGCTCGGCATCGCCGGTAGGGCTGCCGTCGGCTTCGGAAAGAAACTAGCCGGTGGCGACCGCGAAACGATCGACTCCGAACTTGCTGCCAAAGCGGCAGAGCAACTGTTCGCGGTTCTCGGTGAACTCAAGGGCGGTGCAATGAAGTTCGGACAGGCCCTGTCCGTGATGGAAGCAGCTGTTCCCGACGAGTTCGCGGAGCCTTACCGCGAAGCCCTGACCAAACTTCAAGCCGACGCGCCCCCGCTGCCGGCAGCCAAGGTTCACCGAGTTCTCGACCGGCAACTCGGTACAGCGTGGCGTTCTCGTTTCACCTCCTTCGACGATTCTCCCGTTGCCTCCGCGAGCATCGGTCAGGTGCACCGGGCTGTGTGGTCGGACGGGCGTGATGTGGCGGTGAAGGTGCAGTACCCGGGCGCTGACGACGCGCTACGTGCAGACCTGAAGACGATGTCCCGCTTCGCCAACACCTTCAGTGCGATCTTCACGGGAGCGGACGTCAAGCCAGTTCTCGACGAATTGATCGCGCGCACCGAGGACGAACTCGACTATCGCATCGAGGCGGCGAATCAGCGGGCATTCGCGAAGGAATTCGACGGAGATCTTCGTTTTTCTGTGCCCAATGTCATTGCCAGTTCACCGAAGACCCTCGTCACCGAGTGGATGACGGGTACTCCCCTGTCTGCGATCATTGCCGGCGGCACTGTCGCCCAACGCAATACAGCAGGCGAGCTACTGACAACGTTCGCATTCGCAGCACCGGCACGGGCGGGTCTGCTTCATGCCGACCCCCATCCCGGAAACTTCATGCTGCTGGCCGACGGCCGGTTGGGCGTCATCGACTTCGGAGCGACAGCTCCGATGCCAGACGGCCTGCCCCCGATCCTGGGGCGAATGGTCCGTTTGGCGCGCGACGAGCGTTTCGACGAATTGGTGGACCTGTGCACCAACAACGGTTTTGTCATTCCAGGACGAACGATCACTGCCAAGGAGATCGCGGACTATCTGCGCCCGTTCAGCGATCCACTCCGAACCGACTCGTTTCACTTCACCCGGTCATGGCTGCAGAAGGCGGCCGGTACCGCAGCAGAATTCGACACCCAGCAGATCCGAACCGTCCGCGCATTGAACATGCCCGCCGAGTACGTCATGATCTTTAGAGTGCTCGGTGGATTGGTCGGCATCTGCGCCCAGCTCGATTCTTACGCTGCATACATGCCCATTCTGACAGAGTGGATGCCCGGCTTCACCGATGTGGAGTAGATCGTTCTTATCGGAAAAGCCAGGCATCACAATACATCTCATGCAACCTGTTGTTGCTTACGTGGACGCCCACGCGGCCGTTTACGTGCGATGACGACACCCTGATCGAGGATTTCGCCTCCCCACACTCCCCACGGCTCAGCGCGGTCGAGTGCCGCTCTCAAACATGTTCGTCGTATAGGACATTCGGCGCACAGCGCCTTGGCTTGCTCCAGTTCGCTCGGACTCTCAGCGAACCACAGATCGGGATCGGCCACCCGGCAAGGCACCTCGAACCCGGCGGACTCCGCTGCCCCGATCTGGATTTCCATCGAATACTCCGCGGTAATGACGTTCCCGGATACGGTCTCGTATCGGCATGTCGTCCGGGTCGTGACGGTTGACACGTCGGTCTCCTCTGCTCTTCGTGCGGCGTGTATATGGCTCTCGGAATTGTGCGAACCATCCGGCCGAACGTTCGAAGTCGAGGGGGACTTATCGAACAAAAAAGGCCACGGTCCGCGTGTGCGGGTCCGTGGCCTGTTGAGGCTGATCGATCTTTCTATCGAGACTTCTCTCGATATCGATTCTCGATCACGGACTCCACTCGTGCGCGGCGGAATCGTGCTGCAGCGGTGCTCGTCGCTGTGGCGCTTGCTGGCTTTGCGTTCAAGCGCGTGAGAACTGCGTGAGCGGCCGCCGCATATGCGGGTGCTGTCGCAGCTACTGCTGCTGCTCGGCGGTGGGCGGAACCACCTGACGCGGCTAGGCGAGCGGAGTCGATGCACTGTGCAACGACGACGGAAGCAGCGTTGATCATTTGAATCTTCACGGTTCTCCACCTCCTCGCCTGAGCTCGATCACGGATAAAAACATATTCGCACCGCGATAGCGGAACGAATTTCGCTCGCGGCTTCCCGTGAGCGGTGAAAACAGACTAAACCTGTTCGTATTAACTGCACAAGCGATTTTCTACCTGCGGTTTTGTCGCCGAATTCACGTGCTGGCAGACTCGCGGACCACGGTCAACACATCTTCACCGAAACGCTCCAGTTTTTTCGCACCGATTCCTGGAATAGCGACCAACCCACGATCGTTCTGCGGTTGCTGTTCAGCGATCGCGGTCAGCGTCGTGTCGCTGAAAACCACGTACGCGGGCACCTTCAACTCACGAGACTTATCCAGACGCCAGGCCTTCAACGCGTCCAGCAAAGCCACGTCCACGTCCGAGGGGTGGCTCTCACAGCGGCCGAGCATCGTCGCCGCCGTACCGATGAGAGTTTTGCCGCACAGTCGGCACTTCGGGCCAGACTTCTTCTTGGTCGGCGCGGCGATCCGCGAAGCCGGCGAATCCTCTGGAATGAGCCCGTTGAGGAATCGTGATCGTCGCCGCGACTTCCTACCCCCCTCGTTTCGAGCGAGCGCCCAGGACAGATGCAAGTGTTCGCGAGCACGAGTCACACCGACGTAGAGGAGCCGCCGTTCCTCTTCCACAGCCGCGTCGTTGTTTGCACTCGGATCGCCGCCCAGCGCGTGCGAGATCGGCAGAGTTCCGTCCACCAGACCGACGATGAACACCGCGTCCCATTCGAGCCCCTTCGCGGCATGCAGAGATGCCAGCGTGACGCCCTGCACGACCGGCGGATGACGAGCCTCCGCACGAGCTCCTAATTCGCTCAACAGGCGACCGAGATCGAGTGCTGGATTCTGATGCACGAGCTCCTCCGCCACCTGCACCAGACCGCCGAGAGAGGCCCACTTCTCGCGCGCCTGCGCACCGGTGGGCTCTTCCTTGGTGAGGCCCAAAGGTGCGAGCACTGCGCGAACCAAAGACGGCAACCCCTCCCCCTGCTTCGACTCTACCGGTAGATCATCTCGGGAAGAGGCGGTACGCAACGCCGAAATACCTTGCCGCACTTCGGGTCTATTGAAGAATCCCTCGCCGCCTCGAACCTGGTACGGAATGTTCATTGCGGTCAGCGCCTGCTCGTGTGCTTCCGACTGCGCATTGATCCGATACAGCACAGCGATTTCCGCGGGCGCAACGCCTTTGGAGATCAAACGCTTGATTGCACGCGCCACACCGTCGGCCTCCGCCGGCTCGTCGTCGTACTCGCAGAACTCCGGTTCCGGACCGGGTGCCCGCTGGCCGATCAACTGCAGACGCGTCCCCGCAATACGGCCGCGTGCTGCACCGATGACGCGGTTGGCCAGCGAGACCACCTCCGGCGTAGACCGATAGTCACGTTCGAGCCGCACCACGGTGGCGTCGGGAAACCGTCTCGAAAAATCGAGTAGGTATCGGGGAGTAGCGCCGGTGAAGGAATAGATTGTCTGGTTCGCATCACCGACCACCGTCAGATCGTCACGTTCGCCCAGCCAGGCGTCGAGAACCCGCTGCTGCAAAGGCGTTACGTCCTGATATTCGTCGACGACGAAACAGCGGTAGCGCTCACGAAACTCGTCCGCCACCGCCGAGTGCTCCTCGAGCGCCGCCGCCGTATGCAACAGAAGGTCGTCGAAATCGAGCAGCATTCCATCGCTGCCATGAGTCTTGAGACTCTCGTACCCTGCGTAGACCGACGCCACCTTGGTTGCGTCCATCGGTATGTCGCGTCGCAACCGTGCCGCTACCGCTGGGTAATCCTCGGGCGCAATCAGCGATCCCTTGGCCCATTCGATCTCGCCCGCCAAGTCACGCACCGCATCGGTGGAGGTGGACACACCGGCCCGATGCGCCGACTGGCTTACCAACGCGAACTTCCGATCGAGTAGTTGCCAGCCGGTGTCACCAACGACCTGAGGCCAGAAGTACTTGAGTTGCCGCAGGGCGGCTGCGTGGAATGTACGAGCCTGCACTGGAGGGCCTTCCCCTCCCACGCCGAGCTCTCTGAGCCGTCCGCGCATCTCCCCGGCTGCGCGCGCCGTGAACGTCACCGCAAGCACCTGGCCGGCGGAGACATGGCCCGCCGAGACAAGATGCGCAATTCGCCTGGTGATGGTCCGAGTCTTGCCGGTGCCCGCCCCCGCGAGGACGCAGATCGGCCCGCGCGGCGCAGATACCGCAGCAGATTGTTCGGGATCCAAACCGGCAATCATCGAATCCACAGACATTCCCTCATCATGTCAGGGTGCTCCGACACCAGCCGATTCCGGCCGTCGGAACAAATCGCCGGCCCGGCAGTGTTGAGTTGTCCTGTGACTATCAACGAGAAGCCCGCTTCCGAGAAACCGGCCGCACTCACGATCTACTCCACGACATGGTGTGGATACTGCCGCCGACTCAAGACGCAGTTGGACGAAGCCGGGATCTCGTATATGGAAATCGACATCGAACAAGATCCTGCAGCGGCGGAGTTCGTGGGCAGCGTCAACAATGGCAATCATGTGGTGCCGACTGTTGTGTATGCGGACGGATCGACCGCTACGAATCCCACGCTCGCAGCGGTCAAGCGTGCGCTGATTCTTTGACTCTTCGATGAGGCCGTGGGCCGTCAGTCAGCTTCTGCGGCCCACGCTTCGAGCATTCCCCGCGCGATCGAAATCGAGCCGGGAAGCAGCAGACGTGAACTCTCGGTGCTGGTCCAGTCGCCGAGAGTGAGGGCTGCACGCACTTCTGCTCGATCGAACCAGTGTGCCTCCGCAATTTCGCCGTCGAGAAATTCGAGCGGAACATCGGGGTCCCCCACCGCGGAGAACCCGATCATGACCGAGCGGGGGAAAGGCCAGGGCTGACTGCTGAGATACCTGATCTCGGAGACTGGGAGTCCGACTTCTTCTTGAATCTCCCGACGTACGCACGCTTCGAGGGACTCGCCTGCCTCGACGAATCCGGCGAGGACGGAGAACCGACGCTCGGGCCAAGTCGGAGCACGCGCAAGTAATACGCGATCGGCACCGTCGTGAACGAGGCAAATCACCGCAGGATCAGTACGGGGAAACTCTTCGTGTCCGTTGGAAGTGCTGGTTCTAGACCACCCCGCCGCTGTCGGCATGGTTGCAGCTCCGTCGAGTGCACTGAAGCTTGCGCTCGCGTGCCAGTTCAGAATTGCCAGCGCGCTCGTCAGCAACGACAACTCGGCTTCGGCGAGCCTCTCACCGACCATGCGCAAATCGACCAGTTCGCCGCTCAGCAGGCCCACACGCTGTGCCCACAGGTGACGGCCACCCTCGATACCGAGAAATACAGCATCCAGTGCAGGTTCACCTGAGATTTCGGCCGCCGCTCGATACACCAAGCCCGAGCTGTCGACCTCGAACCTTCCCTTGTGATCGATCTGCAGGACGTTCGCGGTGGGCCAGCCGGCACGGAGAGCGACGGGGTTCTTCCGCAGTTCCTCGGCACGATTACCCGGGGAACGTGACAACAGCGGTGGTCGATCGAGTTCGAATCTTGACACGTCTACAGACCCTACTGCGGCGTCGTCACTCGCTGACGCGCCGGATATAGAGCAGACGATCGGTGGCCTCGACCGCGTCGATCTCAGGCGACCCCACCCGGTAGAGCTTTCCTGCTCGTACGACTCCGAGGACGATGTCGGCCAAGTGCCGGGGCGAACCGCCGACCTCATCCGTCTCGACTTCGCGTTCCGCGATGGCGAATCCCGCTTCCGGAGTCAAGAGATCCTCGATCATCTCCACCACGCTCGGGGTCGTGGTCGCGATCCCGAGCAGGCGTCCAGCAGTCTCCGAGGACACCACAACCGAGTCCGCACCGGACTGCCGGAGCAAATGGGTATTTTCCGCTTCCCTGATCGCCGCCACAATTTTGGCCTTCGGTGCGATCTCCCGCGCGCTGAGGGTGACCAGTACCGCCGTGTCATCGCGATTGGTGGCAACGATGATGGCGGCCGCATGCTGCGCACCGGTCAACCTCAGCACGTCGGACTTGGTCGCTGAGCCGTGCACAGTTACCAACCCCCTGCTCGAGGCCGAGTCCAACACAGTTTGATCGGTGTCGACGACAACAATGTCCGAAGCGCGAACGCCGTCCCCGAGCATCGCGTCGACGGCGGTGCGGCCCTTGGTTCCGAAACCGATGACCACCGTGTGATTGCGCACGCTGCGCCTCCATCGCTGAATTTTGAAGGCCTGCCGAGAGCGCTCGGTGAGCACCGAGAGCGTTGTGCCGACCAACAAGATGAGAAAAAAGACCCGAAGTGGGGTAATGACGAAGATGTTCACAAAACGCGCAGACGGCGTGATCGGTGTGACGTCACCGTAGCCCGTCGTCGACAGAGACACTGTCGCGTAGTACAACGCATCGAGGAAAGACAACCCGTCGCCCTGCGCGTCCTGGTAACCATCGCCGTCTATGAAGACAACGACGGCAGCTAGTAACAGCACCCCCAACGCGATGAGAATACGACGATAGATAGCCCGCCAGGGACTACTTTCCAGTTCGGGAATCCGCAAGACGCCGACGAGAGCGAAACCCGGTCGGTCGATCAGGGTGTCGTCCGCACTCAAGCGCGTTCGCAACCTACCTGCCACGTCGCCGACCTAGCTCGATACAGTCCACGGCAGGCAGCGTAACCCCCTGCGGTGTCCTCGTAGTGCCCGCGGCTGAAAATACCGTGCACGCGGCTGAGGTCGTTGGGTGCTCGCAGCGCCCGGTAATGCGCTCGTATGGCACGGTGTACGCATGACAAAGCACAAGAGTCAGGCTGGCGCAGTACGGCTCGCAGTGTTGTTGGGCGGTGCTGGTGTCCTTCACTTCGTCACCCCGCAGTTCTTCGACATGCAGGTTCCGCGCGCCCTGCCCGGAAAGGCGCGGACGTACACCGTGGTGTCCGGTGTCGCGGAACTCGCAGTGGCGGCGGCGGTGGCAATACCGCAGACACGGCGCCTGGGCGCAACACTCGCAGCCGTGCTGTTCATAGCGGTGTTCCCGGCAAACATCGATCTCGCGCGCCGCTACGCGGCAGACCCTAAGATGTCCCCCGCAGCCAAAGCCGCCGTGCTCGCGCGGCTTCCCCTGCAAATCCCCTTGGTGACCGAGTCCTTGAAACTCCGCCGAAACGCTCGTTGAGCTGGACCCCCAAATATACTCTGGCACTGTCTTATTCAGGAAAATTCAATGACCCGCATTATCGGTATCAGCCGGTCTGCCACCTGATATACCTACCGACACCGCTGAGACCTCTGTCATCGCCGCGTTCTCGATCAATCCAGTGCCCTCGATCAACGCGATCAATGCAGCCCTGTCCGGCAAGTGCTCGGGCACGATGGTGCGGCCGGTCCGAACGTAATGAAATGCCGCCCGCACCTTGTCCAATGGGACAGGTTCGGCAGTCGGATCGGACTCCGACATCAACTCGGCCCAGGCAAGGCGATAGGCCGCTAGCTGCATCACGACAGACTTCTCCTCGGCGGCAGTCGGTTCCGCCCCGGTCTTCCAGTCCACCACGGTCCAACCGCCGTCCGAGTCGGCGAACACTGCATCGATCCGTCCCCGCAGAACCGTCCCAGCGACGGAAGTTTCGAAGGGTACTTCTACCTCGACGGGACTCCGCAGCGACCAATCGGAGTCCAGAAACGCCTGCTGCAATGTCTCGAGATCTACATCGGCCGCCGCTCCCTCGTCGGCAGATCCGGGGAGTTCGTCCAGATCAAGCAATCGAGTTGCTCCGAACCTGCGCTCGATCCACGCGTGAAATGCTGTCCCACGTCGAGCGAGCGGATTCGGGGGGAACGGCAGCGGCCGCCGCAGTCTCGACGCCAAGGCGTCGGGATCGGCGGCCAGGTCGACGAGCTGACTTACCGAAAGGTTCTCTGGCAGTGCCACGTCGACCGTAGAGCGTGATCGCTGCTCGCGTTCGGCGAGAAGAGCGTCGACGTCGGCGGCCCAACTCTCGGGGTCCACGTTTCGAGGGTTCACGGCCTCATCTCCAGCTTCCGGTGTGTGGTCCTGAATTTCCGATTCCGTGCCCTCCTCGCGGCTCTCGCGAAACGGTCCGGCCGCAGCTCTGGCAGCGAGGGAATCGCATACAGCCCGCGCACCTCTCTCCACTGCACCTCGCCTCGCCCCCAATGGATCACGCGGCCAGGTTGTCGAATATGGCTCGGCAGCAAGAGGATTGGAATCTGTACTGTCGGGTGCTGTCGCCCACCCTTCGACGCGAGCAACCACGTCTGTGCTCGTCGTCGCCCTCTCGTTGGCATAAGCTTTCAACTCGATCAGAAAGTCAGACGGCCCGCGGGCCTTGGTCGACGATTCGTCCCAGTGATGCGCCGACACGAACAGCACCCGCTCGGTCCTGGTGAGGGCCACGTAGAACAGCCGTCGATCCTCCGCGAGGCGCCTACGAGCGAGCGCATCCTTGTGTCGGTCGACCGCATCCTGAAGGTCCTTCCGGCTGTACAGCTCGTCCAATTCCAAAACAGGCACACCTTCGGATACGTGACCGTTCTCGTCGACGAGAGCCCGATCGCCTCGAAGGGACGGCGGGAGTTCTGCCATCGCACCGAGCCAGGTCGACGACGCCGTCGATGACGGAAACACTCCCTTCGCCACGTGCGGAACCGCGACAACCTCCCACTCGAGTCCTTTCGCAGAATGTACGGTCAGCACCTGCACCCGGTGGGGTGCTACTTCGACTTCGCCCGGCGCCAGCCCATTCTCGATTGTCTCCGCGGCAGCGAGAAAAGACAGGAACCCCGTGACTGTCGCGGTGGGATTGTCCGCGTAATCAGCGACGACGACAGCGAACTCGTCCAAGTGCTCGCGTCCGACCGCACCCGAGTTGCCGAACGGCTTGCGGGCTTGGGCTTCGATTCCGATTCCCATTGCACGTTCGACGTCCGAGACGAGTTCGGTAAGGGGTTGACCGACTCGTTCACGGAGACTGTGTAGTTCTGTTGCAAGCGCCGAAATGCGGCGACGACCCTCCACCGAGAACCGCTCGGCCGGCCCTGGGTCCGCGATGGCGTCCGCGAGACCAGCTTCCTCGGACGACTCGCCGGGAACCGAGCTCTCCAGAGCGGCTTCCAGAGCGGCCGAATCATCGACCTGGCCTTGCGTACCGAATCCACCGGCGATTGCGAGTTCCTTGGTTCGGCGGCTCAACGCGCGCAGATCCGCAGCCCCGATCTGCCAGCGCGAGCCGGTCAATATTCGCATGGCGGCGCTACCGGCCAGCGGATCGGCTACGAGCCGCAGCATCGCAATAACGTCAGCGATTTCGGGGATGTGCAGCAAGCCGCCGAGACCCACCACTTCGACGGGTAGGCCCCGCTCGCGAAGGACTTCGGCCATAGGCTCGGCATCCGAATTGCGCCGCACCAGTATTGCGGCCGTCGGCGGTGGCGTGCCCTCATCGAGGGCGCGCTTGTACTCGGCTGCTATTCGATCGGCCACCCACTCTCGTTCTTCGATCACGGTGGTCGAGACCGACAAGCGCACATCGCCCGGCGTGGCACCAGGCCGCGCCCGCAACGTGGGCACGGGAACCCCGCTCTGTCGCAGCGGACTCGTGATCAAGTTCGCCAGCTCCAGCGCCTCCGGCGGATTCCGCCAACTGGTCAGCAGTTCGAGCCGAGGCGCGGGTTCGCCCCGTGGCAACGGAAAGTCTGTCGCAAATTTTGGCAGATTGGCAGCTGATGCTCCCCTCCAGCCGTAGATCGACTGCATGGGATCACCGACAGCGGTGAGTGCCAACGACGGATCTGTTCCGCCGCCGAACAACGACGACAACAGAACTCGCTGTGCGTGACCGGTGTCCTGGTATTCGTCGAGCAGCACGAGTCTGAAGCGTTCGCGTTCTGCACGTCCAACTCCCGGATGTTCGGCCGCGACCTGCGCTGCCAGCGACATTTGACTACCGAAATCGAGTGCGCCCTCCCGACGTAGAGTCTGCGCGAGCCGTTCGACCAATGGCAGCAAAGCGATTCGCTTGTGTTGGGCGTCAAGAATGTCGAGCAGGGTCTTGTTCGGGCCTCCCCGCTGACCTGGCCCTGGCGCCAGGGTATGGACGAGCTGGTCGAGATCGGTGTGCGCTGCTCGAAGATCGCCGGGGTCGACAAGGTGCTCCGCGAGCTGCCCCGCCAATGCGAGCACGGACTCCGTGATGGATGTGGGATTGCGGTCGGTATCGAGATCGCCGTCCCAGGTGCTAACGACGCGGTGGGCCAACTGCCACAATTCGGTCTCGGACAGCAATGTTGCAGACGGCTCGACCGGAAGCAATAGACCGTGCTCGGTCAGCAATCGTCCTGCGTAAGAGTGATACGTACTCACCTCGGGTTCACCGGAGAGGATACGTTCGCGCAGTTGCAGACTCGGATCGAGTGCACGGACGACATCGGACCCGGCCAGCCGCGCCAACCGTGCGCGGATGCGAGAAGTCAGTTGCTGGGCGGCCTTCCGCGTAAACGTGAGGCCGAGAACAGCGTCCGGATCGACCAAGTCGTTAGCGACCATCCACACCACACGGGCTGCCATCGTTTCGGTCTTGCCCGCTCCGGCCCCTGCGACCACCAGTGTTGGCCCTGGCGGCGATGCGATGACCGCAGCCTGTTCGTCCGTAGGGGGATGTTTCTGCCCGAGCGCTCGCGCCAATTCGATCGGATCGATTCGTGGCTGGCGCCGCGCACGCGCCGCCGCCGAGCCCGTTCCCGCACGTGGATTCAAAGTTCGGTCACCTGCCGCCCTGTCTCGTGAGCGGGGCAACTGGATTTCACCGGGCAGTGCCGGCACCCGTCGTTGACGAACGCCTCGAACGTCGGACCTCGGGTTGCCGATGCCGCCTTGTGGATGATGTCTCGCCATTCCTCGAGCTTCTCCGGGGTGGGCGCCTCCTGTGTCCGCTGGGTGGCGCCTTCTTTGTTGTGTGGTTTCGCCACGAACACCAGACGCGCTCCGCCGGGCTCACCTGCAGGTTCGTCTTCGATTGCGCCGGCAGCGGCAGCCACTTGATACGTGGCCAGCTGATTATGGTTGCGAGCGTCGTCCTTGGACATCACAGTCTTGGCTGTTTTGACGTCGATGATGACCGGTCGCCCGTCCAGGTCGTGCTCGAGTCTGTCGATTCGCCCCCGCAACGCCACGGAGGGCTCCCCGTCGGTTCTCGCCTCCAGCACGCCCTCGACCTTGACCTCCACGCCCACCTCGGTGAGTTCGTCACGGGTCCCTCGCAACCACGATTCGAAGGTGTCGAGCATGGCGCCGGTCCGATCCAACTCATGCCGTGAATACCACTGAGATCCGAGGTCTACTGCATCCCAGGCTGTCTCTAGTGCGCGCCGGACCTCATCCGGAGGCATCTTCCCGGCCACTGCCTGCACAAGGGTGTGGACCAGCGTGCCGGTGATCGCGTGCGTGTTGGCTCCATCGTTTCCACCGTGACGATCGAGCATCCAGCGCAGAGGGCACGTGGTCAGTTGTTCGACGGTCGACGGAGAAAGGGGGACCGGCCCGTCCTCCGGATCCCACAGAGCAGCGTCCGTACTGAGGCCGGAAACGCCGAACCATTCGTCGGGGTGAGCGCCTTTGACTCCGGCCTCCGCAAGCCGCGCCAACTGCAATGCTGCACGCTCGAGTTTTTCTGGATCATGCTCGGCGACAGCGGAGTCGCAGACAACGCCGCGTAGCTCGGCAACAAGCATCGGGAGGGCAAGTACACGGCTATTGGGCTCTGTTTCCTGATTCGTCGACAACCCGTCGTCGTCGCCATCCCTCCCTGCAAGTTCGTCGACGAACCTCGAGCGCACAAGATCCGCGTCGCCGGTGCTCGAATCGACCGCGGTGACAAGCAGCACCGATCGCGCCCGACTGCACGCAACCAAGAACAGCTTGCGCTCCTCAGCCAACAGCGGCGCTGTCTTGGAGAGTGATCCATCGATCATCGTGCCTGCTTCGGACATACCGGCGGCGAGGTCGATCAGAGATTCGGTGCCCAGGAGACTTCCGCGCGCACGCAGGCCCGGCCACAAACCTTCTTGTACGCCTGCGACGGCAACGAGTTCCCATTCACGGCCGGCCGCAGAATGAGCACTCAGCACGGTCACCGCGTCCGCGGAAATAACCGGCCGACCAGAGTTCAGAGTCGGAATCTGTTGCTGCGAGATGTAGTCGACGAATCCAGCAAGCCTCGCCTGGGGCAGTCGATCGACGTATGAAGCAGCCGCGTCGAACAGCGCCACGACCGCGTCCAGATCTCGATCTGCTTGCGCCCCAGCCGTTCCCCCCCACGCAGATACCGTCGACCACCTCCGCTCCAATCCTGAGCCCTGCCATGCCGCCCAGAGAACGTCCTCGACTCCGCGGCCTCTACGCACAACGGCGTTTGCTTTGCGCACCACCGCAAGTACCTTGCGCAACGAAACAGATTCGACGTCGGACAACTCCGAAATCCAGCCATGGGCGGACGGGGTGGAGCGATCGTCCGGCGCCACCGACTGCACGATCGCGGCTCTCAGAAGCTCGGCCGAGTCGCGTTCGCCGCCGGACGCAAGCTCGACCCGGCGAACCCCTCGTCGCAACCGCCGCAAACCGACCGGATCGGCACCGCCGATCGGCCCGGACAACAGAGCCAGCGCGTCCTCCCCATCGAACGACTCGTCCACGAGGGCTCGGAGAACGAGCAACAATCCGACTGCGCCGTGCTGACGGTGCAACGGAAGCTCCGACGCTGGGGTTACGACGGGAACTCCCGACGCCTGCAGCGCCCGTCGCAGAGGCGCGATCGCTCTCGGCACGGAGCGTACGACGACCGCCATTTCTGACCATGGCATACCGTCGAGGAGGTGTGCGCGACGCATTACGTCGGCAATGAAGGACGCTTCCTTGGCGGCCGAGCCGAGCACCCGGACGATGGCCTGCCCTGTGCCGTAATGAGTTTCGGCCACCGACTCGGCGCCGCGGTGCCGACCCGACCCGGACAGCCTGCTCGCAATGGCCGCAGCCACGTCGGCGACCTCGGGCAGACTACGGAAATTGTGCGCAAGGACGATGCGTCGAACATCTCCTGGCTCTGCAAGATCGGCGACGAACGTCGGATCGGCCCCACGGAATGCGAATACCGACTGATCCGGGTCACCCGCCACGACCGTCGATTCGGTGTTGGTTCCGATGAGGCGAATCAGCTCGGCGGCCTGTGGATCGAGATGCTGGGCGTCGTCCACGACAAGATGTCGAATACGCGCACGCTCAGTGCGGAGAAGATCCGGATCGGTGGCGAATGCGATCAGCGCGCTCCCGATGAGCTCTGCAGCATCCAACCCGGGTGCCGTCGCGCCGGCCGCCTCGACACCGACGGCACCCCGAAGCAGCATCGACTGCTCGTACCGTCCCGCGAACTTACCGACCGCAACCCATTCGGGACGTGTATGCTTTCGTCCCAGTTTCACCAGATCCTCCGGACCGATACCGCGTTCGGAAGAGCGCAGCATCAGATCTCGAACAGCGGTGACGAATCCCGTCATTCCCAGGGCCGGCCGCAGACGTTCCGGCCAATCGTGAGCCCCGTCTTCGATATCGCCGCGGAGCATCTCGCGTACGACGGCATCCTGCTCTGCACCCGTCAGCAGCCGGGGAGGTGGGTTTCCGTAGATGGCGGCTTGCAGTCGCAGCACGGCGAACGCATAAGAATGTACAGTCCGGACCAACGGTTCCCTGGTAGCACGCACCGCGTGCTCCCCAGCGAACAATCCACTGGTGATCTGCTCGCGCATCGCAGTCGCGGCGCGCTTCGACTGAGTCAGCACCAGGACCGATTCCGGATCACTCGACACGATTCGACTGACCGCATAATCGGCTACGAGCGACGATTTTCCGGTTCCTGGACCGCCGAGCACCTGCCACGGACGCCACCCCGGTGAGCCATCGGCAGCGGCAGAGACTGCGTCGATCTCATTGGTGAACAGTGTCTGAGCCGGACCTGCCCACAACCGACCCGGTGTGGCTACCCGAGGGGCCCGCACGAGAGTGACTGTGTTGCCGTGCCGCCCTCCCGCGGAGTTGCCTGCCGACCTGGGAGTGTCCATGAAGAAGATTGGATCATGCGGCACCGACAAGCTTCGCGGCAGTGACCGTCGGCGACGCGAACTCGTCGAGTGGGCCACCATGCGGCACAGCGAGGGCCTCCATGCGGCATAGTGAACCTGTGCAAGAGTTGAACGTTCACATCTACGGACCCGACGATGGCCCCGAAATTCTCGCCGTTCACGGCATGACGGGCCACGGAGCACGCTGGCGACACCTCGCGGACAATCACCTGCCCGATACCCGCGTCCTCGCCCCGGATCTCATCGGCCACGGAAGGTCTCCCTGGACTCCCCCATGGGATATCGACGCCCAGGTCGATTCGCTGGCGTCCCTTCTCTCATCGCGTGCGCACGGCCCGGTCCTAGTCCTCGGCCACTCCTATGGCGGCGCCATCGCAATCCACCTAGCGGTCCGGTATCCCGAACTCGTGCGCAGCCTCGTTCTACTGGATCCGGCAATAGCCCTCGACGCGTCCGATCTGCTCGAAGTCGCCGAACTCACTGCGAAGTATCCCGATTACACCGATGCAAGAGAAGCGAAATCCGAGAAAGTGAACGGCGCTTGGGCGGATGTCCCCGCCGAATTGCTCGACGCCGAAATCAGCGACCATCTCGAAGCTGCCGAGAACTCTCGCGTGAAGTGGCGCATCTCGACGGCGGCCGTCGTCGCATCGTGGGGTGAGCTCGCGCGTCCACTTCTCGTACCCACGTCGAACACACCCACCACGGTTGTCCAGGCCATGCGCGTGCAACCGCCCTACGTGAGCGACGAGCTCAAGGTTGCGCTGCGGGACAGCCTCGGCGAGAACGTAAAATTTGTCGAACTCGATTGTGACCACATGGTGCCGTTAGCAAAGCCTGCGGACGTTGCGGCAGTGGTGCGCGAGCTCCTCTGAATGGTCGCTATCACCGACTTACAGGTCGAGAAAGTCCGAGAATTAGTAGCGTCGATTCCCTCCGGCAACGTAGTCACCTATGGCGACATCGCTGCGGCCGGCGGCCTGTCCAGCCCGAGGATCGTGGGCTGGATCATGCGTACCGATTCGGCAGACCTTCCGTGGCATCGGGTCCTGTCCGCCAATGGCACTCCTGCACCGCACCTCGCGGTTCACCAACTCGAACGACTACGCGAGGAAGGCGTCGCGGTGCGCGATGGCCGGGTGAATCTTCGTGAAGTGAGGTTCACATTCGAATGCCAAGACTAGATGGGTTGGCTGTTACTCGACAGTGAAGATGATGCGCCCGTTCTAGACCACCGACACCGGCGGCACGACCGGATACCCTTCTCCCGCTGAGCCGGAAGAGGTCTCCGCGAGCACCCGCACCGCCGATTCGGGAGCTCGTTGCGCAGGTGCGAGACCACAAGGTCACGTTGATCTCGAAGCCGATTTCTACGGTCGGTCAGAACGTCGTCGAATTCGGCGGACAAGTGCAACGCGGCAGCTTGATCGAGTATCGACACTGACAACTGCCGCCGAGCGAACGTACGCACCATCCGCGCTACGAGTTCCGGATCGGACGAACCCAGCCGACCCGAAGACCTGCCCAGACCGTCTTGCTGAGCAATATAAGGACTACTCAGCGGGATCAGTGCGGTCTCACTGGTCTGGCTTGCGTCGATCATTCGTTCAGGAGGCAGATGCGGGTCGAATGGGCCGCCGCGCAGCCCTTGCGTCCCCGACTGACCCACGCACTAACCTCGTATACATGAACCTCGGACAGTTCGATCAGCACCCGCTCGCGCGGTACGCACTCGGCAAGGCAAGCCCATTCGTCGCCGCGGCGTGCCTGGTCGTCGACGAGGTTTCCGGCGTCAAAGTCGTCGGGCATATCGAACTTTCGGAGGAGCACTTCACCCCCTGGGGGGTGGTCCACGGCGGCGTCTACACCACTGCCGTGGAATCCGCGGCCAGCATCGGTGCCAGCGAAGCGGTGAAGGATCGCGGAGAGTTCGCCGTCGGCGTGCACAACGGGACGGATTTTCTTCGGGCCAGCAAAGGTGGGCGAGTCGACGTTATTGCAGAGCCGTTGCAGCAGGGACGAATTCAACAACTGTGGCTCGTCACCATCACGGCAACCGATAGTGGCAAGGCCGTCGCGCGCGGTCAGGTCCGACTCCAGAACGTACCGCTCCCCACATGAGCGATCAGCGGCGCACAGTCGATGCGATTGTCCTTGCGGGCGGACAGGCCGAGAGGATGGGCGGCGTCGACAAGCCGGCTCTGACCGTCGGCGGTATCAGCCTCGTGCAACGAGCAGTTCGCGCAGCCGCTGGAGCGCGCCGCATCGTCGCCGTCGGACCCACGCGGGAAGACTTGGGGCCTCGCGTGGAGCAGACCCGCGAGGAGCCTGCCGGGTCTGGGCCGGTCGCTGCTATCGCAGCGGGACTGAAAGCGCTTCCCATCGACTCTGCCGAGGTCATCCTCGTACTTGCCGCAGATCTACCTTTCATCGACAGTGATGCGCTCGATTCGCTCGTCGCGGCGCTAGGATCCAGTCCTGCTGCCTTCGCAGTAGACGAGGATGGCAGAACGCAGTACCTGTTCGGTGCGTGGAATGCACGCGAACTTCGCCGCCGCATAGCGGAATTGGACGACACGACAAACATGCCGGTGCGTTCCATCGTTCCACCGGACCATGTCCCCGTCATGATCGAGAGCACCGGCGACTGCGACACCCCGGACGATCTGGCGGCTGCGCGGCTACGCGCATCAAAACTGCTGACCACAGAGACCGTGCCGACCGTGGAGCAAGCCCGCGATCGCATTCGAGATCGACTCACTCCTCTTGCGCCGCATCGTGCCGCGCCCGGTGATGCCTACGGGTCGACGCTGGCGGAGCCTCTGGTAGCGGCGTCTCCACTGCCGCCCGTGGATATTTCGGCCATGGACGGCTATGCGGTGTCCGGCCCCGGCCCGTGGCAGGTCCGCACGGAAGTGGCATACGCAGGCACATCGGGTCTCGACGCCCTCCGATCCGGTGAAGCACTGCGGATTGCAACCGGCGCGCAGGTGCCCGCAGGTACGACGTCGATCGTTCGCGACGAGCACGTGTACTCGCACGGCCAGTTGTACCGCCGAACAGACACTCCCATCCGAGATGACACAAGACGAGCGGGCGAGGATTGGCCCGCGGGTACCGAATTGGTAGCTGCCGGTGAACCGGTCACCGCTGCTGTCGTCTCCGTGGCACTCAGCTCCGAAGTCGATTCGTTGACTGTGCGCGGACCGATACGTGCGCGAGTAGTCCTGAGCGGAAACGAGATTCGCTCCGCAGGCCGCCTCGAGCCCGGCCAGACCCGGGACAGTCTCGGCACTGTCCTACCCTTTTACCTAGCATCCTGTGGCATCACAATGGTGGGCTCGGTTCACCTCGAGGACTCCCCTACCGCTTTCGAGGATCTACTTTCCGAGCCCACGTCTGCGCACCTGACGATCGTGATCGGAGCCACCGGCGGGGGGGCAGCAGATCAGCTGCGCTCCGCATTGGTCCGGCTCCGCAGCGACATCGTCGTGGAGCGAACGCTGGTGCGTCCAGGAGGGTCTCAGCTCACAGCAGTCCTCCCGACCGGCATGGTCGTGCTTGGACTACCAGGAAACCCGCTCGCGGCAATCAGCACGTTGCTGATGACCGCCCCGGCAATCGTCGACGCGTTGACGGGCCGCACCCCTGCACCTCCGCGTCTCGGGGTCCTGAGCGACTACGAAACCGTGGACTCATCGATTGCGCGAATCGTTCCGGTCAAGTGTGAAGGCACAACGTGGCGCGCGGCCACTACGGTCCGGACAGCTCATCTGCTGCACTCGATCGACCATGACGCGCTCGCATTGATCCCGGCTGGCGTCGAGATCGGTGAGCCGGTGGAGCTGCTGCCGCTGCCGCGCTGAGGTTGCTCTAGCGGATGTACGAGCACCGACCGCGCACCTTCCAGCCATCGCGCGCGCTGCAACCCGCGCACCCGCCACAACCTGCGCAGAGGCGATGACCCGCACTCAGCTCACCAGGACAGCCAAGGCTCCGACTGGGCAACAATCACATCAACCGCCTCGGCAGGGATTCGGCGTACACCGAACAACGATTCCATCAGCGACGACTCACTTCTACCCGATTCAGCGGACCAGCGGCGGCAGCGATGGAGAGCGCGCGACGTCCACATCGTTACTGCCGCAGCGTCACTACCGAAATCGATCCTCACGCCGCCGGCCGCACCTGGCCCGACCTCAGCGATCAAACGTGGCAAGGAGTCTTTCCCGAACACCACGCGGCCGCTCACCTCGACCACGAAGCGGCACCGCGCACGTATCCAACCGTTGGGTTCACCGAGATGAACCCTCGAATCTTCGAGCTTCAGTTTTCGGTACAGCTGCGCAGCGTTCTTTCCGACGATCCATACCCCGCAGTCGTGCCGACCTATCGACGACGCGATCGTCACCGACAGCGATGCTGCACTGTGGAACTCGGCGGAAACGATCACGACGGCGTCGGGAACTCGATAACGAAGTCCCGACGTTCTTGCCGCCGGATCGGTGATCAGCGGCGCAAGCGTCAACGCCTCCGCATTCTTGGCATCGGTTCTTGCCGACACAGATCGTTCGGCCCAATCGGGCCCGTCGTGCCACGCGAGCGCGGCCTGCTCGTGAACGAAGACGGCCCCGGCCATGAAGGCGCGGTTGGCGAACTCCCAGTCCTCTCCCCCGTAGCAAACGAACGACTCGTCGAAACCGCCGATTGCTTCGAATAATTCTCTGCCACAGGTCATTACGGCACTGATCATGTACTTGTACGCGTCCCAGCCAGGATGGAGCAGATCTTGTGTTCGGTCGTACGCGTCGACCAGCCACGCGGGTTCGGTCACTGCGGCCGACGAGTGTTTGCGCCTACCGACCACCAAGGCGTCCGGAAGGACCGACGGTAAACGAGTCGCCGCACGTATGTACTCGGGAGTCGGCACCGTATCGGCATCGAGAAAGCACAACACTGATCCGCGCGAGGCGGATACACCGAGATTCCGTGCTGCGGCCGCTCGAAAACCCTCGTCTGCCTGGCGGACGGTCGCGATCGTCAGCCGCGATGTCCAGCGATCGACGGGCGGCGGCTGCGACGATCCGTCGTCTGCAACTATTACTTCGAGTCGATCCGGTGGGTAGGTCTGCTCGGTCAACGCGGCCAGCACAAGATTCAATTGGTCGGGCTGGTTGTAGTACGGAATTACTACGCTCACGAGCGGGGACCGGGTCGCGGCTTGGACTAGATCCCACCTGTTGTCGGGTACCAGCAGCCGGCCATCGCCCATCTCGACTATGCCGTTCATGTGTGGCCGCGGTCATTCACGCGCACCACCGTCGTAGCAGCGTGTCGTACCTGTTCGCCACCTCTGTGGGCGACGGCGCCGGCACGATGGAGGGGTTCGTCCAGGTGCCGGCAGGGCAGTTCATTGCTGCAACGATTGCCGCCTCGAGTGCACCGTCGGCGTCGTCGTGGATAGTGACGAGTCCCGGCGATCGACGGTCCAACTCTTCGATATATCTCGTCCGCGGTACGAGCGGGCGCCGCCCCGCCGAGATCCAGGTATTGATCGACCCCGATGCCGAGAGGTGTCGATGGTGGGCGACCGGAACGGTGACCTCCCACATCCGCTGACGAAGTTGGTCGTCGCGGAGAAAGCCGGTAACAATGCATTCTCGACCGGATCCTGCTGCTACAGAACGTAATTCTTCGACCAGGTATTCGTGGCCTGGTGACGGCATGCCCAAGGCAGTGAAACTTACATCCGAGGGTAGACCGTCCATGGCTCGCAGCGTCTCGATGTGCCCCTTACCGGGGTAAAGGAAGCCGAGCACTCCGATGGTGTGCGCGGCCCGAGGAAAATCGAGCGCCGGCCGCATCGGAGGGTCGATCATCAACGGGACAACCTCGACTTCGAGATACGCATCAACCTTCGGATCTACGAACTCACGCAACAAAAGACCCTCATGCTCACTCGATACGATCACTCCAGCAACAAGGTCGAGAACGGATCGATAGAAATCGACGCGGCCCGACATCGACGGGCCATCCGACGGTTGCGGGAGGTCGTGCAACGTCACCGACACGGGTGCATTCATAGCGCCGACCAGGATCTGCAGACCGTTCAGCGCTTGCGAAGGACTGCTGCCGAACAATCTGTCGGTGACGTGAATGTGCACCAATCCACACTCGGGCATCTCGGCAGCTAGCGCTCCTCCGATATCGTCGACACGAACCAGGTGATGGTCGAGACCCTCCGCGTCGGCTGCGCCGTGGACGGCACGGCCGTACCGGACAACCCCGTGCGTGTGCGGACCGATGACCACATGCACCACATCACCGCTCATGTCGACAACCCGAGAACATCGATCAGCTCGCTGTAACGAGTCAACGCAGCATCGATGAATTCGGGATGATTTGCGTACCAAGCCATCTGCTGCGCATGGATGGTGTGCTCGTTCACTACTGTTCCCTCGATAGTCCACGAAGTCCGTACCTCCGCATCGAGCCCGAGTGCGTCGATCACGCGACGCTCCAGGGGTGCTCGCACACCGCCGAGGAGTTCGCGATCAATCGCCGATGGGCCTGACGGATCCAGGGCTGACACATCGAGGGCCGTGAGGATCCGGTTACCCAGCTCGATCAGCACTGCGTTCCCCGGATGGTTGATCGTGTTGGCGGCGGCGGCGCCGAGAGGACAAAGGACATCGGAGATTCCGATATCGCAATCCCGCTGCTCGCGTCGCTTCAGTTCGTCGACGCTCCGCTCTGCTATGCGGAGAATCTCGGCGGGTTCGATATCGAGATCCCATTCCTCGAACCGCAGGCGTGCGTCACGGACTGCCAAAATTGTTCGAAGGTCGTGATACGGAACACCTGGAGGCACCGCCGAGGGCGCACTGGGATGCCGCACGATGATTTGCCATGGGTAGAGGCCGGAGTATCGGATGACCGGCCACACAATTCGAGTGGACGTCGGCGGCATCATTTCGGCGACATCGGCGGTGCCGATAGGCAACTCTCGGTAGCCGGCTCGAACCGGTTGCGTGATCAAGGTCCCGACCTGCCCGAGCAGGCGCTCGACATGCGGAATGTCCGACGCAGTCAACTCGTGAACAGGGGGAACGCGGACGGTCCGAAATGGATTGCCCGGCGAAGAGTCCAGGACGATACGCAGCGCTTCCGCCTGACAGTTACCCCAGACAAGAAGCGTCGGGCGATTGTCTGACGCGTCGTCATCGAGGCCGTAGAAGCTCCCGTAGTGCAACGTTCTACCGTCGATGGTCATGAGCTCTGGTACTCGATTCTCACGCCGATACACTCCTTCTCGAGTAGCTGGACGGGTCCGACCATCATCGGTATATCCACACTGCAGACATCGGAACCCACCCACATCGGCTGCACTGGACGCGCCGATCACCAGGTGTCTTCCAACACCCGGGGCCGGCAGCAGAGGTAGCCCGCAATCAACAGAATCACCACGCATCCCGAAAGGAATGCCAGTGGGACTCCCCATCCGCCGGACAGTGTGTGCAAGAACCCGAACGAGAGCGGACCGGAGGCCGAGACGACGTATCCGAGTCCCTGCGTGAAACCGGACAGTGCTGATGACCCGGCATGTGTGCGGGTCCGCAGGTTGATGAGGGTCAAAGACATCGGGAAGGTCATTGTGCCGAGACCGATCAGGCAAACCCACACGACGGTTCCGCTGGTCGGCGAGAAGTGTAGGCCGGCGAATCCGACGAGATAGCAGACGGCTGCGACGACGACGAGACCATAGGGATTTCGCAGTCGAGCACACAATGTGGGTGCGATAAGGGAAGAGATCAGCCCCATCGCTCCGAACGCAGCCACCGATGCCCCCGCCGCAGCTTCAGCGATGCCTGCGTCGGTGAGAATGGTGGGGAGCCAGGTCAACATCGCGTACGTGATCAACGACGTCATCGCGAACATTCCGACCATTCCCCAGGCCAACGACGAACGCCAGATGCGGCCCGCCGGTTCATCGGCCGAGCTTGCTACGCCAGGCACTGTGCGAGAGTCCTCGACAGGAGCGGCAGAGATTTGCGCACGGCGCAGACTGCGCTCCCGGCGATGCGTCAGGACAACTCCGAGCCACGGCATCGCTGCCGCCACACCGACGATCGCCCACACACCGATAGACAGGCGCCATCCGTGTGCCTGTGCCACCGGGACCGCGAGCAGCGGCGGAACCATGGTACTGATCTGCAAAGCGCAGATGTACAGGGTGCTCACCAGCGCCAACCGATGCGGAAAGTAGCGCTTCACCAGCGGCGGAAGAACTACATTTCCGATGCCCATGCCTGCCAGTGCGACCGCGGACAGAGCTAGCAACGACATTGTGCCTGGCGCGAAGGCTCGAAGTGCCGTGCCGACAGTGGTGAGCACCATTGCAATCAGCGCGGCACGTTCGAGTCCGGTTCGCTTCGCGATGAACGGAGTAAGGAGACCTGCTACCGCGAACATCGCCGGCGGCAGCATCCCCACCAGACCGACCACGGTCGATCCGAAATGTAGATCATCTCCGATCCGCCCGAATAGCGGGCTGATCGAGGTCACTGCGGTACGCAACGTCAGTGCGGAGAGGATGATCGCCGCGAACACCAGAATTTGGCCGCGCCGTATGTGGGCAGTTGCCGAGGAATCGGCGGGCTCGGATGTCTTTGCCGGTGTGCTCACATCGAGAATCATAGGATGACCGGATTATCCGATGCAAAGCTCTATCATGTGATCTGACCGCCGTCGTCTCACCAGGGAGCACAAGTGCAGCAGGTACAGCGTTCGAGTCTGATCGCTCAGGTCACCGAACAACTGCGAGAGAAGATCGTCTCGAAGCAATGGCCAGTGGGTGCAAAAATCCCGACCGAGGCACAACTGTGCGAATCGACCGGCGCGGGACGAAATACCGTTCGCGAGGCCGTCCAGGCGTTGGTTCACACCGGCATGGTCGAGCGTAGGCAGGGTTCGGGCACGTATGTGATGGCCGCCTCGGACCTCGGCGGAACGCTTGGAAAATACTTCGCCGACGCACAGAGTCGCGACGTGACAGAGCTTCGCCGAACACTGGAGGTCACCGCGGCCGTCCTGGCTGCGATGCGCAGCGACTCCGAGGACATCCGCGCGCTGCGCACAGCGTTGACCGCAAGAAATGTGGCGTGGACTTCCCGCCCACCGGAGGAAGCGGTAACTGTCGACGCCCAATTCCACCGCGCCATCGTCGCCGCGAGTCACAATGCGATCTATCTGGAGTTCTACGACTCGCTCCTCCCGATCATCCAGCAGGCGATGCGCCACCACGTCAGCACTCACGAAGATGATCACTACGACGCACACACGGCACTGGTCGACGCGATCGAGAGCGGTGAAGCCGGCCGCGCCCGCAGCGCCGCAATGGAATTGTTCGACGAAATCGCGGTCGACGGCTGATTTCACTGCCGCCCCGGACGTCAGAGCAGCAGTCTCACCAGATCGGCCGTACGTGCCAGACCCGGAAACGCCTCCGGCGTCGAGCGCGAATGGAGCGCATGCACCGAGAACCGGAATATCAACGCCCGCAACAACATCTGTGGCCATTCCGGCAGATCCTCCCACCGGCCGATCAACGCGTCGTCGGCCCCGCCCCACGAGATCGCATCGACTACGGCGACTGCAGCCGCCCAGGGAGCAGGACGCCAGTAAGGCGCAATGTCGGTGATCCCCGGCGCCTGACTACCCTCGAACAACACGGTGCCGAACAAGTCACCGTGAACGAGTTGGTCGACCGACTGGACCGGTTTGCGGAGGCTGGCAAGTTGCTTGATCAGCTCGAGACTTTGCTTGCCGTCTTCGGAGTCGACCCCCGGTGCACCGGCCCCCCGAGCAGAATGCAGCGGTACCGTCTCCCACGCCGCGCGATCAGCGGCGACGAATACGTCGGCATCTGTCCACGGGGCAACCGGTAGCTGCACCAGAAAGCGGGGCCGCTCGAGCAGTGACGTCGCCACATGAAGTCGCACCGACAACGACACGACCTCGTCGTGACGTGGCTCCGGAGCGCCGTCGATAAAGGTGTCGGCACGCCAACTGCTCACAACGTAGCGGCCGTCGGTCGAACGTACCGGCCGGGCCAGACGTACACCGTCGACGGCCAGGTTTTCTCGCACTTTCGCCGACCACGCGGCGCGCGCATGGTCGGCCACGGGCGACAGCACAACGTCACCGAGGCGCCAACCACCGTCCCAATCCGCACCGAGTGGAGTCGGCGGTATATCACGCAGGCCGAACGTGGAGATCACGTGTTGAGGGGGTTCCACTGAGCTCACCCTTCTCACGGTACCGCCGACAAGCCACGGCGCAGCGCAGGCTCGCTAGTAGGTACGGCGCAGCGCAGGCTCGCTAGTAGGTACAGCGCAGCGCAGGCTCGCTAGTACGTAGGGAGGGATGGATCGATCCGGTGCGCCCACTCGAGAATGCCGCCTTGCAGGTGAACTGCGTCTTTCAGCCCCGCCCGGTGGAGCATCTCCAGCGCCTCGGCGGAGCGAATTCCAGTTTTGCAGTGCAGCACGATCCGCTTGTTCTGCGGCAACTCGGACAGCGCCTCACCGGACATGATGCGGGCCTTCGGCACCAGAGAGGCACCTTCGATATGCACAATGTCCCACTCGACAGGCTCGCGTACATCGATCAGTGCGATGTTTTCACCGGCGGCAATCCACGCGGCGAGCTCGTCCGCGCTGATCGTCGATCCGTCTGCCACCCAATCGCTTGCCTCTGGCACAACTCCACAGAACGCCTCGTAATCAATCAACTCGGTGACCGGCACACGGTCGGGATCCCGTTGCACGCGAATTGTTCGATACGTCATTGCCAGCGCGTCATAGACGATCAGTCTGCCGAGGAGACTGTCCCCGATACCAGTGATCAGTTTGATTGCCTCGGTAGCCATGATCGACCCGACGGAAGCGCACAGCACGCCCAGAACTCCGCCTTCCGCACAAGATGGAACCATTCCTGGAGGCGGGGCTTCCGGATACAGGTCGCGATAGTTCAGACCTACGTCGCCGGGCGCGTGCTCCCAGAACACCGAAACTTGCCCCCCGAAGCGGTAGATCGATCCCCACACGTAGGGCTTGCCTGCCAGTACAGCAGCGTCATTGACGAGGTAACGCGTCGCGAAGTTGTCGGTCCCGTCCAAGATGAGGTCGTACTGCTCGAACAGGGCGACAGCATTGGAGTTGTCGAGTCGGAATTGGTGCAGCCTGACGTCGATAGATGAATCGATTTCGTGCACCGAGTCACGAGCGGACTCAGCTTTCGGCCGTCCTACGTCGGCTGTGCCGTGAATGACTTGCCTCTGCAGATTCGAGAACTCGACCTCGTCGAACTCCACGATGCCCACAGTTCCGACGCCTGCCGCCGCGAGATACAGCAGCGCCGGCGAACCGAGACCGCCGGCCCCGATAACCAGGACCCGCGCGTTCCTCAGCCGCCGCTGACCGATCATTCCGACATTCGGAATGATCAGATGCCTGCTGTAGCGCGCAACTTCTTCGCGCGATAGCGGGCCACCAGGCTCGACAAGCGGTGGAAGCTCGGTCATGGATGAGTTCACTCCTCGTTCGGGCCGCTCGTCAGGGCCGGATAGTGCAGGGCCCGCAGTCGAGGGGCCACCGTGCAGGGCCGATAGTGAAACGCCTGCGGGACCACGATCTCACGGCTGAGTCAGCCCCGTGGATACGGCCAGGAATTGAACCGGCAGGTTTTTCCGTCCATCGGTACAACACCTTCTGGATCGAGCTGAGCGATGTCGTTGTTCGCGGTACCGAATGTCTGTTGCATCATGACCGGCGCTAGCCCACCTTCGGTTTCGCACGGTTGATGTTCCTGGTATCCGATGGCGTGGCCGACCTCATGATTGATTTGGTACTGACGGTAGGAGCCGATGTCACCTTGAAAAGCGATGGCGCCTCGAACCCATCGAGGCTCGTTGAGAACTACGCGACCGATCCCCGGGTTGTAGCAGGACACCTCGAGCTGAATGTCGTACCCGCACGCCTGACGGATACTCATTTGCGAAGTCAGTGAAATCCGGAAGTCGGGCTCGCCCTGATCGAGGCGACGGAACGCGAATCTAGGATCATTGGTCCAGCTCTTCGGGTTGCCCAGTGTCTGATCGACCAGCCGAGCAAACGACTCGTCGCCGCCGAAGCCCACTGTGTCCACTCCATCCTCGACCTCGACGGTGTAGGTGAAGACGCGTTCGTTTCCCTGACCGACCTGCGGCGTGGACCCAGGAACCAAATGCCATGTCTTCGCGCCCAAGGCTGTGAACGGACCGCCGTCAGGTAGTTCACCCGAGGGGATAGAGTCCGCGAAATTACCGTCGGCCGCTGGTGGGACTCCGATGACTCCAGTTCCATCGGTGGTACCGGAGCTGAGCGCACCGAACCCGGGATCGGCTTGCTGCTCACTGCTCGACGCCGTCGTCGAAGGATCGCCAGTGCGCACCGCATCGAATACCACAAGTGAGGTCGCAACAAGAAGGATCGGAATTGCATACGCACGCCACCCGTACACGGACGCGAACTTACCGAGCTTGGACTGCTTCCTCACCTGCCGCGTTGGGCGTGGAGCACGTGTTCGGGGTGGTTCGTTACGCGCAGTCGGATCCCACTGAGCCCGCAGCGGTTGGTGCGATCCACGCCCACCCACTCCTCGGGGGAGATTCTCAGGCGGCTCTCCGCCTGATTGCCGAACCGGACCTCCATAAGGCTCGTCGAAGCGAACCGACACCGGACGCCGACGCTCGGAGTGCCCCAACTCCCGTCCATGCTGGTCCTGGGTGCGCTGCTCGTCGGCGCCTGCCCACGTCCTTCCGCTGCCACTCGGCCCGCCTCGGTCAGTCACCCCGCCAGAATCTCACAGTCTGCCGTCTCCGCCGACCGGCACGCCGACATTTGTAGCTTCGAACAAACCAAACGCTTGAATTTGGACCTTAAATCTGAACATATTAACTGTGAATCGGGTCATATTTCGGGGCGCACAGACCGTGCCACAGACGGTCGATGTGCTGGCGGGTATCGTTGCGCATCGATCTGCGTTGACGAAAATCTTCGTCCCGAACCAAGGTGAACGACGGTTGTCCACAACAAGCGCAGTGACGATGCAGATGGGGAAGTACCACAATGACAGAACTCGCGGATCGGGCGTCTTCGGACCGTCCGGCGCCCACAACAGGCCGTCGCAGCGCACGACTGCCACGCGATGCCAGGCGTGCGCAGCTGCTCGCAGCTGCCAGTGAAGTGTTTGTGAACCGCGGCTATCACGCGTCGGGCATGGACGAGATCGCCGACTGCGCCGGCGTCAGCAAACCCGTCTTGTACCAGCACTTCCCCGGCAAGCTGGAGCTGTACCTCGATGTACTGCAAAGCTACGTCGACACTCTCATATCCGGTGTTCGGCAAGCACTGCGATCGACAACTGACAACCGCAAACGAGTCCGAGCAGCAGTGCTTGCGTTTTACGACTTCGTCGACACGGACACTCAAGGCTTTCGTCTGGTATTCGAGTCCGATCTGATGGGGGAACCTCAGGTCGCGGCTCGTGTCGAACAAGCAACGGAAGCATGCGTCGACGCGGTGTTCGATCTTGTTGCGCACGACTCCGGCCTCGATCCCTACCGGGCGCGCGTGTTGGCCGTCGGACTGGTCGGTGCCAGTCAGTTCACCGCACGCTACTGGCTCGAAGCGGACCGGCCGATCTCCAAGGAAGACGCCGTCGACACCACGGTCTCTCTCGCGTGGGGCGGCCTGTCGCACGTGCCCCTTCATTCCCCCTAGCTCAGAACTATCCCGTTCCACGAGTAAGGCCGCGTATCGACATAACCGATACGCGGCCTTCTCTTGTGTCAGCGCCGGCCCTCGAACGGGCCTACAAGCGCTGCGAACGAGCTAGTTCGTAGCGAATCCGACCTTGCGGGGATCGGCCGGACCGATCTCGACGTAAGACACCTTCGCGGATTGCACGAGAAGCTTGCGTCCCTTCTCGTCCACGAGCGACAGGATGTCACTTCTACCGGCCAGCGCGTCCGCGACTAGCCCCTCGACCTCATCGTGCGACTGCGCACTGTTCAACACGAGCTCGCGTGGACTTTCCGACACACCGATCTTGACCTCCACGGTCAACCTCCGAACTCATAGACAACTCCAGCTGCTTTTCCCAGGCTAGTGCAGCGACGAGCTACCGCGCCTTCCCGGCGGGTGTGCTGTCAGCGAACACCACCACACAGCGGTACGCGAACACCGCAACAAGTTCGTGTCTCGTCGGCAAACCAGATGCTCGCCACGAGCTAGTCGAGGCCCAGTACTTCCATGCGCTCGGCGTGCTGCTCCTGCATTCGATCGAACAGTGCCGCGACACCGTTGAGGTCGCCGTATGCCGAAATGACCAGATCGGTCAGACTTTCACGTTGAGCTAGTACGTGCTGGGCCTGAGTGATCGCCTCGCCGAGCAACCGCCGGCCCCACAACATCAGCCGCGCTTTGTCTTGCGAACTGGCTTTCACGCGCGTAAACACCTCATGCACGACGAACTCGGAGTGACCGGTCTCCTCGAGCGCCTCTTGGACGATCGCGGCCACTGCCGGGTCGAGTGTGTGGGCGATCTCGCGATAGAAGTCTGCTGCCAAACCGTCGCCGACGTAGGCTTTGACCAATGTTTCCATCCAAGTCGACGGGGTCGTGGACGCATGGTATGCATCGAGCGCCCGAACAAAGGGGTCCATGGCCGGGTATACGTCGACCCCACGATCGGACAACGCTTGCACCAGCGCTTCGAAGTGATTCATTTCGGCAGCGGCCATGCTCGCGAGTGCCACTCGTCCTTCCATCGACGGGGCCATGCGTGCGTCCTCGGCAAGCCTGTAGAACGCCGAGATTTCCCCGTAGGCGAGAACGGCGAACAATTCCGAGACGCCGGGATGGTCGTACGCGACCCGCGACTCTTCGATTCGGCCATGGCTCTCGGACGTCGGTGCATCGTCTCGGCCATGGCTCTCGGACGTCGGTGCATCGTCGGTAATCGCGTCAGGCGAGTGGGCTCCCATGCCCATGATCGTAGCCCTGTGGGATGCCTCGTCACGTAGCGGCAAAAGTGTCGATACGCGGTTCATAGGTCGGGCAAGCTAACATGGTGTACGGATTGCCGTACGGACCGATCAAACGGACCGATATCGACACGGTGATCAGCGATAATGTGTGCGCACCTGATCCGGGTCGCTACGACTGCTTCGCCGGTCGAGATCGTTTACCGATCCCCCGACTTGGCTGAGGCTCGATGCGACATCACATCGGATTGAGGGCATCGACTTCGGCCGGCAATAGGCCTGTGCCCTTCCTCGTGCGTACGTGTGACCACGAGGAAGGCCAGACCCCTGAGCAAGATCATCATCGACCAAGAACCCGACACCGGCGATACCACGCTGTCGGCCCAACTCGACGAGACCCATGTACCGCCGACCTTCGCCGAATTGGGCGTACGAGAGGACATAGTCCGGTCGTTGAAGGACATCGGGATCGAGCGCACGTTCGCGATCCAGGAGCTGACTCTCCCGTTGGCCATCGCCGGCGACGATCTCATCGGCCAGGCCCGCACAGGTATGGGCAAGACGTTCGGGTTCGGCGTTCCGCTCCTACATCGGATCGCTACTACCGACTCGGGCACCACGACGCTGGACGGCACACCCCGCGCGTTGATCATCGTCCCGACGCGCGAGCTGTGTGTACAGGTCACCGCCGACCTCGAGAACGCGGCCAAGCATGTGAAATCCACTCGCGGAAAGATCGAGCTTCTTTCGATCTACGGTGGTCGGCCGTACGAAAGCCAAATCAGCGCGCTTCAGAAGGGCGTCGATGTCGTCGTAGGAACCCCGGGACGGCTGCTCGATCTCGCCAAGCAGGGCCACCTGATTCTAGGAAAGATCGGCGTTCTCGTACTGGACGAGGCCGACGAAATGCTCGACCTCGGCTTTCTGCCAGATATCGAGCGCATTCTCGGCATGGTTCCCGACAAGAGGCAGACGATGCTGTTCTCGGCGACCATGCCGGGACCGATCATCACTCTCGCTCGTACCTTTCTGACTCAGCCGACGCATATCCGGGCGGAAGAGGCTGAGTCCTCCGCCGTGCACGAGCTAACCGCTCAACACGTCTTCCGAGCGCATGCGCTCGATAAGATCGAGATGGTGTCGAAGGTCCTGCAGGCCAGGGGCCGAGGCGCCACGATGATCTTCACTCGGACCAAGCGCACCGCACAGAAGGTCGCGGACGAGTTGCTAGAGCGCGGTTTCGAAGTCGGAGCTGTGCACGGTGATCTCGGCCAGATTCAGCGCGAGAAGGCTTTGAAGAAATTCCGCACCGGCGGAATCGATGTCCTGGTGGCCACTGACGTGGCTGCGCGGGGAATCGACATCGATGACGTGACGCACGTCATCAACTACCAGTGTCCTGAGGACGAGAAGACCTACGTCCACCGGATCGGCCGTACCGGCCGCGCCGGCCGCACCGGAATCGCCGTCACCCTGGTCGACTGGGACGATATTCCTCGCTGGCAGCTCATCGACAAGGCACTCGGGTTGGGCGCACCGGAGCCCGTCGAAACGTACTCGAGCTCCCCGCACTTGTTCGAAGAACTCGATATCCCGACCGGGGTAGCTGGATCTATCAAGAAAACAACAGTTCGACACCAGGAAGATGCACCGTCCGAGGTGCGGTCCGACACCGAGAGCACCGCGGAGAAAAGCGCGTCCACGCCTCGTCGCTCCCGTTCCCGTCGGCGCACTCGCGCCGGCCAGACCGAAAACGGACAGTCGACAGCGACTCCTGACAGCGCAGCGGATGGCCCCGCAGCCACTGGTACATCCGAGAGTTCCGACACGGAAAAAAACGCTTCGGGGGAGTCTGCGCCCCGCCGTAAACGCCGTCGGCGTCGCACGCCCACATCTGCCTCTACTGGGCAGCCCGCGGCGGAGTAGTCTCGCGTCCTATGCTGGCACCTGAACGTCGTCGGCGGTCGGATCTCATCGTCGCGGCAGCCCTCGTGGTTGTCGCGGCGATCATTCTAGGCGTCGTGTGGCTCGGAAGCGATGCACGCGGTACGACATCTGAATCGGCGAAAGATCCGCTCCCCCAAGCGACTACGGCAACGGCCGTGCCCGCCACGCTGACCGAATCTTGGCGTGCACGCAGCCCGCTCACCGCCACACCCGTTGTCACCGGCAGTGCCGTCGTAGCGGGTGATGGAGGCACGGTTACCGGTCTCGATCCCCGCACTGGTTCGTCCGCGTGGACCTACCGTCGAGACGCCCCTTTGTGCGCGGTCACCAGCGCGTGGAATACCGCACTGGCAGTCTTCCGCGACGGCAGAGGATGTTCGCAGGTGACCGAACTCGACGGCTCCACAGGCAACCGGAAAGCGCAGCGAACGTCGGATGCAGACTCGGACGTCTCGCTCACCGACGACGGAACATACGTGACGTCTCGGGGCACCACCAGAATGGAACTGTGGCGTTCGGATCTGGTTCGCACTCTCGAATACGGCAGGGTAGATGCGCCGGTCAACCCGCACGGCCAGCCGCGTTCGGGATGCACGCTAGTTTCTTCGGCATCGAACAGCTCGCAGCTCGCTGTTCTCGAGGCCTGCCCGGGTGAGTCCGGCCTGCGACTGACGATATTGAACCCGGCACCCAAGGATGCACAGGAACCCGAAGAACTTGGTTCGAGTGTAATTGCAGACCTGACGGGCGCGGACGGGCCGATCGGCGGCGCTGCAGTGATAGTCGCTTCTGGAGACCGTGTGGCACTGGCACTTCCAGCGCAACCGACGATTCCCGGACAGCCGGGCAGGCCCGCGCGCATTGCGTTGTTCGACGGCACCGCACAGCCGATCACCGACTTCGACCTTCCTTCAGCGCTCACCGACCAGGCGTCCTTCGAGGGCGATGAGCGCGTAGAGAAAGCGGCGAACGTCTTCAGCTGGTGGACCGGAACAGGAACGGTAGCACTGGGTTTGAGCGATCTAGCACCGAAATGGTCGTTGCCAGGGGCGTTGGGCCCTGGCGCACTCATGGCCGGGAAGCTTCTCGTTCCGATGCCGGGAGGCATCGCAGTGATCGACTCAGGTTCAGGAACTGCAGAACGCACCATTTCGGTGAACCGCGCGGGCTACGAGGGTCCTGTTGGGATATCCGTGATCGGAGACGACATCATCGAGCAACGCGGAGACGAAATTATTGCGCTGTCGAGCTGACTGTCGCGCTCAGCTCTCGATCGGCGAGTACGTCTTCAACACCGACCCCTTTGTCCAGTGATCGAGAAGGTTTTGCGCAAGCTCTCGATATGCCAACGCTCCCTTGTTCTTTCGCCCCCGCAGCACGGTTGATCCGGACGCCGACGCCTCGGCGAATCGAACTGTGCGCGGGATCGGCGGAGCCAACACCGGGAGGTCGTATCGATCGGACACGTCACTGAGGACATCACGGCTGTGTGTCGTGCGCGCGTCGAACAGCGTGGGCAGTGCACCGAGCAGGGTGAGGTCGGGATTGGTGATCTGCTGCACCTCCGAGACCGTTCGTAGCAACTGTCCTACTCCCCTGTGCGCCAGCGTTTCGCACTGCAACGGCACCAACACCGACTGTGCCGCCGTGAGTCCGTTGAGTGTCAGCACTCCGAGCGAGGGCGGGCAGTCGATGATCACGACATCGTATTCGTCGATGATCGACGCGAGAGCACGCTTGAGCGCGAACTCCCGACCGGCACGCATCAGCAGGAGAGCTTCGGCCCCGGCGAGATCGATCGTCGCGGGCACCAAGAATATGCCCTCGTCGGTCTCGATGATGACGTCGGAGATCTGCGCGTCACCGGTGAGAACCTCGTGCACCGAGGAGTCGAGCTTGTCAGGATTGTGTCCCAGGGAGAATGTCAGACATCCCTGTGGATCGAGATCCACCACGAGAACGCGCTGTTTCAGGGCATGCAGCGCCGCAGCCAGCGATGCCACTGTCGTAGTCTTTGCGACGCCGCCCTTCTGGTTGGCAACCGCTAGTACTGTCGTCACATCCGTAATCTTTGCGCACAAATTCGCTCAGGGCCAGACAAAGCGTGATGTGGGCGCGTCGGATCTACGAATTTCGTCTTGCTCCTCCGCGCAGAAGCTACCGGGTCAGTGCAGATGGATCAGTGCAAGATTGCCGCCGACGCAGCCTTCGGACCGTCGATCGAACTTTCCCCCGGTCCGTCGATCGGCGTCACCTTGGTGCGGGGCAAGAAGAACGCCGGGATGAACGTCAGCACGATGAGGACCAACGCGACCATGAAGGTCGTGCCGAACGCATCAGCGGAGATGTCGAGTGCGTCGGCCGTGGATGACGCGTCGACGACGTTCTTCAACTGACTAGTCAGGACCACCGACATCACGGCGGTACCGATCGATCCCGCTGTCTGCTGGACGATGTTCATGAGCGTCGACCCTCGCGCGACATTGTGATCGGTCAGCGTCTGCAACGCCGCCGTCATGATCGGCATCATCGTGGAGCCGAGGCCCATTCCCATCACGAACAAAGCGCCCAGCAGAACGAGGTAGGAGGTATCCGCACCTACTTGCGTGAATACCGCCATACCTGCGGCGATGAATGCCAATCCAGCAAGTACGACCTTCCCGGGCCCGATCCGATCTGCGAGCGTCCCGGCAATGGGCATCGTCAGCATCGCACCAATTCCCTGGGGCGCGAGCAACACTCCGGCTGCGAGAGTGCTTTCGCCGCGGATCTGCAAGAAATAGCTCGGAAACAGCAGTCCGGCTCCCATGAACGCCACCGTGAACAAGACGGTGGTCAGTACAGCGACAGTCAAAGCACGGTTGGCGAACAATCGCAGATCTATCAACGGATGCTCGGTACGCAGGGCATGAAAGACGAACAGCACGATCAGTACCGCGCCGAAAATTGCGGGCGCGAGAACACGCGTAGCGAAGACGGTCTCAGTTTCCGGGATCGACGACACGCCGAACAGAAACAGCGCCAGCCCTGGCGACAGCATCAGCATGCCGACGAAGTCGAATGATTCCGAAGGCGTCGGGTTGTCCTTCGGGAAGATCAAGATTGCTGCGAGAAGAGCAATCGCGCCGACCGGCACGTTGATCAGGAAAATCCAGCGCCAACTGGCAGCGTCGATCAGCCAGCCACCGAGGATCGGTCCGCTGATCGGCCCCAGGAGCATGGGGACGCCGAGAACAGCCATCACGCGGCCGATCCGCTCAGGTCCAGCGGCCCGCGTCATGATTGTCATGCCGAGCGGCATCAGCATGCCGCCGCCGAGTCCTTGTAGAACTCGAAAGGTGATGAGTGAGGTGATGTCCCAGGCGAAGCTACACAGAACGGACCCGAGCACGAACAAAATCAACGCACCAATGTAAAGACGTTTGGTGCCGAAGCGGTCTGCCGCCCAACCCGTCAGAGGAATGACAGTCGCAAGAGCGAGGGTGTACCCGGTCATCGTCCACGCGACCGTCGCATAAGTAGCGTCGAAGACGTCCATGAACGTCGGCAGCGCAACGCTGACCACGGTGACATCGAGAATGGACATGATGGCGCCGAGCACAACGACGCCGGCGACCTTGAGTACCGCTGAATCGAGCTGCTCCGGAGTGCCGGCAGACAGCGCTGCGGAACCAGGCTGCGTCATGAGTCGAGTCCTTCGTATCGAGGCGAGCTGGGATGCTCCCCGCACTGTGTTTCAGATCCGCGTCGTCGCACGCAACGAGGTCGTTCGCCGGACGATCCAGATCCCTGACGCACCCGTCCGACACGATCGAGCAACTCGACATTCAGGACGGGCAGGCGTCCGAACAACTGGAGACAGTACTTCGTCGTTTCCCTGAGCTCTTGAAAGAGTGAGCGATATGACTACCAGCGACGACTATGATGTCAGACATTCCTCTGACTCGGCGCGACGTCGGTGCCGGTCGCGGCAAACGGCCGTGTCCTACCGATCGCGGCCTCGGTAGGGGGCATTATGACTTCCATGACCACTTCTCCTTCCGATGGTCCGGGACGCGTCGTCTTGTTGCGCCACGGTCAAACCGAGTGGGCAATGACCGGGCGGCACACTGGCGCCACCGACGTCGCACTCACCGGCATCGGTGAACAGCAGGCCGTCGCCGCCGGCGAACTCGTCGCCGAGTTGGACCTACGGGATCCGCTGATTTTGTCCAGCCCTCGCCGCCGTGCGCTGCGCACCGCGGAGCTGGCGGGCCTGGCGGTGGATCGGGAGTGGGATGCCCTCGCCGAGTTCGACTACGGCGATTACGAAGGTCTTACGACGCCCGAGATCCAAAGACACGTAGCCCATTGGACCGTCTGGACGCATCCGTGCCCGAACGGCGAGACAATCGACGAAGTCGGCTCACGTGCCGACCTCGTCCTCTCTGTTTCCATGTCGGCGCTGGCCGACCGTGACGTCGTCTTGATCGGTCACGGACACTTTTCGCGCGCGCTGGTGACTCGGTGGCTGGAGCTTCCGGTGGCGGAGGGACGGCGTTTTGCAATGTCGCCTGCGGCGTACTCGGTACTCGGCTTCGAGCACTCCTACCGCCAGGTCGTGGTGCACAACACTCACCCCTCGGTCCGAATTGGAAGACCGCACGTCTGAGTGGGCGTACAACCTGATCTGGCGTACGACTCCCAAAAGAGTTCGAGTAGTTCAGACAGCCTCGTCGTCGGCGGAGTACTCCGCCGCCATCCAACGAGACGACGGCGGACTGAACAGCAATACCAAGATCGCGATCACCCCGACACCGAGGACAGCACCGTACAGCGGTTGGTGCGAGTCGGTGAGAAGGGACCACACGACGGGCAGCAGGAGCAACTGGACGACGAGTGAGATAGCTCGCCCCCATCGCTTGCCGAGTACAAGTGCAATGCCGGCAGCGCCGACTGCGGTCCCCACCACTGCGAACCATCCGGCAGTCCCGTAGCCGTTCGCGGTGCTCTGGTCGGCTCCGCCAATGGCCCGGCTCACGAGGACGAACGCAGCTACCAACGCGACAACCCCCTCCACTACGACGAGCACTCCGGCAGACCTGAATGTGGCAGGTGGCACCTGCGAAGCAGAAGGCGTTGGCACCCAGCCAGCCTAGAACACGTTTCCCTATCTGCCGGGACAGGAGTGGAGCCCCGGCGTGACCCACTACGCTGATTCTCTGTGCGCGCGCTTTTGATCGTCAACCCCAATGCGACGTCGACAACTCCGGCTGCCCGCGATCTTCTGGCGCATGCGCTGTCGAGTCGCGTCCGGGTCACCGTCGCCCATACAACGCATCGCGACCATGCTGCTGAGCTCGCGCGGCAAGCTCGCGAGGACGGTATGGGACTGGTGATCGTCCACGGCGGCGACGGCACGGTGAACGAGGTGATCAACGGCCTGCTCGGTGTGCCGTTGCCTACGTCGATGCGATCGGTGACGATCGGAGCTATTCCCCCGTTGGCTGTGGTTCCAGGGGGCAGCGCAAACGTCTTCGCGCGATCCCTGGGGATCGAGTCGGATCCGGTGGCTGCGACGAATCAATTGATCGATCTACTCGCGTCGAGGTCGAGGCGAAGGATCGGCCTCGGGCACTGCGACAATCGATGGTTCACTTTCAATGCCGGACTTGGCTTGGATGCGGACGTTTGCCAGGCAATCGACGCCGGCCGCAAGGACGGGCGCGAAGTGTCCGCGACGCGGTACGTTCGGGCGGCTATCCGTACCTTCTTTCGTAACAAACGTCACGATCCGACGCTCGCGGTCGAGATTCCCGATCGAGATCCGGTCACGGGCGTGCATTACGCTTTCGTTTCCAACTCGAGTCCGTGGACTTACCTCAACGAACGGCCTGTTCACACCAATCCGGGAACCTCGTTCGACACCGGTCTGGGACTGTTCGCGATGTCGACCACGAAGGTTCTGCCGACGTTGAACCTATCCCGTCAACTATTGTCTCCCGGCTCCAAACTCAAGTCCCGCAAACTCTTTCGGGTCGACGACGTCCCCAGGATTCGCATCACCTCCAGCGAACCCATCGGTCTGCAAATGGACGGCGACTATCTCGGCAAGCGCACGGAGGCCGAGTTCTTCTCCACGCCCTCAGCACTGGAAGTTATCGCTCCGACTCGGCAGAGCTAGGCACATGCACATGCACATGCACAGTGGGATTTGTCGCCTGTAGTGATGTATCCCTGACATGGGGCTCGTCACAGCACTCTTCGTGAAATAATGCGAGCGAAAACGCTCTAAGCAGGGTACAAAGGAGCACAGGACGTTTAACAGAGCGTAACAGAGTGAGCTTGACCACGGTCACTCGGTATCTATTGACTTCCCTTAAGTTCGTGAAAGCATTCACAAGCAACAGTGCGGAAACACTCGCATACGCACGAGTGAACAACAGCCCGAACAATACTGAGACATGAATCGAAACGGCGCTTAGGCGTCCGGTAAGGAGCAGAGGATGGACTGGCGCCACAACGCAATCTGTCGTGACGAAGACCCGGAACTATTTTTTCCAGTGGGAAACAGTGGTCCGGCTCTCGCACAGATCGCCGATGCCAAAGTCGTCTGCACGCGGTGCCCCGTCACCGCTGAGTGCCTGTCCTGGGCACTCGAGTCCGGCCAGGATGCCGGTGTGTGGGGTGGAATGAGCGAAGACGAGCGTCGCGCACTGAAGCGTCGTAATGCTCGCACACGTGCGCGGAGTTCTGTCTGAGCTTGAACACCGCGGACGCGTTGGAGTGATTTAGACGAGTTTGGAGAACCCGGTTTCCCTATCCAGGGAGACCGGGTTCTTTACTATTTCTACAAGCCATACCATATCTGCCCTACAGGCGTGCGGCGCGTCTTCCGAGTGGTATCCGCAACGATGCGTCGGTTCCGCCGCCGACCGCCGGATTCAACCCCAAAGAACCATTCAATTCGGCCGACACCAGCGTGCGAGCAATTTGTAAGCCGAGCCCTTCGGACTCCTCCAACAAGAAGTCGGTGGGTAACCCACACCCGTCGTCGTGAATGACCACGTCCAACCATCGAGCCGATCGGTCCGCAGAAATCCGCACAATGCCCTCGGCCCCGGCATCGAAGCCGTGCTCCATCGCGTTCTGGACGAGTTCGGTCAACACCATCACCAAAGGCGTCGCACGCTCGGCGGAAAATACACCGAGCTTGCCATCGCGGACTACGCGTACGCCCGGATTGACGGTCACCACATCGAGCATGATCGGCACCAAGCGATCGACTATCTCGTCGAGGTCGACCTCCTCGTCTACGGACATCGACAGCATCTCGTGTACGAGCGCTATCGAGATCACGCGGCGGACGGATTCTGCCAGCGCGATCTGCGCTTCTTCGTTCTCGAGGCGTCGAGACTGTAAGCGGAGTAGAGCAGCCACCGTCTGAAGATTATTCTTCACCCGGTGATGGATCTCTCGGATCGTTGCATCCTTACTCAGCAACGCCCGATCTCGACTCTTGACTTCGGTAACGTCTCGGACGAGCACGATGGCACCGACTGACAGGTTCCCGGGGCGAAGAGCCAAAGTGCGGATCAACACTGTCGCACCGCGCGCATCGACCTCCATTCGATACCCTTCGCTCCCGGTAATCGAGGCTCGGATGTGATCGGCGACATCCTGCGAGTCGAACGGGTCGGTGATCAACGAGCGGGTCACCGAGGCCAGGTCACGGCCGGACAGTTCGGTGGCGAGTCCCATCCGGTGATACGCGGACATCGCGTTCGGACTGGCATAGACCACCCGCCCCTCGGTGTCGAGGCGAATGAATCCGTCACCCGCGCGGGGCGATGAGTGGACATCGGTCCGTTCCATCGGCGTGGGGAACGTGCCTTCGTTGATCATTGAACTCAAGTCGTCTGCGCAGTCTCGATACGCGATCTCGAGCGCACTGGGAGGTCGCTGGCGATTGGAGTTGGTATCACGGGTGAGCACAGCAATGACATGTCCGTCGCATCGAACCGGCACGCTCTCGGTGTCGGATCCGATGCCGCCGACGATCGACCGAGTGAGCAGGCAATCCATCACAGTGGGATGCTGAGATTCTGACACCCTCACCCCGACCATGTCCTCGGTGAAGGCAGTCGGAGCAGTCGTGGGTCTGCATTGGGCGACGCACAGAACCTGTGCGTCGGGCGACTCCTGGAGGTCTGCCGTGCCCACCCATAACAGCAGGTCGGCGAACGACAAATCGGCTAGAAGTTGCCACTCCCCGACCACCCTCTGCAAGTGATCGACGGCATCTCCTGGCAGGTCCGTGTGCTCGGCGAGAAGATCGCTCAGAGTCGACACAGTCAAATACGTTTCGAACGGCTCAAGATATGACGGCTATGAGATCGCCCTGCTGGATCACGTCGCCCACCTGTACGCCGATTGTCGTGACGGTGCCCTCGGACTCGGCCAGCACCGGTATCTCCATCTTCATCGACTCGAGAATCACCAATGTATCGCCCACGACCACGCTCTCACCTTCGGTCACGAGTATCTGAAAAACGGTGGACACCATCTCTGCGCGTACATCCTCGGCCATGGAAGCTCCTCTCGTACGGCGCTGCACACCGCTTCTCTTCGTACCGGATCGGACCTCCCATGCAGGCACGGACGATCCCACGTGAAAGACTGTAGTGAATTGGAAAGAGAGGAACACATCATGGGTAAGCGTGGGCGCAAGAAGCGCAGTCGTAAGGGCAACAAGGCAAACCACGGCAAACGTCCGGGCTGCTGAGACGATGCCAAGACGAGAAGTGACCGGGAAGTGCATACTTCGCGGTCAAATCTCTGTGTCGACTACGCGCCAGAACTAGTCGGTTTCAGACTGCTTGATGAGAACCGTCCGCCTGATCTCCACGCTGAGCCGCGCGCGCAAACCTGCTGGAGCATGGTCCCCGCCGCACTTGCGACTGATAAGACTTTTTACTTTCTCCTCGATGCCGTAGGCAGCGAAGCACGAGCCGCACTCGTCTACGTGACGCTGGAGCCGTTGCCTACTCGCCTCGTCGCACTCGTTGTCCAGCATCAGCCAGACATCGGCGATCACGGCCGAGCAGTCGAGCTTCTCGAACTCGCTGCGCCCTGGATCCGATGTCACTTCGAAACCTCCTGCTCGTACATATCCACCGCACCGTTCCGATTGAACCCTCGTTCACGGGCCACATCGGCGAGCAGACCTCTCAATTGCTTACGCCCGCGGTGCAGACGCGACATGACCGTACCGATGGGGGTTCCCATGATCTCGGCGATTTCCTTGTACGGAAATCCTTCGACGTCGGCGTAGTACACAGCCATACGGAAGTCTTCGGGAAGCGACTGCAATGCGGCTTTGATGTCGTCGTCCGGGAGCGCATCGAGTGCCTCGACTTCGGCAGAACGAAGTCCAGCCGACGTATGTTCGGCCGCGGCGGCCAACTGCCAGTCCGTGATTTCCTCAGTCGGATACTGCGCGGGCTGGCGCTGTTTCTTGCGGTAGGAGTTGATGTAAGTGTTCGTCAGGATCCGGTACAACCAGGCTTTCAAATTTGTTCCCTCACGGAACGACCTGAAACCCGTGTACGCCTTGACGTAGGTTTCCTGCACAAGATCCTCGGCGTCCGCCGGATTGCGCGTCATCCTCAAACCAGCGCCGTAGAGCTGGTCGAGCATCGGAAGCGCATCACGCTCGAAACGCTCGGTAAGCTCCATCTCAGTTTCAGCTGCCGTTCGCGCCGGGCGCTCTGCTTCGTCCACGCTGATCCCTCTCGTAGCCTTGTCCGACCAGGCTACCGCGGGCTTCGTCAGCTCTTTCACGTAGATCGCATGAGTGCGAACGCCACGCTCTGGTGTTGTCACCGCCACAGCCGATCCCTTCCTTCCTCATTGCTTACTTACGTTCCTTGAACACCGGCGCGGCGCCACGTGTTCCCTGAAATTCGCCGACCTCGTCTCCGCTCTCGGTACAGTGGGCTAAATGGTCGCCGCTTCCACACCAGCCGTCTCGAGGCTGATCGAGGAGAAGGTGGCCCATCGAGTTCATTTCTACGATCACGATCCCCGCCTGCATTCCTATGGGGCCGAAGCGGCTGCCGCCCTCACCCGGAGCCTCGGCGTTGCCGCAGAACAAGTTCTCAAGACCCTGGTTGTCAAGCGTGCCGATAGCACCCTCGCCGTCGTCGTTCTGCCCGTCACGATGAGTTTGTCGCTCAGAACCGCGGCGACGGTACTGAGCACCCGCAAGATAGTCATGGCTGAGCGGACCGAGGTGGAGCGCTCCACTGGCTACATTTTCGGCGGCATCTCACCACTCGGTCAGAAGCGGCCGCTTCCGACCGTGATCGAGGAATCGGCGCTCGCCTGGGACCTAGTGCTCTGCAGCGGAGGTAGGCGGGGAATGGAAATCGAGATCGATCCACGCGAACTCGTACGCCTCACCGGAGCGATGGCCGCTCCCGTCGCAGCGCAATGACAACCGATGAGCGAAGATGGTCAGGTGAGTAACTGGTCAGCGCCATCGACGTCCGCGCCCGTCCATGCGACGGTCGCCTTGCCCGGATCCAAATCAATCACCAACCGCGCATTGATCATCTCCGCACTGTCGACCGGCCGGTCGAGTGTGGCGGGGACTCTGCGCAGCCGTGATACCGATCTGATGATCGACGCCCTGCGTGAAATCGGGATCGGGATCGACATCGACCCGGCCGATCCGACGTTGCTCACCGTCACCCCAGCGCCCCTGCACGGCGGCAGTATCGAATGCGGACTCGCGGGGACCGTCATGCGGTTTGTACCTCCGCTCTCGACTCTGGCGTCAGGCCTCGTCGCGTTCGATGGCGACGAGCAGGCCCGGACAAGGCCTTTGGACACCATTCTCGATGCCTTGCGGGCTATCGGTGCGCAGATAGACGGAAACTCACTTCCTTTCACCGTCAGTGGATCTGGGCGTCTGCGCGGCGGCGCTGTGCACATCGACGCCTCGGGATCCTCGCAATTCGTATCCGGACTGATGCTGTCCGCAGCGGCGTTCGACGAGGGCATCACCATCCACCACGTTGGAGACCCGGTGCCCTCGATGCCGCACATCGACATGACTGTCGACATGCTCAGGCGAGCCGGCGTCCGCGTCGACACTCCCGCCGAGAACAGCACCGCCGATACGTGGCAGGTACACCCGGGCGCGATTGCCCCGGTCGAGTGGATCGTCGAACCCGACCTGTCGAACGCCACCCCTTTTCTTGCCGCTGCGGCTGTCACCGCGGGGCAAGTACGTATCGCGAATTGGCCGAGGGAAACTACCCAGCCCGGGGATGCCATCCGCGGCCTTCTCGCGTCCATGGGCGCGGAGGTGGGCTTCGACGACGGCGCGCTCGTCGTGCGCGGACCGGATAAGCTGATGGGCATCGATATCGATCTGCATGAGGTCGGCGAGCTCACTCCCACCGTCGCTGCTCTCGCTGCTCTCGCCGACGGCCCATCGAGGCTTCGCGGAATCGCACACCTTCGCGGCCACGAAACGGATCGACTCGCAGCGCTCACAGCCGAAATCCGTGGGCTCGGGGGGCAAGCCGTCGAGACGTCAGACGGACTGGAGATCACACCGGCACCACTTCGCGGCGGGCTGTGGCACGCCTATGCCGATCACCGAATGGCGACGGCAGGCGCAATTATCGGACTTGTAGTGCCCGGCGTCGAGGTCGACGACATTGACACAACGTCGAAGACACTTCCCGGATTCGAGCAGTTGTGGGCAGGTATGCTCGCAAACTCGTCTTCTTACCCCACCGAGAGAGGGACTTCCTCCTGACGCAACGCCGCTACGACGAATCGGACGTAAGGATTCGCCCGGGCAAAAGTTCACGGCCCCGGACGAAGACACGGCCCGAGCATGCCGATGCGAAGACCGGGATGGTGGTCTCGGTCGACCGCGGTCGGTGGGGATGCGTGCTGGACGGGGATCCAGATCGTCCCGTCGTCACCATGCGAGCCCGGGAACTCGGTCGCACACCTATCGTCGTCGGTGACGATGTCAGCATCGTCGGTGACCTGTCCGGCAAAATCGACACTCTCGCTCGAATCGTGCGCGTCGCTGAGCGTCGAACTGTACTGCGCCGCACCGCTGACGACACCGACCCATTCGAGCGGGTCGTCGTCGCCAACGCCGAGCAACTTCTCATAGTCGCAGCTCTCGCCGACCCGCCGCCGCGAACTGGATTCGTCGAACGTGCCCTCGTTGCTGCTTACGTCGGCGGCCTGACGCCTATCCTGTGCCTCACCAAAAGCGATCTCGCCGATCCGAAGGAGTTCACCGCAGCGTTCGCCGATCTGGACGTGCCAGTAGTTTTAGCAGGCCAGAGCGAGGACTTGACCGAACTGACAGCCACTCTGAATGGCCGGCTCACCGCGTTGATCGGACATTCAGGTGTCGGTAAATCAACTCTCGTCAACCGACTAGTTCCGAGCGCACACCGCGCGACCGGCGTCGTATCGGGCGTCGGCAAGGGGCGTCACACATCTACGCAGTCGGTGGCGCTACCGCTTCCCGGCGGCGGCTGGGTCGTCGATACTCCAGGCATCCGCTCGTTCGGCTTGGCTCATATTTCGCCGGTGGATGTCGTCGCGGCGTTCTCCGACCTGGCAGTGGCGATCGAAGAATGTCCGCGTGGTTGCACTCATCTCGGACCACCCGCCGACCCGGAATGCGCGCTGGACGAATTGGCCGGGGACGCGCACAGACGAGTTCAAGCAGTGCGCAGTTTACTCGAAGCAGTACGCACAAACGACGCCTGGCAGTGAAACAGCCAGGCGTCGTGTGCTTTTCGATCAAAACTTATTGAGAAGCCTTCGCGAACAGTGTGCGAATCCCGCTCGGCTTTTTCGTTTCCGCAATCGCAGTGCGCAGACCGCGACGCTCGCCAGTCACCGGGTCGACTGTCAGTACACCGCCGCTAACACCGAACTTGCGTTCCGACGCGGTCTCCGGCGCATCGTCCGCAGTGGCTTTGAGGTACTTGTTCGGAAGAGACAATTTTGCGATGGTTCGCCACGACAACAGGTACTGCTTACCGATGGAGCCTGTGGTGTAAGGCAAATCGTACTTCTCGGCGATCTCCAACACTCGGAACTTGATCTCACGTAGTCGATTGCTAGGCAGATCAGGGAACAGATGATGCTCGATCTGGTAGCACAGGTTGCCACTCATGAACTCCATGACCGGACCTGCTTCGAAGTTTGCGCTCCCGAGCATTTGACGCAAGTACCACTGACCTTGCGTCTCACCTTCCATATCGGACTTGGTGAACTTCTCGGCTCCGTCGGGAAAATGGCCACAGAAGATCACGGTATTCGTCCAGACATTCCGAATCATGTTTGCAACCAGATTCGCTGTCATCGTGCTCTTCCACGCCGGACCGGTCAAGGCCGGGAAGACGACATAGTCCTTGGCGAGCTGCTTGCCGACCTTCTCGAGCACCTCGCGACGCTTCTTCTCGAATTCCTCACGCGGGATGCGGCCTTGGGCCACCTTGCCGAGCTCGAGGTGCTGCGCAGCGACGCCGTACTCGAAGAACAATTGCAATAGCAGGTTGTAGACCGGGTTACCGATTGTGAACGGCTTCCAACGCTGATCGCGGGTGACACGAAGCAGACCGTAGCCAACATCGTCGTCCATTCCGACGATGTTGGTGTACTTGTGATGGATGTAGTTGTGGGTCTGCTTCCAGTGCGCAGAGGGACCTGTGTTGTCCCACTCCCACGAGGTCGAGTGGATCTCTGGATCGTTCATCCAGTCCCACTGACCGTGCATCACATTGTGGCCGATCTCCATGTTCTCGATGATCTTTGCGGTACCGAGCAGACCTGCTCCGAGCAGCCAAGCCGGACGCTTGCGGCTGCCGAACAGCACCGCGCGTCCAGCGATTTCGAGAGTTCGCTGCAGACGAATCGTATTGCGAATGTACTTGGCATCACGTTTACCGCGCGAAGCTTCGATATCGCGTCGGATAGCGTCGAACTCGACACCAAGCGCTTCGACGTCGGCTTCGGTCAGATGTGCGTATTCCTTTATCTCCGAAATCGCCATGGGTTACAGCCCTCCTGGCAGTCGTATAGGTGTGCATTTCGAGCAACGTTGCTAAAGTAGCCTACCGTAGGTTACTGCTCCGTAGGTTACGGTTGCGTAGGTGTGAGAGAACTCATGCGAGTGCGCGGCGCTTGCCGAAGCACCTTCCCCTGCCGCTTCGCTTCTTTCTTCGCATTTCGCAAGGTCACCCGCGCCTCGGTAATCGCAGAGCGTAGGCCGCGGCGCCGTCCTGTCAACGGATCGATTCGCAACGCGTGTACGACGGGCGCCTCACCGTTCCGGAAGCGAAGCTCGGAACTCGTCTCGGGAGCATCATCCGACGTCGCACGCAACCACCGGTCAGGCAGTGACAACTTGTGAATCGTGCGAAGTGCGAGCAAATACTGCTTACCCAACGACCCCGTCGTATAAGGCAAGTCGTACTTCTCGCACAACTCGTGAACTCGCACGGAGATTTCCTTATACCGATTGCTCGGCAAATCCGGGAACATGTGATGTTCGATTTGATAACACAGGTTGCCGCTCATGAATGCCATGACCTTGCCGGCATCGAAATTGGCACTGCCCAGCATCTGGCGTAGATACCATTCTGCGCGGGTTTCAGTTTCGAACTGGCCCATCGTGAACTTCTCGGCACCGTCAGGAAAGTGACCACAGAAAATCACCGCGTACGCCCACAGGTTCCGTACCAGGTTGGCTGTCGCGTTCGCGGTGAGTGTGCTTTTCCACGCAGGCCCGGTCAACGCCGGGAAGAGCACGAAATCCTTGCCCACCTGACGAGCAATCTTGCGGACGAATTGGCGGTTCGCCGAGGACCTCCAGAACGACGGGATGTGGTCTCCGTCCAGATCCTTCTTCGAGTCGAGGTCGTGCAGCGCAATTCCCCACTCGAACGTGGTAGCGAGAAGTACGTTCGCCAAGGGCTGCAGTAGATTTATCGGCTTCCACGGCTCGTCCCGTGTCATTCGGAGAATGCCGAAGCCGATGTCGTCGTCCATTCCGACGATGTTGGTATACATGTGGTGGGAGTAGTTATGTGCGCGTTTCCACTGCTCGGAGGGACCTGTCTGGTCCCATTCCCACGACACGGAATGTATCTCCGGGTCGTTCATCCAGTCCCACTGCCCGTGCATCACGTTGTGCCCGAGTTCCATGTTCTCAATAATTTTCGCAACGCTCAACAGCCCAGCACCGACCAGCCAGGCCGGTCGGTACTTGCTGCCCAGCAACACGGCTCGTCCACCGATCTCGAGGCAACGTTGAAGCCTGATGGTTCGACGAATGTAGGTTGCATCCCGCTCCCCACGGGAATCCTCGATGTCGCGGCGTACCGCGTCCAGTTCGCGACCGAAGGCATTCAAGTCTTCTTCGGTAAGGTGCGCGAACTCTTTGATGTCCGTAATGGCCATCGTGGTCCTCCAGAGTTATAGGCGGTGCCCGGCTTACGAGTGCCCGACTTGCGAGCGCCCGAACTGGATATTCGCGACAGGGCGCCGCCTCGATAATAACCGAACTTACTGAGTGATCGGTGTGTGCTCCCGCACTTTCAGCGCCTTTACAGCTCCAACGTGCAGTCGCCCGCGGCAGCCGAGATGCAGGTCTGAATTCGGTCGCCTTCACCGTGCTCTTTGCCTGAACGCAGGTCGATGACATGCCCGGCAGTCAGCGGAACCACGCAGGTTTGGCAGATGCCCATCCGACAACCGAACGGCATCTGGACACCCACTTTCTCGCCGGCGTCCAGAAGACTGGTGGCGCCGTCGACATCGGCGGACCGATCCGACTTCGAGAACGTCACTTTTCCGCCCTTGCCGGATGTATCGGCTCGGGCAATCTCGAAACGCTCCAGGTGAAGCTTGTCCTCGATCTTCTCTTTCTTCCACACCCGCTCGATCTCCTCGAGCAATGCAGCCGGACCGCACGCCCAGGTCTCACGCGAACGCCAATCCGGGTAGAGCTCGTCAAGGGAGGAAAGAGCGAACTTTCCATCGGCGCGAGTCAACTGGATGTGGGACGTGAACTGCGGATGCCCCTCGGCGATCGCGGTCAACTCGTCGCCGAACATCACTTCGTCCTTGGTAGGAGCCGAGTGGATGTGCACGGTGTCCGGCATGTCCTGATGACGATCCAGCGCACGCAGCATCGAGATGACAGGCGTAATTCCACTGCCTGCAGTCAAGAACAGAATTTTCTCCGGCGGAGGCGTCGGCAGCGCGAAGTTACCCTTCGGAGCCGCGAGCCGAACGATGGTGCCCTGTGGAACTCCGCCGACCAAATGACTCGAGAGAAAGCCTTCGGGCATGGCCTTCACTGTGATGGAGATCAGTTTTTCGTCCCAGTTGGGCGCCGACGTCAGCGAGTAGGAGCGCCAATGCCACCGACCTTTGAGGTGCAAACCGATTCCGATGTACTGCCCCGGCTGATAATCGAAGTTGAAGCCCCATCCGGGTTGAATCACCAACGTCACGGCCGTCGCAGTTTCTTTTTTCACCTCGACGACGCGGCCGCGCAGTTCGCGCGCAGACCACAAGGGATTCGCGAGGTGCAGGTAATCGTCAGGAAGCAGTGGTGTGGTGATTCTGGTAATCGCGCCACGCAGCATATTGAGCTTCGGCCGTTTCGGTGCAGAAACATCCGAGGCCGGCGCTTCCAGCCACTTCTTGAGATCCATCCGGTGGTTCATCCCCTCGCTCGAGACAACTTCTTCAGCCTGCAGTCCTACCGACTTCAAGCGTATTCTAAGTTACGCTACCGTAGGTTACTGAACAGTCTGCTACCTACAGAAACTCCAGAAGGAACGGAAGTTCCTGAGTGGCATACCAAGCAAGGATATGGTCTTCGGCATCGCCGAGGGCGAATTCCGCGTCAGGATCACCCATATCTGCGGCATCGACCACCGCCACAGCAGCCATGACTGCAGACTCCGCAGCCTCGAGATCCACGTGAACCGACGCGACCTGATCCAACCGCAATGGTTCCTTCAATCGAACCACCGCGTCGTCCAGATCCGGCCGAAGTGTTGGATCATCGACATCGGCCGCGATCACCGCCCGGCGATTGAATACACCGACTTCGACGACGCCATCTTCTCGCTCGTCTTCGGCAGCCGCGGCAATAAGACGCAACGACGCGCGTGCGGCCTCGTTCATCGCTACTTCCGCTAGCTCTTCGTCATCACCGGACGAATACGCCTCCCGCAGCCTCGGTGTCACGGCGAACGCCGTCCGACTGACCGGGTGAAACTCCCCATCTGCTACCAGTGTGCGCAGCATGGCCACTGTGGCCGGTACAAACACCCTCACCCCGGATACCTCACACTCTCGAGTCGTTGCTGGCGTCGACGAGCTCCTCGAGCGACTCGAGAAGCAATGCGGTGACAACATCGACGTCCGGCATAGCCCCTCGGTCGGCATTGAGACCGAAACACACGAACCCATCGTACGAGGTCAGGCCGATGCTCAATGCTTGGTTCTCGAACAGTGGCGATATCGGGAACATCTCCAACATGCGTGCACCACCGACATACAAGGGAAACTGCGGACCCGGCGCATTGGTGATGATCAAATTGAACAGCCGCTGAGACAGTCTGCTCCCCGCTCGGGCGCTCATCGCATGCAAGGTTGCCGGCGCAAAGCTCGAAATCCGCATCAGTGTGTTTGCCGTGACGCCGGGAGACTGCTTGGAGTGTGCGGCGGTGGCGTGCGCGATCTGCGACAGCCGAACCACCGCGTTGGGCTCGCCCACGGGAAGATCGACGAGGAATGACGAGACCTCGCTGCGAGAGGTCGCGAGTACGTCCCCACCCTCTGCGTTCTGAACCCTCGACTCGGGTTCACCGGTAAGCCGGTCGGTGTACTCGTCGTACCCGGCACGCTCGTCCGAGACGTACACCGACATCGGTACCATCGCTCGCACGGCCGACGATTCTGTCACGGGCTCGCCGCGGGAGAGCAACCAGTTTCGCAGCGCGCCGGTCACCACAGCGAGCACGACGTCGTTGATCGAACAGTCGAAGCGATTGTGAATCTTCCGGTAGTCGGCCAGTTCGGTCTTCGCGACAGCAAATCTTCTGTTCCGCGAAATCGGCGCATTCAATGGACTCGACGGTGCGGTCTGCGCCGCAGTGCGGACGGCAGCGAGTACCTTCCCCACTACCTTCAGGACCCCGCCGGCGGTGCCAGCGATGTTGGCCGCCGCGCCACGAAAAACCTCGACGCTCTCGCTCGGTTGGACGATCATATCGGTGATCGCGTCGATTACCAGCGCCGATTCCTTCGGCTCACGTGCAGGCATCCACAGTTCTTCGGCCATCTCGGGTGGACTCTTGCTAGCATCGAGAATCACCTGGCCGATCTCGAGTGCATGCTCGCCGTCTACCAGCGCGGAATGCGTCTTGGTGAATATTGCGAACCGGTTTTTACTCAGACCCTCGACGAGATACATCTCCCACAGCGGTCTGGTGCGATCGAGCGGACGCGACGTCAGCCTTGCGACCAGATCATGCAGCTGGTCGTCCGCGCCGGGCGTGGGTAGAGCGGATCTCCGAATGTGATACGTGATGTCGAATTCCGGATCGTCCACCCACACCGGACGCGCCAGCCCGAACGCAACTTCACGAACCTTTTTTCGGTACCTCGGTACCAAAACAAGTCGTTGCTCGACGAGAGACAGCAAGCTCTCGTAACTAAAACCGCTCCTCGGGGTTCGGAAGACTGCTAGCGACCCCAAATGCATCGGCGTACTGCTGCCCTCGAGAAAATAGAACGACGCATCCTGAGTAGTCAGCCTGTTCACCATCGCGTGTACCGGTCCCTCGTCCTTACTCGCCAAATGTCCGACTAATTCTCGGCAATCCGAGACTATCCACTCACTTCGAAGGAAAGGCTACAGCCACCCGACTCTGCTCCAGTGGAACCGAACCCGGCACCGTTTCGTCTCAATCAATAACAGGTCCCGATCGAAAGCAGGGTCATCGTGGAGAGTACCAACGAGTCAGAACATCACACATTCTTAGCTCGGGCACGCCCATTCGAGCCGCCGATTGTCTCGGATTGTTCCCAGCTCGACCGTTCCTGCGAGAGCATTGCCGTCAGCAGACTCGCGCCGCAATCCGGAACGACGGACCGACGACGACGCCCGTTTCCTCGCAGTGTCGGCACCCACCACGGTGTCGGTACCCAGTGCAATGTCAGCACCGAACGCCACACGGAGACCGGAAGAAACATTCGGTCTCGCGCCGGAGCCGGGAACTCTAGGGCGGCTGCGGTACCCGACGACGCACGACGCGGCGCCGAACAAGCACTGCGGTTGCTACTCGAGGTTCTCGATCGTCGACGCCCAGCCGACAGGTTGGGAAAAATGTTCTCTCCCAACGTCATCGAATCAGTGAAGACCATCGTCAAAACCCACACTCCGGGGCGCCGACTCGGCCCGGCGTCGTTGCGCCGAGTTCATCTCAGCCGGACATCGCACAATGCAGCTGAGGTATTCGGTACGTACGCGCGCGGCTCGCGGATCTTCGCCGTAGCAGCGCGCCTCGAATACAAATCCGGGGCGCGCTGCACGGGGTGGACGATTACCTCGCTCCGCGTCGGCTGACTAGCGAGACGAAGCGTGCTCCGTCAGCGCCTTCGCTTCGAACGTGAAGACTTCGACGGCCTCGCCTGTGCTCGCGCGGCCTCGCGACGCTCACGGCGTGTGCCTGACGCTGCGTCACCTTCAGCAGCCTCGGACGCAGAGGGTGTATTCGAGCGTCGAACGGCAGTGCCCCCATCTTCATCGGGGCCCGAGAATGTCAATCGCTGATCCTCCCGCTGGTCGTCGAGTCCCTTTGCGCGAAGCGCTCTCGGGGCTGAGGTCGCTTCGCCGTTCGGCTGTGGCGCCACTGATTGCGTTGGTCGCGATCTCGGCGCGGGAGCCGTTGCTTGTGCGGCCGAATTTGTTTGATCTGCTGGATTGGGCTGTGGCGCTCCTCCACCAACGGGCGATGCGAGGCCCGGCGCCACAGCCAGACCTGCGCCTACCGCTGGACCGGTCGGAGCTGCAGTCGCTTCCACCTGCACATTGAACAGGAATCCGACGGACTCCTCCTTCAGACCCTCGAGCATGCCCCGGAACATGTCGAAGCCTTCGCGCTGATACTCGACCAGCGGATCGCGCTGCGCCATCGCACGCAGACCGATACCTTCCTTGAGGTAATCCATCTCGTACAGGTGCTCACGCCACTTGCGGTCGAGAACCGAGAGCAGAACTCGACGTTCCAGCTCTCGCATGCCGTTGTCTCCGGCGATCTCCTCGATCTCGCTCGCCCGGGTCGCGTAGGCCGCGCGCGCATCCGAGAGCAAGGCTTCCAGCAATTCCTCGCGGCTCAGATCGCTCTTTTCCCCGAACTCGTTCTCGTGCGAGAGTTTTTTGTGGTCCACGCTGACCGGATACAGGGTCCTCACAGCGGTCCACAACTGCTCGAGATCCCAGTCCTCGACGTAGCCTTCCGAGGCAGCGCCGTTGACATAGGCCGTGATCACGTCGGTGATCATGCCCTCGACCTGGCCCTCCATATCAGCGCCTTCGAGGATGCGTCGACGCTCCTCGTAGATGATGGTGCGCTGTTGATTCATCACCTCGTCGTATTTGAGAACGTTCTTACGAATCTCGAAGTTCTGCTGCTCGACCTGGGTCTGCGCGCTCTTGATGGCCTTCGAGACCATTTTGGCCTCGATCGGTACATCATCGGGCAGGTTCAGTCGGGTCATGATCGATTCGAGTGCACCACCGTTGAATCGCCGCATCAACTCGTCACCCAACGAGAGGTAGAACCGAGACTCCCCCGGGTCGCCCTGGCGTCCTGAACGACCACGGAGCTGATTGTCGATACGACGAGAGTCGTGACGCTCGGTCCCTAGTACATAGAGGCCGCCGGCCTCGCGGACGGTCTCCGCGTCTGCCTTCACTTGGCTCTTGACGGTCTCCAGCGTGGTATCCCACGCTGTCTCGTACTCTTCGGGAGTCGTAGTCGGATCCAACCCCTGCTTGCGGAGCAACAGGTCGGTGATGATGTCCGGGTTTCCACCCAGCACGACGTCGGTGCCGCGACCGGCCATGTTTGTGGCGACGGTGACGGCACCGAGTCGACCTGCTTCGGCGACGATGGTGGCTTCCTGCTCATGAAATTTTGCGTTGAGGACACTGTGGACGACGCCACGCTTGGTGAACTGCTTGGACAGGTACTCCGACCGCTCGACGCTCGTGGTACCGATCAGCACCGGCTGACCCTTGCTGTGACGGTCGACGACATCAGCGACCACGGCGTCGAACTTTGATTCCTCGGTCTTGTAGATGAGGTCACCGTTGTCGACGCGCACCATCGGCCTGTTGGTCGGGATGGGGATTACGCCCAATCCGTAGATCTGGTGAAGCTCGGCGGCTTCGGTTTGAGCCGTACCAGTCATTCCCGACAATTTTTCGTAGAGCCGGAAGTAATTCTGCAGGGTGATGGTGGCCAGTGTCTGGTTCTCGGCCTTGATCTCGACCTTCTCTTTGGCCTCGATCGCTTGGTGCAAGCCCTCGTTGTAGCGACGACCGACAAGGATGCGGCCGGTGAACTCGTCGACGATGATGACCTCACCGTCGCGGACTATGTAGTCCTTGTCCTTGGTGTAGAGCTCTTTGGTTTTGATGGCGTTGTTGAGATAGTTCACCAACGGTGAGTTGGCGGCCTCGTATAGGTTGTCGATACCGAGTTGGTCTTCGACCAACTCCACGCCCGCCTCGTGGACACCGATCGTTCGCTTACGAATATCGACCTCGTAGTGCACGTCGACTTTCATCATCGGCACAATCCGAGCGAACTCTCCATACCACTTCGACGATGCGTCGGCAGGACCGGAAATGATCAAAGGAGTACGAGCTTCGTCGATGAGGATCGAGTCGACCTCGTCGACGACGGCAAAGTTATGACCTCGCTGAACCAGGTCGTCGAGCGAGTGGGTCATATTGTCGCGGAGATAGTCGAACCCGAACTCGTTGTTCGTTCCGTACGTGATGTCCGCTGCGTACGCCGCGCGCCGTTCGACCGGCGTCATCCCGGACAGAATCACGTCGACCTCCAGGCCGAGGAATCGGTGTACGCGCCCCATCCATTCGGAATCTCGCCTGGCGAGGTAGTCGTTGACGGTAACGACGTGAACGCCACTATCGGACAGAGCGTTGAGGTAGGCGGGTAGAACACAGGTGAGTGTTTTTCCCTCACCGGTTTTCATCTCAGCGATGTTGCCGAAATGCAGAGCCGCACCACCCATCACCTGAACGTCGAAGTGACGCTGAGAGAGCACCCTCCACGACGCCTCACGTGCGACGGCGAAAGCCTCCGGAAGGAGTTCGTCGAGCGACTCACCGGCGGCGTAGCGCTTCTTGAACTCGGCGGTCTTGGCACCCAGCTCGTCGTCGGACAAGCTTTCGACGTCCGAGGACAGGGTGGACACATGGTCAGCGATGCTCTTGAGCCGCTTGACCATGCGACCTTCGCCAACACGGAGCAGCTTGGAAAACGACAGCGACGGCACGGGCTTTTTCGTCCTCGATCCTCGGTTACGGTAATTCAGCTAACAATGGCTGTGTACTCACCCGGTCGACGGCACCGAAACGAACATCAGTGGTCGACCTGACGCATCCATGGTAGGCGTTGCTACTCGGTACGCAATAAACCCACCACACCAAAACAGGCTCGACCTGGGATCGGATCCCACGTCGAGCCTGCTCGAGACGATTTCGATGCGCTCAGGTGAGTCGTATCAATCCGTAGTCGAACGCGTGGCGGCGGTAGACGACGGACGGACGATCCGACGCGCTGTCATGGAAGAGGAAGAAATCATGACCCACCAGTTCCATTTCGTACAGGGCGTCATCGACGCTCATCGGGGCGGCTGAGTGAATTTTAGTGCGTACGATCTGACCAGGCCCGGTCGCCTCGTCCTCGAAGGTATCGAGTTTGATGTCGGGATCGATTGCAAGACTGTCGTCCTTGGCAAGCTCGGCTGTCGCTTCGGCGACCGATACGGGAGTTTTCTCACCGTAATGAACCTTGCGGCGGTCCTTGGTACGACGCAAACGACTCTCCATCTTGGAGGTCACCGACTCTAGTGCAGCGTAGAAACTGTCGGCGCACGCCTCTGCACGAACTACAGGCCCTTTGCCCTTCGCAGTGATCTCCACCCGTTGACAGGCCTTCGCTTGCCTTCGATTGCGCTCATGCTGCAGTTCGACGTCGAACAGGTGAATGGAGGGATCGAATCGTTCGAGCCTGGCGAGCTTCTCGGATACATACACCCGGAAGTGGTCTGGAATTTCGACGTTGCGGCCTTTGACCACAACCTCGGCAGTGGTCTTGGTGGACTCTTCCGTAGGTTTCTCGTCGAAGAAAACCGATGCTGATGAAGGGGTCGTCACGCGTGCCTCCCGATATCGACAGCGCCGCAGTCGCGACGCGGCATGTGTTCATGCCGGGTGGGGAACCAACCGGCATCTCGTTCAGCCGTATCACCTCCACATACAGAAAGTCGCTCGCACCTTGTCGGGTACGTGTCCGCGACGTTAGTCGGTCATCTGCTCGCGTGCCACTGTTCAATTGAAATTGGTGCATCTGCGTGATGAAGCAGACCACTCGTCGTGAATTCTCACACCGATGCAACTACCAGTACGCAATCGACTCGAATACCGTAATTATCTAGCACGCATACAGATTCGCGAGCTGTGGCGCCGGTGGTGAGGACATCGTCGAGCAACACAATCGATCTTCCACGCGGAACGGACGTACCGTCGCCAGGCCCGCCCCGCCCCCGTCTGCGGGGCCGGACGAACTCGATCCGTCCAGCCACGTTCGTCGCCCTCTCCGCGGCCCCGAGGCCTACCGAATCGCGCGCGCCCCTGCCCATGCGAAGAACCGCCGATACCGACACCGGTTCAGGCCCGAGGGCCATCGCAGCCGCAACCGCGAACCGTTCGACCGGATCTCCACCGCGACTACGCGCCGCGCGCGCACGCGACGGCGCCGGAACCAAAAACAGATCACCGAGTTCGGGCGGATCGATGTGTCCCAACAGGCGCAGCCGATCGACCGCTCGCGCCAACGCCAAACCGAGGGGTCTCGCAAGGTCGTGCCTATTGCGTTCCTTCAGCGCGAGAACCGCGCTCCGTCGCGGACCGGAGTACGAGCCGAGTGCCCAGCATGGAACGCCGGGATCTACCCGTGGACGAACCTCCAGCGGAGGCGCGGACAGAGCATTCTCGCAACGGCCGCACCACTGCGTTCCCGGAGCTTCGCATCCCCCGCACTCGCGCGGTAGGACAAGATCGAGCAGCGACGCCATCTTCTCGGACACACGGAACAGTATCGCTCCAGGATCCGACAGGATCGGAACGAACTCAGCCGGGCAGGACCGGCGTCGCCTTCTCGCCCGCCAGCCCCGACACCTCGCGCCAGTACCTGTCACCGGCCGGATCATTGTTGTTCAACTGAAACACCGCCCGGGAATCGGACACGTATTCGGTATCGAGCGAGGCATCCACCGACAACACCGGCGCGGTGAGGTTTCGACTCGGCAGCGCGTCCAGCCGCGAACCGTCGGTGTTCACCTGAACAACCGGAACATCCGTCGCGATACGAACCACGACGATGGTGTCCCCGGTACTCCAGTCGAGCGCCAACGCATCGCTGCCGAGTCCGTTCGCGACAGCTTTGGGCGAGACGAGCGAGTACAGGCCACTGGCTTGACGAACGACAGTTGCTACGTAAACGAGCCCATCGACGATCAGCGCTGCACGCACCCCATCACGCGAAAGTCGAAGATCGGTGATCCTCGCACCGAGCGCTGTCACCGCAGCGGCGTCGACCGGCAGCACTGACACCTGACCGTTGGTCGGGTCACGCGCTGCCCGAATCACATTGGTCCCGTCGATGACCGCCCACGCCGCATTGTTGTCCACCCCCCACGTCGGCCTCGTGATCGACTGCCCCTCCGCGACGGGAAAAGCACCGCTGTCACACCCGCCGATCATCAACGTCGACGACGGTTCCGGCGCCGGGCGCCCTGTATCCGAGACGCCCGCAACAAGAGTTCCATCGGTCGACAACGCCGCCGACCGAAGTGTGACGACAGTGCCGAAATAGCCTGGCACAGGCGTCGTACCGGCGTCGTCGACCGAGACCAATCGACCACCGACCAGTGCATGGAGCCCCACATCCGGCTCAGGAGTACCAGCCGGGTTCAAAGCTTCGACGTCCGCCGTCGTCCACCCGTCGCGTTTGTCGTCGTCGAGTGGCTGGCCGTCGGCAAGTAGAACATAAGGTCCAGCTATATCGGCCGAAGCCAACGTCCAGACAACCTGCGCTGCAAGCAGTTCACGGCTTTTTTGATCGACCGCCTGAAGACCGCCGAAATCGATCTTCACCCCGCCGGCGCCTACGCCTACCTGACTGCTGCGACCATCGGCCTTCGTGATCGTGCCGCGCACCCCGACACCGGGGGCCAACTCGTTCGACACAGCCGGCGCCAGCGTCGGCTTCGGTCCGTCGATCAACAACTGCAGGAGCTGATTGGCCATCTGATCCGTCGATCCGCTCACCCAGCGCACGTCCGGCACGAGAGCAGCACCGAGTGGGTCGACGAAGAACAGTGACTTGCGCTGATAAGAACTGAAGAACTGCGCTCGATCTATCACCACCCCCGGGGGTAGTTCGTCGATACGCCATTCGCCGTCGATCTTGACCATCCGAATGGTCGAGTCGACGGTCCCCGCACCGGCCTGGTAGTCGCCCCCCGGGGCCAGAATGCCCACGGTGTTCGACCGCAGGGTGTACTCGGCCTCGGTGTCGGTACGCGGGCCGTAGAGGAGGTCGATTTTATCGGCGATTACGGTCTTGGCGCCGTCGTCCCATGCGTTCGATGCGCTCGGTGTCAGAAACTGACGCGCGGCTTGATGTCGGCTACCTGAACTGGCACTCGCACTGACGAAATCTCGAACGAGTAGATCGGGTTCGCGTCCGGGTGAAGGTGGCGGGGGTGTCGTCGACGCGGCACCTGCCGTGAGCGAACCGATGGCCTGCGGACTCGACGATTCGGGCAGGCTCGCGCACCCGACCACCAAAGAAACCACCGCGATCAGCGTGATGAAAAGGGTTTCTTTGGGACGAAAGCGCATCATGATTGCCCGGTTGCTTCGTTGCCGGCTTTCCCTGCCAGATGTTCCGTTTCCCGATGTCCCGACTCTTCCGGAGTTGCACGTCCAGCTAGTGCTTTCGAGGAAGTGTCGGATGTCCCAGCCACCAATTCGCGCGCTTCCGAAGACGACGGCAGTGGCTGGCCCTGCGTGTACCGCCTCGTAGTCGGCTTGAGAGGCAAAGGACTCCCGATAACTTTGTGTCCGCGGACCAAAGGAAGGGTGAGCCGAAAGCACGACCCCTCACCGATCGCCCCCCAGGCTTCCAACTTGCCATCGTGCAGTCTGGCATCCTCCACACTGATTGCCAGTCCGAGACCGGTTCCACCGGAGCGTCGAACTCGAGAGGGATCCGAGCGCCAGAAGCGATTGAACACCAACTTCTCCTCGCCTGGCCGCAAGCCGACCCCCTGATCTCGGACGATCAACGCTGCAGCATCAGCATTGGCGCGCAAGCGAATCAACACCGGCTTACCTTCTCCATGGTCGAGAGCATTGGCAAGCAGATTACGCAAAATTCTCTCCACCCGGCGTGGATCGACTTCTGCTATGACGGCGTGATCAGGCATGTCGACGATCACTTCGGTTCCAGTCTCTCGCGCAAGATGACGGACCGTGGACACCGACGCCCGGACGCACATACGCAGATCGAGTTGTTCGGCAGCCAGTTCGGCCACCCCCGCGTCATGGCGACTGATTTCCAGAAGGTCACCCAGCAAAGTTTCGAACCTATCCAATTCGTTGACCAACAATTCCGAGGATCGTCTCAAGGCGGGGTCCAAGTTTGCGCTGCCGTCGTGAATAAGGTCCGCGGCCATCCGTACCGTCGTCAACGGCGTCCGCAACTCGTGGCTGACGTCGGAGGTGAACCTGCGCTGCAGACTTCCGAACTCTTCCAATTGGGTGATCTGTTTCGACAGGCTTTCGGCCATCTCGTTGAACGACATCGCCAATCGCGCCATGTCATCTTCGCCACGCACTGGCATGCGTTCTTTGAGTCGGCCGTCGGCAAAGCGAACAGCGATCCGAGATGCAGACCGAATGGGCAGCACTACCTGCCTGGTGACGAGCATGGAAATCGCCGCGAGCAGCACGAGCAACACCACTGCACCGATCAGCAGCGTTCCACGCACCAACGACAGTGTGCGTTCCTCGCTGACGAGAGGGAAGACGAGATACAGCTCGAGGTCTGCGATGTCGGATTCCGTCGGGGTACCGAAGATGATCGCGGGCCCTGAGTACCCCCCCTGCTCCGAGTCGGCAACCGTGGCGTACTGCCAACTGATCAAACTTTTCTGAACGAAGTTTCGCAAACTTTGCGGTACCTGTTCCGCCGGCCCAACCGATGAATCGGAGCGAACGCTGTCACCTTTGACGATCAAGACCGGATCGAACGAGCCGGCCGAACCTGCGGTCTGTCCGGCATCGACATCCCGATTGGTCAACTGGGCACGGGCACGTTCGAGTCGCACGTTCAGACCGGTCGAGTCCTCCGCGCCAGCCAGCGCACCTTCGACTGTGGTGCGAGATCGTTCGAGTTCCTCTGTCGCTGCGGTGATCTTGGCTTCCAGCAGACGATCGGTGATTTGGCCTGTCAGAACGGCACCCAGAATCGTGATGACGACCAGGGACAATGTCAGTGTCGACACCACGACTCGAAGCTGGAGCGATCGGCGCCACGTTTGGCCGATCGACGCACTGAGCGTTGTGAACCAACGCAGGAGCGGCGTAAACGTTCCGTTGATTTTTCGCCGCGAACGAGGGAACCAAATCACGGTGGTCCAGCCTTGTAGCCGACCCCTCTCACGGTCAACACCACATCGGGATTCTCCGGATCCTTCTCGACCTTCGCTCGCAGACGCTGCACGTGCACGTTCACCAGTCGAGTATCTGCAGCATGCCGATAGCCCCAGACCTGCTCGAGTAGCACTTCGCGTGTGAATACCTGCCGTGGCTTACGAGCAAGGGCCACCAACAAGTCGAATTCGAGAGGAGTCAGCGATACGAGTTCATCACCGCGGCTCACCTTGTGGGCGGGGACATCGATGACGATGTCCGCGATCGACAGCAATTCGGCTGGTTCGTCCTCGGTACGACGCAACCGGGCGCGAACTCTGGCGACGAGCTCCTTGGGCTTGAACGGTTTCATGATGTAGTCGTCCGCACCCGATTCGAGTCCGAGGACCACATCGACGGTGTCGGTTTTGGCGGTGAGCATGACGATCGGTACACCGGAATCCGCGCGCAGCACACGGCACACATCGATTCCGTTCATTCCGGGAAGCATCAGATCCAGCAGAACGAGATCGGGTCGATTCTCGCGAACCGCTGCCAGAGCTTGCGTGCCGTCACCGACAACAAACGGTTCGAAACCCTCGCCGCGAAGGACGATGGTGAGCATTTCGGCGAGGGCCGAATCGTCGTCGACTACTAGAATCCGAGGCTTCATTATCCTATGTTGTCACTTCCGAGCCGCCAGGTGTCTGATTGAACAACTCGGCGGCGAGTCGATCCGGGTCGACACCCGCGTCGACGACCCGCCACGGCGAAACCCAGTTCCCCATCGCCAGTTGTCCGTAGACACTCGACGTTCGACTTTGAAGCGAACCGTCCCGCTCATACGCGTCCCTCGCCCGCGAAGCGTCCTCGTTCTCACGGGACGCTGCGCGCTGCGCAGCCAACTCGACGGGAACATCGAGCAGGATTTGAACATCAGGTACCGGCACGCCGAACCGCTCGAATTCCAACCCGCGAATCCATTCGACTGCCGCACCGTTTGCCGACTGCTTCACACGCGCGGCCGTATACGCAGCATTCGACGCCACGTAGCGATCCAGCAAAACAACATCGTTGCGCGAGAGCTGTTTCCGAATGATCTCCGCGGCATCCCGGCGATCGAGCGCGAACAGCAATGCCATCGCGTGCACGCTCTCGGCGGTGTCACCGTGCTCGCCGTGAAGAGCTTCCGCCGCGAGATCTGCGTGCACCGACGTGTTGTAACGAGGAAAGCCGATGCGTACGACCTCTAGGTTGTCGCGTTCCCACGCCGAAACGAGCCGACGGGCGAGCGTGTTCTTGCCCGCGCCGTCGACTCCCTCGATGACGAAGAGTTGTCCCACCGTAGATACGTCGATCAGTAGCGGTAGTGCTCGGGCTTGTACGGGCCCTCGACGTCGACGCCGATGTACTCGGCCTGTTCCTTGGTGAGCTTGGTGATACTGCCACCGAGTGCCTCGACGTGGATGCGCGCAACCTTCTCGTCGA
>JBBSSG010000001.1:0-83300 GCA_038242295.1 Mycobacteriales bacterium | reverse complement strand
TTCTCCACAATGTTGGAGACCACGATGTTTGGAGACGTCAAGTGACAAGCAAGCAGCTACGACCGGTCGCAATCGTCGGTGGCAACCGCATCCCGTTTGCGCGCTCGGACAAGAAGTACGCGCAGGCGTCCAACCAAGACATGCTCACCGCGACCATCGACGGCCTCGTCAGTCGTTTCGGTCTGCAGGGAGAGCGTCTCGGCATGGTCGCCGCCGGCGCGGTGCTCAAGCATTCACGCGACTTCAACCTCACCCGCGAGACGGTTCTCGGCAGTGCCCTGAGTCCTTACACTCCGGCCTTCGACCTGCAGCAGGCGTGCGGGACCGGGCTGCAGACCGTCATCGCAGTCGGCGACGCCATCGCGTCGGGCCGGATCGATGCAGGAATCGGCGGTGGCGTCGACACCACCTCGGATGCTCCCATCGGCGTCGGGGACGACCTGCGCGAGTTCCTACTCTCGCTCAATCGTGCGAAGTCGACGACCGATCGCATCAAGCTGCTCGGAAGCGTTCGGCCCTCGATGCTCGGAATCGAAATCCCACGCAATGGCGAGCCGCGCACCGGCCTGTCGATGGGTGACCACGCAGCCATGACCACCAAAGAGTTCGGAATTCGCCGCGAGGACCAGGACGAACTAGCCGCAGCGAGCCACCAGAACATGGCCGCCGCATACGACCGCGGCTTCTTCGACGATCTCGTGACCCCGTTCCTCGGACTGACTCGTGACGACAACCTGCGTCCCGGGTCTACCGTCGAGAAGCTGTCGACGCTCAAGCCGGTGTTCGGCACCAAGCTGGGCGACGCCACCATGACGGCGGGCAACTCGACGCCTCTCACCGACGGCGCATCGGCGGCTTTGCTCTCGAGTGACGAGTGGGCCGCGGAACGCAACCTTCCGGTATTGGCACACCTCGTCGACTCGGAGACGGCGGCTGTGGATTACATCCACGGCAACAGTTCGTTCAAGGACGGACTGCTGATGGCCCCGACGTACGCCATTCCGCGCCTGCTGGCTCGCAATGGGCTTACGCTGCAGGACTTCGATTACTACGAGATTCATGAGGCGTTCGCATCGGTCGTGCTCGCGACGTTGCAGGCTTTCGAGAGCGACGAGTACTGCAAGGAACGCCTTGGACTCGAGGGTGCGCTCGGTTCTATTGATCGCAGCAAACTCAATGTCAATGGATCCTCGCTGGCAGCCGGTCACCCGTTTGCGGCAACCGGTGGCCGTATCGTCGCCTCGCTGGCGAAGATGCTGGCCGAAAAGGGATCCGGCCGCGGCCTGATTTCCATCTGCGCTGCCGGCGGCCAGGGCGTCACCGCCATCATCGAGCGCTGAACTCCGCAAATTTCGAGCGTGTGAAAACGCGCTCGTCATAGGGGGCACATGGTCGGCGGATCCGTTAGCGAGGGGTTTACGGATCTGCCGGCCGTACAGCAGTGCTCGGCCCTGTCGATCAGCCGCCTGAGTGACAATCACTGTCGCGTGGAGCGCAGTCCTCTCTTCGTCGGAGGGGGCTGGTCTATGGCAAGGGCAGTCGGCCTGACCTTAATTTTGAATGAATCTTGTGGAACATCTTTGGTTCGGCTGTAACGCATCACAATATTTGGCGATAGTTGTAGTGGCTCCACACTGATGCCCGACCCCCGACCCGGCAACAGTGTGGAGCCTCTGGCTTTTTCGCCCGATATGCACCGTGCGTCCGGCTGTCGATGGGATGCGTAAGCTCTGCCACGAGGGTCGAGTAGCACTATCGGGGGTTCGGGAGGATCGAGAACGTGAGCGTCGGTGGAGACGACAAGGGCAAGCACGGCAATGAGCCGAATCCGTCGCAGGAGGCGATCGATGACGCCTATGACGGTGACAGCGCCCATGACGGTGACAGTGCCCATGACGGTGACAGTGCCCATGACGGTGACAGTGCCCATGATGGTGACAGTGCCCACGACGGCGACGAAGCCTACGAGGTCGATGTGCCGCCGTATGAGGCGGTCACCGAGGCCATCCCCATCGTCCCTCCGGTTGAGGTAGCCACGGGAAGTGCAAGGTCTGCGGACCGGGAGCCGCAATCGTCCGAGCCCGAAGCTCGGCAGCCGGAGGTTTGGGAGCCCGAAGCGTCGGAGCCGGAAGCTTCGGCTCATTCTGTGCCCGCCGGCGGACTGGCAGATCCCGAAGGGCCGTCGACCGCACACGATCGAGTCGAGTCTTTTGCTGACGAACCACGGTCGGACGCACCACGGTCGGACGAGCCGCCATCGGACGAGCGGCCGGCTGAAGGACTGTTCACCCACGAATCGCGCCCCGCCCAGCCTCCGCTCGACTCGAACAGTCACTCCGACGCCCCGCCGACGCATGCGTACTCGGATTTTTCTCCGCAGGCGTCGACCCCTGCGTCACATTCGGAGTTCGGCGATCCTGACGCGCCTACAGTCGCCAACAAGGCGTACTCGCCGGTTCGTGTGGTTCCTTCTGCGGCGGAGTCGCGCGATCAGCTCGACGGGGACGGTAAAATGCCTTGGATGAAGATCGCGGTAACAGCGGGCGCAGTGGTGGCCGTGCTCGGTGTTTTCTACACCGCGGACATGTTGTCGTCGAAAGGCGCAGTTCCCCGAGGTGTCACCGTAGCCGGTATCGAGGTCGGCGGACTCGGTCACGACGATGCGGAAGCCCGACTGCGTTCCGATCTCGGCCCGCGCGTTGAGCAGCCGGTACAGGTCCGCGCTGGAGGTCAGGATCTCGAATTCCTGCCCGCAGCAGCTGGATTGGATGTTGATTGGAACGCCACCCTCGATAGCGCGGGCGCGCAACCGATCAATCCGTTCACTCGGCTTGCCTCGTTCTTCGTCGGCCGTGAGATCGGTGTGCAATCGACTGTCGATGAAGTCGCGCTCGACGAAACTGTGGAGCAGATCCGTCTCCAAATCGATCGAGTTCCTGCTGAGGGCGACGTGATCTTCGAGGGGGCTACTCCTGTTAGGGTCACTCCTGCCCCCGGGCAGACCGTGGACGTGGTGTCCGCACGCGCAACCATCGAGTCGACGTGGGCGAGTGGAACCGTCGAACTCCCGGTTGAAACTGTCGATGTAACGGTTCATCAGGACGAGGTCGATCGTGTCCTGTCCGAAATCGCAATGCCCGCTGTGTCAGCGCCGGTGAAGTTCGAAGGCAAGAACGACGTTGATGCGGTTCTGGCTCCCGATCGCGTGTCGAATGTGCTTTCGTTCGAACCTGACGGCGTCGGCGCACTCGTAGCGCGGTACGACATGGAAGCTGCAACGGCGGTTCTGGCGCCTCAGCTCGTGTCGACGGAGATCGTGCCGAAGGATGCGTCGTTTGCGCTCGGAGCAGGTGCTCCTGCGGTTGTCCCCGGCGTCGTCGGTGACCTGGTGCAGTGGCCGAAAACTCTGGAGCAGTTACCGCTACTGCTGGCGTCGGCCGATGCGAGAACTGCCGAAGCGGTGTACGAGCCGGCCCCACCGGCGCTCACTACCGAAGGTGCACAGGCACTGGGAATCAAAGAAGTGATCGCTGAGTACACCACCGGCGGTTTCGAGTCTGCGTCCGGCGTCAACATCGGGCTCACGGCAAATATGGTGAACGGTGCATTGGTGAAACCAGGAGACACGTTCTCGCTCAACGGGTATACCGGCCCGCGCGGCACCGCGCAGGGTTTCGTGGAGTCCGGAATCATCGATCACGGTCGTCCCGACCGCGCGGTCGGTGGCGGTATCAGTCAGTTCGCGACGACGCTGTACAACGCCTCCTATTTCGGGGGTATGGAAGATGCGGGCCACACCGAGCACAGTTACTACATCAGTCGGTATCCCGAGGCGCGTGAAGCAACGGTCTTCGAGGGGGCGATCGACCTGAAATTCACCAATGCCACGAAGACAGGTGTGGTGATCGAGTCGTTCGCTACTAGTTCCGATGTGACGGTAAGGCTGTGGGGCACCAAGACGGTCGATGTCGAATCTGCTACCGGACCGCGGACGAAGCCGACTTCGCCCAACACCATCACACTTCCGGCGGGCGACCAGTGCATAGCCTCGAAAGGTGGACCCGGCTTCACCGCCAGCGACACGCGGGTGGTCACCGATATCGCGTCGGGCAATGAAATCTCGCGCGATACGAGAACCGTCAAATACGATCCGATTCCGGTGGTGAAATGCGAGTCACCGGAGCCGGAGCGCAAGCCGGACCGTAAACCAGAACCAGAACCAGAACCGGAACCGGAACCGAAGCCCGCCGAGACCGAGACGGCCCCGGCCCCGACTGTTCAGCCGACCCCCGAGGCGCCGAAAGACGAGTAGAACCTGGCCACCTGCCAGGGCGTGACGTACAGCGAATCATCCGATTTTCGGCCGTTTCGCACTCTTGGCGCCCACGCTCGTATCGTGGACAGTGTCGCGGCGATGCAGATCCGTCATCACAGCGGCGAATAGACGAAAGGGAGCCTCGGCATGACGCTCACGCACACCGATCTCGACCAGGCCACACTTCGGCAGGCCTACGCACAGTTTCCCTGTGGCGTCGTGGCCATCGCAGCCGATATCGACGGCGTTCCTGTGGGCCTCGCTGCGAGCAGTTTTGTCGCAGTCTCGATCGAGCCGCCGCTCGTCGCTGTCTGCATCCAGAACACGTCCTCGACGTGGCCCAAGCTCGAGGGGGTCCCTCGCATCGGCGTCAGTGTGCTCGGTGAGGCACACAATGACGTCGTTCGAGCACTGGCGGCCAAAACCGGCGATCGGTTCGCCGGGCTGGAGATCGAAACTACCGAGCAGGGCGCCGTGTTTATCGGCGGTGCGACGGCCTGGCTGGATATCACCATCGACCAGCAGGTTCCGGCCGGCGACCACCTCATTGTGCTGATGCGTATCCACTCGCTCAAAGTGCAGAGTGAGATCTCTCCGATCGTTTTTCATGGCAGCAAGTTCCGGCGTCTGCAGACTTGACAGGCGAAGGAGCGCATGTTTTTCGAATGTGGGATAGATTCGGACACTTGCAGACCTGTTCTCTGTCATAGTTGACCCAGTCACTGCGGATGAATGGTCGGCCCGTACGCCGTATGGGGCTTTAGTGACATCGTGTCTCGCACGGAAGGCTCTACCCGCGTATGAGCTTGATCGATCGGTGGTGGTCTCACCCCGTTGGCCACACATGGACCGCGGCATTCCAGCGCTCCAATCCGCTGCTGCGGGACGCTCGGCGCGCGCTGGGCACCTGGTCGTTTCTGTACGCGGCGTTGTGTGTTCTGTCGACCTTGACTCCGGCAGGGGTCCCGGACGGTCTCGGTCGAATTCTTGCTTATGGCCTTGCGGGGGCTGGATCTTTGATCGGCGTGTTGTGGATCCGTGGGCCGTGGCCCACCGAAAACTACTCGCGGTTGTACGTCGTGTATCTCGAACTGAGCACGTCCATAGCATTGCTGATGCTCGCTGACCCCTTCGTGGCATTGCCGTGTGCGGCAGGGTTTGCTGTGAACGGAGGCTATATAGCAGCCTTTCACAGTCCGAGAATGATCGTCGGTCACCAGTCCTTGGCTGCAGCGATAGTCGTGGTGCTGTATGCACGTGCACTGGCGGAGCCCGGGGCAGATGTCGCGGTCGCGACCGCCTACCTGGTTCTACTGATTCTGGTGTTGTTCTCTGCTCCGGTACTCACCTACATCCTGCTGCTGTTACTGCGCCGCGACGCAGCGGAAGCGTTCTTCGACCCGCTCACCGGCCTCCGAAACAGGCGGGGCCTTGCGTCTGCAATCACTGACTGCGGCGATCGAGAAGGAATAGCGACGGTGATGGTGATCGATCTCGACGACTTCAAGGCCGTCAACGATTGCTTCGGTCACGCCCATGGAGACCGCGTACTGCGTAACACAGCGGACGCTATACATGCGGTGTTCCCGGCTCCAGCGATCACCGCCCGAACGGGCGGAGAGGAATTTGCGGTCATCACCCACCTGGAGTCGGAAGAGGCCGTGGCGCAGGCGTACGCATTGCGGACGCACTTCGCCTCGAAGGCGGGTATAGGAGTGACCTTCAGCATCGGTGTTGCACACGCGGATGCGTCCACTTTTACCGACACATTCGACCACGTCTCGACTCAGGCCGATGCCGCGATGTATGCAGCCAAGCACGCCGGCGGCGATACCATTCACATCCACGTTGTCGTGCCTACCGCCGAGGTTGAGGATGTGCGCGTCGACGGCACCGCTGCCGACTGACCGTCGAACTTCGCCGCAACCCCACCTGAAGGCAGCCCCACTCTCGCTCGAAGCGGCCGCACTTACAGACGAAAGCGGCCGCACCCCCTCTCGGGGATGCGGCCGCCGCTAGTGCGATTGGATCAGAACGCAGCTTCGTCGAGCTCCATCACGTCGAGGTCCACGTTCGCGAGGATGCCGCGAGTCGCGGTGAGCTCGGGCAGGACGTTCTTGGCGAAGAACGACGCGACGCCGACCTTGCCTTCGTAGAACGACTTCTCCTTGCCCTCTGCACCATTGTCGAGTGCCGTGATGGCGATCTCGGCCTGACGCAGCAGCAGCCAACCGATGAGCAGGTCACCGAAGCCCATCAAGAAGCGCACGGATGCCAGTCCGATCTTGTACAGCTCGGTCGGCTGTTCCTGTGCGCCCATCAGCTGCTGAGTCATGGTGGTGACGATGGCCTGTACATCTTCGAGCGCCGTTGCCAGAAGTGCACGCTCGGCCTTCAGACGACCATTGCCGGCTTCGCTGTCGATGAACGACTTGATCTGTCCTGCTACGTGAGCCAGGGCGACGCCGCGGTCACGTGCGATCTTGCGGAAGAAGAAGTCCTGGGCCTGGATGGCCGTGGTGCCCTCGTACAGCGAGTCGATCTTGGAGTCGCGGATGTACTGCTCGATCGGGTAGTCCTGCAAGAAGCCGGATCCGCCGAGCGTCTGCAGGCTCTCGGCGAGCTGGCGGTATGCCACCTCGGAGCCCACGCCCTTGACGATCGGGAGCAGTAGGTCGTTGACGCGGTAAGCGATGTCCTCGTCTGCGTCGGACACCTGCTTTGCCGTGATCGGGTTCTGATGTGCGGCGGTGTAGAGGTAAACCGCGCGCAGGCCCTCTGTGTATGCCTTTTGCATCATGAGGCTGCGACGCACGTCGGGGTGGTGGGTGATGGTGACGCGCGGTGCGGCTTTGTCGGTCATCTGCGTGAGGTCGGCGCCCTGGACCCGCTCCTTGGCGTATGCAAGTGCGTTGAGGTAGCCGGTGGACAGCGTGGAGATAGCCTTGGTGCCGACCATCATGCGAGCGTGCTCGATGACGTCGAACATCTGGGCAATACCCTTGTGCACCTCGCCGACGAGCCAGCCCTGGGCTGGGATGTCGTGGCCACCGAAGGTGAGCTCGCAGGTGGTGGAGGACTTGAGGCCCATCTTGTGCTCGACACCGGTGACGAAGACGCCGTTGCGCTCGCCCATCTCGCCGGTCTTGAAGTCGAAGTGAGTGTTCGGTACGTAGAACAGGCTCAGGCCCTTGGTGCCGGGTCCGGCACCTTCGGGGCGAGCGAGCACGAGGTGCATGGTGTTCTCGAACAGGTCGTCGGAAACGGCAGAGGTGATGAACCGCTTGACGCCTTCGATGTGCCAGGAGCCGTCTTCCTGCTTGATGGCCTTGGTGCGTCCCGCTCCGACATCGGAGCCGGCATCGGGCTCGGTGAGGACCATGGTGGCACCCCACTGACGCTCGACGATGACCTTCGCCCACTCCTTCTGCTCGTCCGTGCCGTTCTTGTACAGCACGTTGGCGAAGGACGGCCCGGCCGAGTACAGGAACGCAGCGGGCTGCGCGCCGAGGAGCATCTCGTTGATGGCCCAGCCGAGGGTGCGGGGCGCGGGGATGCCGCCGACCTCTTCGTCGAGACCGACGCGCCACCACTCACCGTCGTACAGGGCCTTGAAGGATTTCTTGAATCCCTCGTCCAACGTGACGGTGTGGGTCGCGGGGTCGAAGACCGGCGGGTTGCGGTCCGAAGCGGCGAACGACTCGGCCAGCGGGCCCTCCGAGAGGCGAACTACCTCGCGAAGCATGTCGCGGGCTGCCTCCCCGTCGAGGTCGCCGAACTTTTCGTCCGAAAGAGACTCGTCGAGCCCGAACAGCTCGAAGAGGTTGAACTCGAGGTCCCGTAGGTTGCTCTTGTAATGGCCCATTGCGCGTTCGCTCTCCAGTCGGTGGTGCGGTCTCGTGAGTACCGCCCAAGTTAGCTACTCGTCGGTAACATAACCGGATATTACCCTCGATTATTCCCGGTGCCAAGGTGGCATGTACTCGCGAGTAATAAAGAGTCGATGGCAGTGCCGGAATCGGTCACTCTGAGTCGTGTTTCGCAGAGGCGCACGACGGCCCGATCGTCGATGTCAGAAGCCAATTGCTCTGGCGTGTAAAGGATTTCGGGATCTTGCGGCCCGCCCACGCCGCCGGTGACGTTCCTGGGGTGGTGCCCGAGAATCATGAGGATTCCATCAGGTTTCAGCCCGCGTAGAGCGTTGTCTATGACGGTGCGGCGTTGCTCGTCGGGCAGATGGAGATACAAAACCAGAACCAAGTCGTACTCAGGCTCAGGTGAGATGTTCATCACATCGGCGTGCACCCAGGTGAGTCGTTCTCGAACGGATCGGGGAGATTTCTCGGCTATCCGGTGCCCCTTCGTCAGCCCGACCGCCGAGAAATCGACGGCTGTCACCTGCCATCCGCGGGTCGCCAGCCAGAGTGCATTGCGCCCCTCGCCTGACGCCAGATCCAATGCTCGGCCACGGGGCAATGCCGTCGCCAATTCTACGAGCGTTTCATTCGGGGGTGTCCCGTAGACGAGGTCCTTCGCCGAGTACTTCGCGTCCCATGCTGCGGCATCCATACCAAGATGATGCCGCTTGCTGCCCGGTGTGTGCGTCCTAGGTCTGGACGTGTCGGCGGCCGTCAGCCGTCACAGCGCACGCCACCTGGCCATCGGCAAGACAATTAGCCGTACCTTCCCGATCACGTGATCGATGGGAACTGTCCCGTTGAGCTCATCGGCAATGTGAGCTCTGGAGTCGGCCGAGTGATTTCGGTTGTCTCCCATCATCCATAAGCTCCCCTCGGGGACAGTGACAGGACCGAAGCATCTGCCCGATCGCACTTCCGTCGTGCAGGTTCGGTCGCGAAAAGCGAAACCGAAGTCCGTGGCGACGTAGGGCTCGTCGAGCGGTATGCCATCGACCTTGGTGCGGCCGTGCGCATCGCAGCACTCCACTGTCTGACCACCGGTCGCGATGACGCGTTTGACCAGGTCGTTCTCATCCGGCGCGACCAGCCCGATCAGAGCTCCGAGGTTTTCCACTGTTCTGATTGCCGAGTTGTCCGAACGCGAAGACTCGTAGCGTGCGTCCCACGAGGATGTCGGTGCTCTGAATACGACGATTTCGCCGACCTCCGGATCACGGGACAGATACGTGAGTTTGTCGACAGCGATGCGGTCACCGGCACAACCAACGCAGCCGTGCAGGGTCGGCTCCATCGACTCGGACGGGATGACGTAGACCCGTGCGATAAACGTCTGGAGCACGAAGCTGAGTAGCAAAGCAACGATGACGAGGATCGGCAACTCTCGTAGCCAGAAGCGCCTGTGGAAGATGGGCATCGCATGAGGATACTGACAGAAAAGGTCGGTCAGTGATCGTGCTGGACGGCCTCGCCGATGTCGGTGGTGTCCCAGTCGAGCGTCGACCCGAGTTCTTCCTCGTCGGCGCGTTTGGTAACACGACCGAGCACGGCGGCGAACAACATTGCCACCACCAGCCACATCGCTACGCATATCAGTACGCCAGTCACCCTCTGTTTGTAGCACTCGTGGCTGAGAAATAGCGACCAAGACACCTACAGGTCGGTTGCGATACGGTCCTGAAGTGGTAACCGATTGGAAACGGACCCTATGTAGCGGCCCCGACTGGGTGCGGCCACGAACTCGTCGAAGGACTCGCTGACCTCGGTACTGTTGGCTTTATCGCCGACCGCAGCGAGTCGAATTCGGTAGTTCACCGATTTTCTACGAGTTCGCCTGCCGCGCGGATGCCGCGATCGAAGTACCCGGGGCGCAGTGCCGCGGGGATGGCACTCAGGGACGTATCCGTTCCAAATATCTGTCCTGCCACATCCAGCGCGGCGTATCGATGGCTCGAGAAGCGTCCGACGAATATCGGGCTCGTGGGCTTCGTTTTGCGAACGTATCGACGGCCCGGACGGCGTCAGCGGCGCCGGCAGGACTGAAGCTGTTAGTCATAGGTCCCTGAAACAGCCCCGATTCTTTGTGACATGCATTTGTTTGAAACGGCCTGGCCCCCTGTTCCTGTCTGATTGACTTCGCAGCGATTCGCATCTCTCTCTGGAGGAGTACGTCGTGCCTACAATCGGGTTTTTCGCGAGAGCGGTTTTCGCCGCCACACTGATCACCGGTTTTGCATCGATTGCATCGGTGGCGTCGGCCCAGGCGCCGCTGCCTGTACCCAACTCGTTTCTTGCCGGCGTTCCCCAAGAGTTGGGCAATCCTGGGGGCTCCGCTCCCGGGTCCAACGACTTTTCGTGCAGACCGACTGCTGAACATCCAAATCCGGTCGTACTGGTTCATGGAACGGGTGGCAACAGGACAACCAATTGGGCTACTTACTCGCCCTTGCTCGCGAACGAGGGCTACTGCGTCTTCGCGCTGACGTACGGAAACTTCCCCGAACAGCCGTGGCCGTTGTCCGCTGTCGGGGGAATGAAAGAAATTCCCACCAGCGCAGGGCAGCTATCGAGCTTTGTCGATGAGGTACTCAGTGCCACCGGAGCTACCTCGGTCGACTTGATCGGGCATTCGCAAGGGACGATCGTCAACGGGTACTACGCGAAATTCCTCGGCGGGGCCGACAAGGTGGACAACATCGTCTCGGTAGCGCCGCTGTGGAAGGGGACGCTCGGTAATGAGCGGGTCGGACTCGGGCGCAGCATGCGTGATCTGGGAATATCCGGATCGGCCCAGGCCGGCATGCCGATCTGCAAGGCGTGCCTGAGCATGGGCGCCGGTTCGGAATTCATCGAAAACCTCCGCGCGGGAGGCGTCTACGCGCCGGGCGTTCACTATACGAACATCGCGACGCGTTACGACGAGTTTGTGCTGCCGTACACAAATGGCCTCGAGCCTGGACCGGACACGACCAACATCGTCGTTCAGGACGGTTGTGAACAGGACATCTCCGATCACCTCGCCATCACATCTTCAATGCGAGCAACGACCTTCGGCCTCAACGCCCTCGATCCCGCGAACCAACGACCCGTGCCGTGCGTAGTGGTCCTACCGATCGCCGGCTGACCGACCCCTATCACTTACGCCACGTCTACTGCTCGGTCGGGTAGCGCGCCACGGCGGCCCGAAATCGGCTGCCCGACGCACATGCCTTTGCTACGGGGGCGAGGTCGCTGGCGTGATCGACGTCGCGCAGGACAGGTAGCGGCCGCACTCGTGCACCCAATGCCCGGAGTGCGTCGAGTGTGTCCGCGCCGGTTCGCGGCGTCGACATCTCGACGTGGAGTAGTCCGCGAGCCAGAACGGGCTCTGGGATCCCGAGGGCCCACCAGCCGCCGTCTTCCGCCATTCCCAGTACTGATTGCGTGGGCTCGGCGAGTAGTTCGGCGGATGTGTTCAGTAGTTCGGCGGTGACCTGGGGGGTGTCCATGCCGATCTGGAACACCGGATCGCCTGCGGCATCGTCGTGGGCATGCAGGAGTCGCTCGGCGAACCCCTCGCCTCGTTGCCGTACCACCGTGTACGACGCCAGTGCTGCTTTCAATTCGTCGCTGCGGCTTGCTTTGTCGAGGTCGCCTGTCAACGCGACGATCCTTACGTTGAAATTGGCTGCGGACACGGCGTCGAGGGTGTCGAGTAGTGCGGCTGCGGCTATATCGGCGGCGGCGGTGTCCCCGAGTGTTGCTGCGAGTCTGGTCTTTGCCAGGCCGGGCACGGGAGCTTTGGCAACGATCAGTGCAGTGACCTTCATGAGAGCACCTTCCAGAAGTCGCGTACTGCCAGCACTGTTCCTTTGACCGACCCGGACACCTTCGACACGCCTGCTGTGCGCGGGGTGTAGCTCACATCCAGTTCGGTCACTCGCCAGCCTGCCTTCGCCGCGAGTACGAGGAGTTGAAGCGGATAACCTGAGCGCCGGTCGGTCACACCCAGGTCGAGCAAGGCCTGCGTCCGTACTGCACGCACGGCTCCCAGGTCGTGGACTGGAATTTTGTATTTGGCTCGAAGGCGCAGCGAGAGAATGGCATTGCCGATCCGCGCGTGCAGCGGAGAATGACCCGATGCTCGCCGCCCGACGGCGAGGTCGGCGCCCTGCAATGCATCGACCAAACCGAGAAGGTCTTGCGGATCCATCGACCCGTCGCCGTCGAGTACACACACCACGTCGGTCGTCGTCGCGAGAACTCCGGCGTGAACGGCAGAGCCGTACCCGGGAACAGATTCGTGAACCACTGTGGCACCGTGCTTTTCAGCGACCTGGGCAGTACCGTCGGTCGAGTTGTTGTCCACGACAATCACCTGGTATCCGTCAGGGATCCGCGCGAGTACCCCGGGGAGGGAACCGGCTTCGTTCATGCATGGAATGACGACTGTCACGCTAGACACTGGGCGCTCCAGTTCCTTCGGCGTCACGTAGAGGGGCCGTTGCGAATTCGCGAAGCCCGTCCATCGGGTCGACAGCGGCGACGAAACCAATCGTTTCTCGGGCCAGCGACGGGCTCGCCACGATGTGCCGGACGTCGCCGGAGCGGTACTGGCCGGTGATCTCGGGGGCCGGGCCGTCGCAGGCCTGGGACAACGCCGACGCCACCTCGCCGATAGTGATGGGCCGGCCGGAGGATACGTTCAGCGAGGAAAATCCGGGCAGCGCAGCGTTGATCGACAGTACGTTCGCGGCCGCAATATCGCTGACGTGAACGAAGTCGCGCGCCTGCTTGCCGTCCTCGTAGACCTGCGGGGCGCGGCCTGCTTCCAGTGAGGACCGAAACATCGCCGCGACCCCGGAATACGGAGTGTTTCGAGGCATCCAGGGGCCGTAGACATTGTGGTATCGCAGCGCAGTGACGGACCCGCCCGTTGCCAATGCCCAAGCGAGAGCGTAGTTTTCCTGCGCCAGTTTGCTTGCGGCGTAAGTGCTTCGCGGCTGCAGTGCGGAGCTCTCGCCGACGAGAGTCCAGTCCAATACCTCTCCGGTTGTGGGGTCGGTGTTGTCGAAGTGGCCAGCGTCGAGGTCGGCGCGGGCACGAGGGCCTGGGACGATCTGGGTTCCAGCTGAGTTCCGATAATGCCCTTCGCCGTAGACCACCATCGACGAGGCCAGTACCAACCGCGAGCAACCGGCCTCGGCCATAGCAGCCAGGAGGACTGCGGTTCCGAAGTCGTTGTGGCTCGCATAGGCAGGAGCGTCTGCCGCGTTCACCCCGGCGCCGACGACAGCGGCCTGATGACACACGACGTCCACATCGGCCAGCAGCGTGAGCAGGGCGTCGTAGTCTCGAACATCCACCGGTGAGATTCCGTCGACGTGTGCCCCGCGGCCATGAGCGGACGCCAGCATTGCGTCGACGGCCACGACGTCGTAGCTCGGTGTCAGGGCCGAGAGAATGTGTCCGCCGATGAATCCGGCTGCGCCGGTGAGCAATACGCGCGTCATGGTAGCTCGATCGGAAGTTCGACACCTTCATGGACCCGGCAGGAGTCACAGGGTCCCATGAGCGACGCGCTGATGGCATCCCGAACCAGGGTTTTCAGTGGTCCGATGTTCTTCTTGAACTCTGCGAACACATCCACCGCTCGAACACCCTGCCCAGCTTCGATTCCCGCATCGAGATCGGTGACGAGAGCGATCGGGGTGTAGCAGAGTTCGAGTTCACGGGCGAGTACCGCCTCGGGTTGGCCGGTCATGTTCACCAGCGTCCAGCCTTGCCGCGCGTAGTACTGGCTCTCAGCGCGAGTCGAGAATCGTGGGCCCTCAACCACGACCATCGTACCTCCGTCGACGACGCCGTGCTGCAGGGCCGCAGCACGCAGATCGCTGCAGTAGGGGTCAGCGAACTCGACATGAACACCACCGCCCGAGAAGTAGGACTGCTCGCGGCCGCTGGTGCGGTCCACGAGTTGGTCCGGCACCAGGATGGTCCCTGGCCCGTATCGAGGATCGAGGCTTCCGACGGCGCAGGGCGCAAACACGCGCTGCACACCGAGCATGCGCAGCGCCCACATGTTCGCGCGGTACGGCAGGGTATGCGGCGAGTACTCGTGCTGGGCGCCGTGTCGCGGCAGGAATGCGACGCTTCGACGGTCGACATCGCCGATAGTGATGGGTCCACTCGTCGGACCATAGGGAGTGTCGAGCGTGACCGTCTCGGCATTGTCGTCGAAGAACGAGTAGAAGCCACTGCCGCCGATGACGGCGATATCGGCTCGCGGGTGCGTTGTCATGATTCCATTCTTCCGTCTCTCCTATGCTGATCGTGGGACGAGATCGCACAACGTTAGGTGAACGCTATCCGGTATTGGAGAGAATCCGTCGCGGCTGCTGTGGCGCTCGCGCTGGTCGCGGTTGCTTTTGTCGTTCCGTATCTCGGCAACGATCTGATCACCCCGATCATCAACAGGACGCCGAAGCAGGTCCGCGACTTCGCGGATGCCGCACCGCTTTTCGGATTCCGTGATATCCATCTCGGATGGGGGACGCCGGTAGCGATTCTGATCGCCGTAGCGGGCGTGGTGTGGGGCCCAGAACTTGCCCGACGATTGTCGTGGCGTCGGCTTCTTCTCGTCACATGGGCGACCTCGGGGGCGTGGGCGATGGCGCTCGCGCTGGTCGACGGGTGGCGTCGTGGATTCGTTTCCAGACTCGCCTCGACGGATGAGTATTTGCACGAGGTGCCTGGCATCACCGATATTTCGGCCACGGTGAGCGGCTTTTCTGCTCGAATTCTCGACTACCAGGCCGACTCGTGGACGACGCATGTCTCCGGTCATCCGCCGGGTGCGTTGCTCACGTTCGTCTGGCTCGATCGTCTGGGTTTGAGCGGTGGAGCCTGGGCTGCGACGCTGGTTGTGCTGGTGGGGTCCAGTGCCGCGGCTGCCATCATCGTTGCTGTGCGCGCCCTGGGGGACGAGACGATGGCCCGCCGAGCCGCCCCCTTCGCCGCATTGGCGCCCGCAGCGATCTGGATCGCTGTGTCCGCTGACGCCTTCTATGCGGGCGTCGTGGCGTGGGGAATCGCGCTGCTTGCCATCTCGACGAAGAAGCATCGGTGGCCGGCGTCGATCGCGGCGGGTGTGTTGCTCGGCTTCGGTATCTATCTCAACTACGGCCTCGTGCTGATGGGGTTGCCCGCAATCGCAGTTCTGATCGCCGCCCGTACGGCGTGGCCGTTGATCGGTGCTCTCGCGGGCGCGATCGTCGTGGCGGGGGTTTTCACGGCGTTCGGATTTTGGTGGTTCGACGGTTACGAGCTGGTCCAGGAGCGCTACTACCAGGGCATTGCGACGGATCGACCGTTCGAGTACTGGGGCTGGGCCAACATCGCCGCACTGTTCTGCGCGGTGGGAGTGGCGGTACCGGCAGCATTCCCGCGTATTTTCGGCCGAATTCAGCCGATCAATCTGTTGGTGATCAGCGCCATTGCAGCTGTGGCGATGGCCGATCTGAGTCAGCTGAGCAAGGCTGAAACCGAACGCATCTGGTTGCCCTTCGCGATGTGGATGCTGCTGGCCCCCGCCGTATTGCCGCAGCGAACGCACAGGTTCTGGCTGGCGTTGCAGGTGCTGGTTGCGCTGTTGATCAATCATCTGCTGTTGACCAACTGGTGATGCGCTGCGCGCCCGTGTGTGCATAGTAGGTCTGGACACCTACTATGCACGCACGGCAGCGGAACGCATATGTGCGAAGTATCGGCCGTGAATCGGCGCGATATCGACGACGGCCAGGCCTGCAGCACGGGCCAGATCAGCTGTTGCAGTGGCACTGACCCGCGCCCACGGAAACCAGTCGCCGACCATTGTGTCGGTCTCCCAGCGCACGGTCTGTGGTTGCACTCGGTTCATCCCTGGGGGATCGACCTCAGCAAGCACCGTGCCATCTGGCCGGATGAGGTCGGCGGCTCTGCGCAACAGCCGCACTGGATCTCCGCCGATCCCGATGTTGCCGTCAGCGAGCAAGACGCAGGACCAGTCACCGGCATTTGGCAACGGCTCGAACAGATCTCGCAGCACCGCGCGCCCGCCGCGGCCGACGGTCATGTCGACTGCCTCGCGTGAGGTGTCTACACCGAGTGCCGAGATTCCCCGTCGGGCAAGCCCTTCGGTGAGCCGGCCGGGCCCGCAGCCCAGATCCAACGTGGGCCCGGTGCAGTGGCCGAGCATCCGGCGGTCGGCGATGCGGTCCTCGATACTGGAGACTTCGCCACCCATCCAGCGGTCTGTCGGTAGCGCCTCTCTGGACCCGTCGGCATGGCCCATCCAGCATGGTAATCCGGTGGAGGCCCGGCGAAACAGATCGTCGGCCGTCACTGTCATGAAGTACTCCTGGTGTCGGCGAGGCGAAGGGCATAAATGACTGCGCTGACGCCGAACAGGCACGCCGTGAGGATGAGCCAACGACCGAGGTACGGGTCTTGGTTCAGTCCGGTTGCGGCGTTGAATGTCTTCGAGCCCTGTTCAATGATCCCAGGGAAGAACAGCGCGAACGTCAGTGCGCTGCCCATCAGCGGAATCCGAATGTAATTGAGCGGTGACACGTTCCCTTCAAGCTGCGGGATCCGCCCTCTGGCGGCCCTCAAGCCTGTTGTCAGAGAGCGGTCGGCCACCGCGTACAACGGGAAGAGGATCAGATCGTGGGCGACGAACGCGCCGGCGAACCACACTGCGATGGACTGCCACCACACTTCGCGATTCCAGAAGGTTTGTATGCCGGCCACGTACACGACATATCCCACCAATGCGCCGGCGAAACCCAGTGTCAGCAGATGTAAGGGGTGCGCGCCGTAGAAGCGGACGAATGCTTTCATCATGCGCGCCTGAACTCGATGGATTTGACCCATTTGGTGTTGAAGACGCCAGGCAACGCCGGCACGATGATGCGCGCTGGATAGCCATGATCGGAGGAGAGGTCAACGCCGTTGACCTGCAGGGCCAGCAGTGAGTCCTCATGCATGGCCTGGCCGGAGTTCAATGTCGACTCTCGGAAGGGGCCGCTTACTTCCAGCGAGGTGACATGGGCAGATTGGGGATCGCTGACACCTGCTGCCGCTGCCAGGTCGCGGAGCCGCACGCCGGTCCAGGTTTGCACTGTCGACCATCCTTCGACGCAAGCGATGGGCAGGTCAGCGGTGTGCTGTTCCATTTTCTGCAAGCTTTCGCGGCTGAAGGTCAGCGGGGCCTCGCCACCGGTCAATTCCAGCGTCCAGCTCGATCCGGTGGCGTCTTCGGTGATCTGCGCCGCCGCCGCAGTCCGGTTGATCTGAAAGTCGTTGGGGCCGTCGCCGGAGGAACGTCCGCGGGGCAGGAGAATCGCGGCATTTCTGAGGAATCCGCCGGTGGTCTGACCGACAGTGAGTGCTGCGATGAACAGCGCACCGCCGCCGACCAGTGCGAGAGCTCCGCGTCGGCTGATCGTCTGTTCCGAGGGGTCTTCGGCGATCAGGTCGGAATCACCGACCTCTTGGTCCGATTGCTTCTCGCGCAACACCTGCATCAACGAACGTCCACGGAGAGTGCGAACCATCAACGGAATCTTGAGTGCAATATGGCTGACGAACCCCGCGACGAAGATCCATGCACCCCAGTAATGCGCGGTGTAGAAGCTGAAGCCGAAGATGTAGTCGTACTGGATGTTGAGTACACCGGTGACGATCTCGAAGAGAACCCCACCGACCAGTGCGATGAGCGAGATTCGTTCCAGTGCTTGCGAAATCGAGCGAACCGGAGGTGTGAGGAAGAGCTTGGGAATCACCGACCACAGCTTTGCGAGCACGATCGGAACAAGCACCAAGCCGAGGCCGACATGCAGCCCCTGGGTGAGCCGGAAGAGCCACGAGGGATTGGTGGGCCAGTCGAATTGGGGGAGCTGCAGCCAACCGGCGTCTGCCGGTATCGCCTGGCCGAACTGCGGGCCGTAGGCGGTATAGGACAAAAACCCGGTGATGATGACGATCGGCAGGCCGACCAGTAGAACCGATCCGAGAATCGAGGTGAGCCAAGGGCCTCTCAAGGGACTACGAAACCGAGCGCGCGAAGTCACACTTTGCGGTGATCTCGCGCGCCCGGGGTTCGTGGTCATTTACGCGGTGGCAACAGTGATGGTTGCAACGCCAACCAGCAGGCCGGGGGTGACAGCGTCGGTCTCGAACGTGTCGTTGAGCAGGCCGGCGGCGGTCTCGGAGATCTTGACCTCGGTTCCCTGAAGGATCGCGGTGTTGTCGGGACCGGTGGCCAGCGGCTTCAACGTACTGCCGTCGAGATCGAAGATGACGGCGTCTTCGGCAGCAACTTCACCGTTGACAGTGACGGTGCCGGTGAGCTCCGAGGTGCCTGGATCGATGTCGAAGTCGGTCAGCTCGACGACGGTGTCACCTGAGGTGAGGGACAATCCGCTGCCCTCGTGCATGATTTCACCCTGGACGTACGGGTCGACCGTGCCGGGCTCCCAGTACTTGACGTTGCCGTCGGTGATCGGGAAGCTGATGGACCCGTCTGCGAGAGTGGCAGTTCCGACAACCCCGGGGGTGAGGCCTAGGGTCGTCAACGCCTCGGTGAAGCCCGCATCGAGTGCAACGGCAGTGTCTACGCCGTTGCTCAAGTCCTCTACGTTTGCGGCGGGTTCCGGCGTGGACTCAGCGGCGTCGGTAGTCTCATTGGATACCGAGGTGGTGGTGCTGCTGTCGCTGCTGGACGAGTCGTCGCTGGAGCATGCGGCGAGGGGCACCAGTGTCATTGCGCCGATTGCTGTGGCGGCCATGACTTTGCGGATCGAGGTCATATACATCTACCTTTCATTGGCTCACGTCTTGAGCGTTATGGGTAATTCGCCGCAGGCTTCGGCCCGGATGGGTCGGCATTGCAAGCAATGCCCTACGGCGATGTTTTCTGACATGGAATTTGGCACAGTTACTGAATGTCACAATCGAGTATCGCCCCTGTGCCGGTGCTGCATTCGATAACCATGTTCTAAATTCGAGGCTACGCTGGGGGGCTCCGATATGGCTACGTTTCATGGCCGATCGTTACGTCCTGTGACGCGTGAGGGACCGTCCCGTTATAGTTTTGTTACCTGAAAAGTGCGTTGCATCTCACAAAGCAGCCTGTTGGAATATGTCGCCCTGTTTCGGGGCTGAATGGCGGCACTTCGACTTGAAGCGTCTAATTGGCCCTCGCGTGCGGTCGTATTGTTTTCCTAAGTGACATACTCCGGATTCCACGTGTCTATTTCGGAGGAGAATCGCCATAAAAGTTATCCGAGACGTTGACGATCTGAATACCGTGTTGAAAAGCCTGGTGCCACCGGTTTTGCTCGACGTGAGGTGGGCCCTCGGTGACAGCGATGGACATCAGCACTACCTCGATGCTCATATTCCTGGCGCGATCTTTGTCGACCTGGAAACTGAGCTCGCAGATTGCGGAGCACCGCAGATGGGGCGGCACCCACTCCCTCAGATCGAAAACTTGCAGGCAGCTGCTCGCCGCTGGGGATTGACGAACGAGGTGCCCGTCGTGCTCTACGACAACACCGGAAACCTCGCCGCCGCTCGCGGCTGGTGGCTGCTCAGATGGGCAGGCGTCGAAAACGTTGCCCTGCTGGACGGCGGACTGTCGGCCTGGATTTCTGCGGGGTACGACACGGCGTCGGGTGCGGAAGTTGCCGCGGCAGACGGTGACATCGAATTGCGTGCGGGTCACCTTCCGACCTTGACCGCAGATGACGCTTCAACACTTGCCGATTCGGGCACTCTGCTCGACGCACGCCCAGCTGAGCGCTACACCGGTGAGGCCGAGTCGATCGATCCGAGAGCGGGCCATATTCCCGGCGCAGTCAATGCGCCCACTTCGCAGAATCTCGACGACGACGGCCGGTTTCTCTCACCCGAGGCACTGCGTGAGCGTTTCGGTGCGGTCGGCGAAGATGTCGGAGTCTATTGCGGCTCCGGGGTGACCGCTGCGCACCAGGTCGCGGCGCTGGCGCTGGTAGGTATCAATGCTGCGCTGTTCCCTGGCTCGTGGTCCGAGTGGTCCAACGACCCGACTCGGCCGGTGGCCACGGGTACCGCGCCGCGCTGACGCTCGAGGGCGTGGCCGGCTGCCCAGTGCACTCGACCACGCTCCCGAAGGACCAGCCCCTGAAGGACCAGCCCGCGAGGGGACTAGCTCAAGATCAGATCAGCAGCCTTCTCGCCGATCAGCACGCTGGGTGCGTGCGTGTGGCCGCGGATGATGGACGGCATGATGGACGCGTCGGCAACCCGAAGCTTGTCGACCCCCCGTACTCGTAGGTCCGGCGACACCACGCTCGCCGCATCGTTGCCCATTCGGCAGGTGCTCGTCGGGTGGTAGAGGGTGTGCGAGTTCTGCTCGAGCGCCTTGGTGAGCAAGTCCTCGGTGGACAGTCCCGATGCCCCGCGCGGACGAACAATGTTGCCCAGCAGCCCCTTCAGAGACGGCTGTGATGCGATCTCAGTGCATACTCGCAGACCCTCGATCATCGCTCGACGGTCGATGCCGTCGGGGTCGCTGAGGTAGCGCGGCTCGATGATCGCTTTGGTCAGCGGGTCCGAGGACCGCAGGCTGATTTCGCCGCGGCTCTCCGGCCGCACCAAGACAGCCCCAAGGACGGCAGCGTGAGCATCGGGCGCGATCAGCCCCTCGTCGAAGAACGGCGCGGGAGCGTAGATGAGTTCGACGTCCGGCAACGACAACGAATCACGGCTCTTGATGAACCCGTACGCCTCGCCGACATTGGAGGTCAGCATGCCTCTGCGACGGCCCAGATAGTTGAGGAGCTGTGGGATCTTCTCGGCGAAGAACAGCGAATCGGTTTCCACGCTCCAACCCATCAGGGCCGCGAGGTGATCGGTCAGGTTCTTCCCGACTTGCGGAGAGTGATGCTGCACCGCAATGCCCTGCGCTTCGAGTTGAACCTTGTCGCCGATCCCCGACAGCATCAACAGCTGCGGGGAATTGATGGCGCCGCCGGCGAGTACAACTTCGCGAGCGGCCCGGACGGTGTGGGTGGCACCTCCAGAAAGGTACTCGACGCCCGCGGCAGCAGATCCCTCGAACAGCACACGCGTCGCGTGGGCTCCGGTCAGAATCGTCAGATTAGGCCGTTTGCGAGTGGGTTTGAGGTATGCGTCCGCTGTGCTCCAGCGTGCACCCCGCTTCTGGTTCACCATTGTCTGCGTAAAGCCCTGGGGCTCAGGCAAATTTGCCGTTTCCACCGGAAACCCGGCTTCTTGGACGGCGTCCAGGAACGAGGACGTCGACGCGCGCGGGCTCCTTTGGTTCGATACGATCAGTGGACCTGCACGTCCGGCATCGGTAGCTGTTGTGCCCTCGATACTTTCGATCTTGCGGAAGTACGGCACGACGTTCTCGAAAGACCATGACGAATCCGAGAGTGCCGCCCACTCGTCGTAATCGGCAGCGAACCCGCGCACCCACATCATTGCGTTGATCGACGACGATCCACCCAGCATCTTGCCGCGAGGCCAGAAGATGCTGCGACCCTGCAATTCCGGCTGCGGCTCTGTGTCGTAGTTCCAGTCGACTTCGCTGCGGAAGAGCTTGGAGAACGCAGCGGGGATGTGCGCGTACTTGTTCTTGTCCTCCGGTCCGGCCTCGAGCAGAACCACGGTGTTCCGTGGATCTGCGCTGAGGCGGTTCGCGAGCACAGCGCCCGACGACCCGGCCCCGACGACGACATAGTCGGCTATCGATGGTTGAGACATGACGCTTTCCTCATCCCCGTAGTGCTGACACAAAAATTGCAGGCAGTTTCATCCACGACGGCGAGCCCGCAAAGGCTGTCAAGAGTTTGCCTGTCTTGGCAGCAGTCCGGTTGGTGACGAACCATGGCGGCTTCGGTGAAATCGATCCTTCACCGTTGATCAGCGACCGCGGTGACGGGCGGAACGGGCCCCGGACCACGGTGCGTTCCACTTGATCGATGAGCAACGCATTGTGTACGACGCCGATGCCGCTCTGGACGTCGTCGATCGTGTGGCCGGGGAACGCTCCCCAGGTCGCGGCTGCTGTGAGGAAGCCGAGACCAGTCCACGCGTTGACCGCGACGGTTCCGTATCGAAGGTCAGCCAGGATGTACTCGAACGAGAGACTCATCTCTTTGATCGTTGTGGGATGCGCGACGATGTTGATGCCGAGCGTTCCGATGAACCGATCGTTGACTGTCTTGACTGCCTCGGCGAAGAATTGCTGTCCATCGCAGGGGAGTTCGACGATGCCGAGAACTGGGGCGAAGTATTCGGTGGTGAGCAGCGCTGCTTCGTCGCCGGGATCCAGGTCGTGGATCAGCACTCGACCACTGCTGAGACGATCGGCATTGGGGTAGCTGGCAAGAGCGCCGTTCACCCGAGAATCGCTGCCTGGGTAGTAGGCCCGGCGGGCAGGTGCGCGATCGAGGGCGTTGCGAAGAGCAGCGACGAACTCGTCACGCTGCTTCCACGCTGAGGACATTACGACCACCTGCGACGCGATGCAGTTGTAACCGTTATTGTGAAGGCGTTGTGTGGCAATATGTTCCGCTTGGTAGGCGATATCGGCGCTGCTCCACTCGCCGGGGAGAACGATGGTCGGTGAGACGCCGCCCAGCTCGCTCGTCATCGGCTTCGTGAGTATCGGATCGTTCAATTCTTTGCGCCGCGCGCCCGCTTGACCGGGCCCGAAGACGATGGCGTCATGGGTGATCGAACTGCCGGTCATGTGAACGTGATCGACATCGGCGTGGCCCACGAGATAAGTGCCGACGTCCGCACCTCCAGTGAGCAGTCGAACAGCGCCGACGTCGATCAATGGCGCGAGAATCTTGGCGAAGACCGGCAGCATGGGATCGGTGATGGGGTTGAGCTTGAGTGCTACGACACGATTGTTGGCGATCAGCTCGTAGAGCGTGTCCAGCGGTGCAATGGACATGATGTTGCCTGCGCCGAGTACTACACCGATGCCATTGGTGCGGGTCGGATCGAGTTGAGCCAAACCGGCGTTGCGCTCGGCGGATGCGGCGTCGACCCCGGGACTGAGCCAGACGTCGGCGCGAAAGCCGCTGAGGAGCAGAGAGTCGAAGATGTCGAGCGGAAATACCTGAACCGTCGTGCGTTCGCCCGGTGCGGAGCCGAAAGTGGCGTCGGCGAGTGGACTCTTTCGGTCGGCCAGGCTCGCGAGAGTGTGTATCAGCCGGGCTGTGCCCCCGGCGAGTGCATACGGGCCGGACAGCCATTCTTCACCGACAAGCTGCGAAGTCGGATCCAGACCCTTTATCCCCGTAGCGGCAGTGACCCACTCTTCGGCGTGAGAGACCGTGAGATCACGTACCCGCGCCAGAATCGAGCCCCGCTCTGTCAGCGTGAGCGAGCCCCAGGTCTGCTCGCCGTCTTTCAAGTCCGTGAGGGCAGTGTCGATTGCTGCGTGGAAATCGAAACTGCTCTCGTGGCGTGCGGTTCGTTCGGTCAACTCGGATTGCTCCATCTCGCTAGTCATGGGTTCATATGTGATTGTCGTCTCGAACGGGACCGGAAGCTATGGGCGGAGGCTGTCGAAGCAGCGAGCAAATATGTGCAGCCGCACAAATTAGGACGTGGCACAGATAACAATCACGGGTTAATCTTGCCTCATGGCGGACTCGACCGGGATCATCGCACCCAGTGCATACGAGCTTGCGATGCCGCTGCTGGATGCGGTGGAACCTCTCGTCGATGAGTTGGTCTGTCGCATACTTGCCGCCGAACATGCTTACGTCGAGTCGACGTTGCTGACGCACGACCAATTGCGGAGTTCCTGCCTATCGAACATCACGGCGATGATCGACAGCTTGACCGGGGTGAGCCCGCTGGATTTGGCATCGGCGCGGGCAGCGGGGCGACTCAAAGCCGAGCAAGGGGTACCGCTCGCCGCCCTGCTGCACGCGTTCAGGTTGGGCGGTCGCCTTATTTGGGAAGAACTGATGAATCGCTCCGAACGCGATGCACCCCGCGCGTTGCTCGCGATGGCCGCAGAGCTCTGGGCGCTTGTCGACGTCTACTCGGACGCTGCAGCCGAGGCATATCGGATGAGCGTCGATGCTCGCACCGAACAGGACGCCGAAGGCCGCCGTCGCCTGATACGTGCGCTGTTCGCGGACCACAAGGCCAATCCATCGGCGGTCGCCGACGCTGTCCGAACTTTTCGTATCCCGGAGTACGGGTGCTTCGTTGTGGTCTCCGCCGATGCGAGTGGGGCTGGTGTTGCTACCGCCGGAGTCGAGGCGATCTGGGAGAGCGAGGTCGACGGGCGGGCCGGGCTCCTGTTTGCCACCTCGGAATCGGCACTCACTGCTGTGGTCGACGGCATCGAATCCGGACACGTCGGCGTCAGTGCTGTGTTCACCTCTCCGTCGCAGATTCCGAGGGCAGTCGAACAGGCACGCTTGGCACGAACTTGCGCGCGGGCGGGCGGGGTGCCGTCGACTCGCTTCGAGTCCGTGCCCGTTCCCGTCCTACTTGCCAGTCACCCTGAGGCTGGGCGTGATGCTGCTCGGCAGATTTTTGGTCAGCTCATGGATTTGCCGGACGCCGAGCAATCCAGTCTGCTGGGGACCTTGGATGCGTGGTTCGCGTCGAAAGGCTCGACTACCGAGGCGGCGAGTAATCTTCATTATCACCGTAATACGGTGCTGTATCGACTGCGGCGAATCGGTGAGCTGACGGGTCGGAATTTTTTGGACCCGGCCCAGGCAGCCGAGCTTTACGTCGCATTGCGGGCGCATCAAATAAGCGCCACCGGCAATCGGGCATGAGCGGTTCGTGGGGTTTTAGTTACTGGCGATCACGACCTCGAGTATTCCGGCGCCCAACGGGACCGACGTGCAGAGCGGAGTAATTTCGGCCGCCGGGTCGAGCGCGTCCAGGACAAGTCCGAGGGTGGTCGGGTCGTAGGTGAACGTGAAGTGTGCAACGTTGTCCTGAGGGCAGACGTCCTGCACCACGACGTTGTGCACTCCGCCGTCGCGGAACAGTGCGTTGGTGTACGGCTGGATCGTCTCGTCGACTGCGGTCGCGATACTGGTGTACTCCACGCCCGGCACGGTGTCCCCACCTGAGTTCAATTCGGTGAGAAAAGACGAACCTTGCATCAACTGGACCAGTGCTGGTCCGAGTTGACTCGAGGCCATCTTGGTAAATACCGGAACACGTTGTATTACAGGGGAAAGCCCGTAGGCGGTGCCTCCGTATGTAGGTGAGGCGATGCCGATCCACTTGTCCACAGAGTCGGCACCACCGAGCCTGTTCGTGTAATACCGCGTTACCGCCGCGCCCTGTGAGTAGCCGATGAGGTCGGCTTTTTCGGCGCCCGAACCTGCGAGGACGGACTGCGTGAACTCCTTCAGTTCCTGGGCACTGTCACGGATGTCGCCGAAACCATAGCTGGTGCCGTCCGGAGATGCGCCGTAGTTCAGCGCGTAAACGCAGTACCCCGCAGCGACAAGGGCTGGTGAGAACCCGGCCCAGTCCGAATACGCGGAACCGTCGGTGCCGTGCACCAGAATCACAGGTCGAGGATGTTCCTGTGTGGGAAGGCAGCCGGCCTCGTTTGCCCCGGGAGGGGCGGCGTTCGGGTTGTTCGAGGAGTAACGGATCGCATCGGCGTGGTTGTTTTGCGCGGGCCCCGGCGAACTCGGAGCAGCGGCGGCGCTACCGATCCCACCGACGACCGCCAAGAATGTGGCCAAGGACAGAAGCGGAAGTCGATAGTTCACTGGGCACCTCGGGTTCTCGCGCTTTGCTTTGTCAAAGCGTAAGCCGAAAAACTGTGTGAAATACCAATCATTCTGCATTGTGATTGAGATGTATCACAAACAACGCTCGTGGAACTTGAGAGAATGGGGAGATGTGCCGTTTCGGTCCAAATCGTCTACCGAAACGGCACATTCACCCAAATTCGAGCAGTCGATAGGTCTAGCCGATCCTGCTCGCCTTGACCCAGTCGATGCTCATGGTCTGGGGAAAGGGCGTCGATCCGGGTGCCTTGCCTACCCAGTCGTTTCCGACGGCGATATTGAACAGAACGTAATGCGGCCAAGCGCCGGAGAATGGCTTCCAATTCCCGCCCTTGGCCTCGTAGGCGGCCTTGGTCACCGAGAACTGTTGTATGCCGTCGACGAACCACGTGATCCGATCGGGCAACCAGTCGACACGATAGTTGTGGAAACCGTCGGATATCGGATTCATTCCCCCACCGGTTTTGATATCGGTGTTCGAATTGTTCTTTTTTGGCCCGTGTAAATTGAAGGACGGTCCGTATGTTCCGGGTATTTCGACTACATCTATTTCACCTTGCCGCGGCCAATTGTATTCATTGCCCGGTTCCATGCCCAAAAGCCAGAAGGCGGGTAAGAGTCCCGCGGCTTTCGGCATCTTTATGGATGCTTCCAAGCGAACGGGCGGGGTAACGGTTTGTTTTCCGAAGCTCACCACCCGGGCGCTGGTGAAGTCGTTCGGCGCTGACTTTCGATCGGGGGTTCTCTCCTTGCGTGCGGTGATGTTCAACGATCCGTTGCCCACCGATGCGTTGCTCGTGGAGTCGGTGTAGAACTGCTGCTCGCCGGAACTTGCTCCCCACCTGCCTGTTTGAAAGCCCCACTTGTGTGGGTCGACTGCCCCGTTGGTGTTGAACTGGTCCTCCCAGAGGACTCGTCCTTGACTTGGAGGTGTCGTTGGAGCAGGTGTCGGTGTTGTTGTCGGAACGGGCGTACGTGTCGTGGTGGGGGTGGGTGCCGGGGTGGGTTTCGTTGTCCGGGTAGGCGCCGGCGGTCTTGTCGGGTATGTAAACGTTGGTCTTGTCGGATACGGAATCTTGGGTCTTGTCGGATACGCTGCGCGTGCTGCTGCTGCCGGCGCGGCCACCTGAACAACTTCCGGGGCCTGAATAATTTCCGGCACGGGAATAGCAGGCTGAGGCTGAGGCTGGGACCAGGGATTCCACAGCGTTGCGGAGATCAATAAGGCTAACCAATTCATCAGTTTTTCCTGTCATGTCAATTGTCGGGGGAAACAAATGCACGAAAGAAGGTTTAGCACGAAAGATATATTCCAACCGCTTGAACGTAAAACTTGAATAAATGTTCATGACGACCAGGGATGGTGATGGATTTTTACGGTCGATGGTCCGAATCGAAACGCCGAACCCAATGTTTCGGTATGTTTCGCGGAGTGGGGAGAAGAGAGCCGGTGACGGGAATCGAACCCGCCTCTCAACCTTGGGAAGGTCGCATTCTACCAATGAACTACACCGGCGCAGCAGGCCTTTCGACTTGCGCGGCTTACTCTAGCAGCAGGTCAGAAGTCGATGCTCACGCCCCGCAGAAGTGCGAGCGCGTCGTCGGCGGGCACAGGCCGGGACATCAGATATCCCTGAGCGCGGGTGCAGCCCAGACCGACCAAAATGTCCACGGACTCCCGCGTCTCGACGCCTTCCGCGATGACGTCGAGGTCGAACGAGCGAGCCAATCCGGTGATCGCGTTGATGATCGCGAGATCGCCGGTGTCGCCACTACCGAGATTCATGACGAAGCCGCGGTCGATCTTGAGTGCATCGACAGGTAGTTCCTTGAGGTGAGACAAGGAGCTGTAGCCGGTGCCGAAATCGTCGATCGCCACCCGCACCCCGAGGTGTCGTAGTTCGGCCAGGGTTCGCCGAGTGCGCTCGAGGTCTTGCACGACCGCCACCTCGGTGATCTCCAGGCACAGCGAAGGGCCGTCGATACCGTTGTTGCGTAGCGCGTCGGCAACCGTCGCGACGAAATCATCGGTGACGAGTTGAACGGGAGATACGTTGACTCGCATCTCGATCGCCAGCGAGGGCAATTCGACGCGCCATTGGGCGAGGGTGCGGCAAGCTGTGTGCAGAACCCACCGGCCGAGTTCGCCGGCCAGGTTGGTCGCTTCGGCTACTGGAATGAACGACGAAGGTGGCAACAGGCCGCGCGACGGGTGCTGCCAACGGACGAGTGCTTCGACAGCGTTGATCTTGCCGGTGACGAGGTCGACCTCTGGCTGGTAATGCAGAGTCAACGCGTCGTTGGCGATCGCGGTACGCAGATGAACCTCGATGTCGTTGCGCAATTCGGTTTGTGCGCGCATCTCCTCGTTGAAGTGCGAGATGTCGTTGCCACCCGGACTCTTGGCCGCGAATGCAGCCTGGTCAGCCTGCCGCAGGATCTCCTCGGGCGTCACGCTTCCGGGAACACCGACGGCGATACCGATACTTGCGCTCCGGCTGACGCGTTCGATTCCGAGTGTGACTTGTTCGCTCACCAGGGCCAGCGCGTGATGTGCTTGGGTCTCCGCTTCGACTGCGCTGTGTGTTCCTTTCAGGACGATGACAAACTCGTCACCACTGAGTCGGGCGATCATGCTGTGACTGTCCAACCGGTCACGCAGGCGAACCGAGACTTGACGGACGAACTCGTCGCCGGCAAGGTGCCCAAGGAAATCGTTGATCGATTTGAGCCGATCGAGATCGAGGAACAGCACCGCGACCGGGCCCGGTTCGGTTGGGGCGAATCTTTGCTCCAGATGCTCGAGCAGCGCACGCCGGTTGCACAGTCCGGTCAGGTCGTCGTGAAGTGCCAGATAGCGAATCTGCTCCTCGGCTGCCACTCGGGCCCCAAGCTGTGTGAGGAGAGTTGCGACCGTCTTGAGGGCGTTCAATTCTTCGGTCGACCAGGCGCGGTCACCGATTTTGATCAACCCTAGAGTCCCGGTCGTGCGTTCCTTGTCCAAGAGAGGAACTACAGCCATCGATGTCGCTACGTACCCGGACGCGTCCTCGACGCGCCTGCGATACTCTTCGGTTTCGTCGCCTGGACGGAAAACCATTGTCTCTTTGAGGGTTTCGGCCATTTGAAATACCGAATCAGCATGCTTGAAATAGACCAGGGCAAGCGGGTCCGGTTGTGGAATATCGGTTCGTACAGGCCATTCGGCGGTGAGCCGTGTAGCGGAGATATCGAAATCGTTGTGGCGCAGGAAGCTGAAGTCCAAGTTCAAGTGCTGGACAAGCTGACGGAGGACGGAGTGATATGCCACATTCGAAGATGCCGCATCGACACCCATCAGTTCTGTCGCGACCTCCGTCACGAGGGTGTCCAGAGTTCGAGTGCTTTCCAGGGCCCCGCTCCTCCCTCGAATCCAGCAAGTGCCGTCTTATAGCAGCATACGGGGGAGGACTCAAGTCAGGGGCGTCTTCGACTGCGAATTACCTGCTTCGGGGCATCGCTCAAGCGAAGGACCAATGCTGCAGACTCATTTTCGGAGTGGCCGACGAGTTCCTCGAACTGCTGTTGCAGGCCGAGCAGAAGTTCGGAGAATTCTCCCGAGAGCGTCTCGATGTCGTTCGCCGAGTGTGCATACAGGAAGACTGGAGAGACCGGTTGAACTGCCAAGTCGGTCATCTCAGCAGCGATCCACACCCTTTGCGTTGCACTTCCCCCCTTGATGTAATCCTGTGCGTCCGATCCTGATACAAGGACAACCGCCAAGGCCGCGCACGAGTGCACGCGGTCGACGGTGTCACTGCCGAGCGCTTGCCCTGCGTCCCAATCCTTCAGAAGCGACATGACATCGAGCCTGCGGATGATGTCGAGTTTGGAAAGGTCGGCAATATCCATTCCGAGACTGTGGATGTCGATGCCGGTGTTCGGCTGCGCATCTCCCGGCCATCGAAGCTCGGACATCATTTCCCGATGAAGGCGCGGGGTCAGATATCGTGCTCGATCCGAGGCCGCGAGGATATTGGCGGCGCACCTGATGTGCGCGCTGTCGGCGAGTACCACCACTCGCGCGCCCTCGGCTTCGGCCGCGTCCGCGAGCGCTGCGTGCTGTTGGTCGGTCAGCCCGTGCTTTCCCGTTCCGTAGTTGCGGTTCGTGCTTCGATTCATCATCGCTTCGAACAGGCCGGCCAGGCCGGTATCTGGCTCGGCATCGGTCATCTGGACGATCACTGCATCGTCGCTGACGGTTGTCTCGACCGACCGGCCCAGGTGGGCTGCTGCGACGCGGGCGTTGTATGCGGCCGCCCCCAACGCAACCCGACTTCCGCGCAATTCGATATCGAGTGCTGACGTTGTGCTCGGGTCCAGGGCAATGGTCAGTACATCGCCGTTCCGCGAGGCTGACCACGGTTGCGTGTTGCCTCCAGACGGTGCGCGACGAACTGCTTCGGCGAGAAGGTCGTGCGCGACGGGCCGATGCGGCGTATCGGGGGAGCCGGGTTGATCCGTCGTTTCTGGGTGCGGTGCCCGCGACGCCGGCAGCTTCGGTGACGACAATCCATCCAAGTGCTGATCGAGGTCCACTCGGATGCGACCCGACGGAAGCGGCTGCCCGGTGCCGAGGCGTCGTACTGCAGCTGCGACCGTCGCGCCTCCGAGCTGCACATCGCCTCCGAGTTGGGGCCATGTTTCGATGGTCTCGCCGACCTCGACCATCGATGCGGCCATTCGGGCCGAGAGCAGTGACGCATCCAGTTGGTCGAGAACGATCGGTATTTTCTCGCGTACGGACAACCCACTCAGTGCGCTCGAATCGACTTTTCCGAGCACGCCGTGGAAAATCTCCCGATCGGGCTCGAGGTCGAACCGCTCGACGTCGAGCAGTCCGCGGTCGCTCGTCTCCATCAGAACGGGGATTCGGCGATGGCGGGCAGCTTCACGGGCTCGTACCTTGATATCGAGGGAATCGCATTCCTCGATCAGAATGTCGAGGCCGTCGAAGAAGGCGTCGATCGTGTCGTCGATGATTCCTTGGGGAAAAATGTGGACCTTCAAGTATGGATCCACTTCGGCGATCCGTTGCGCCGCCACGACCGCCTTGTTTACACCGAGGTCCAACACGGACCCGGGAATGCGGTTCAGGTTCGACAATTCGATCTCGTCGAAATCGGCCAGACGCAATTCGCCGCAGATACCCTCCAACGCAAGCGTATGGGCGATGGCGTGCCCCACGCTCAATCCAATGACTCCGATGGTCAAACGGCTCAGGGTCTTCTGCTCATGAGACGAAATCTTGTTTCGATTACGGTCGGTTCTGAGGATTCGAAATGAGTCCGGACCTAGTAAGGCGACTACAGTTCGGCGCCACGGGTAGTAGACCCAGCGGTCCGCCCCGGCCGAAAATGTCGAGTTCGGAATGGACTTCAACGCGCTCAGTCCAGCACGTTGTGTTGCCCGCTCATCGAGAAAGTCGATGCCTGGATCGTCTCTCAGTTCCTCGAGTCGTTCTGCGTCGGCCGGAACGTCTTCGTCGAGAATTTCCGGAGTCCATGTGCTTGTCATAGAACTGCCTCATCTGTCTGTGCGATCGTGAGAGCGTCGGTGGCGAAACGTATCTGGCCGTATGCCGTCGGATCGGCATCCTTTTCGATTGTCGTTCTGTCCCACAAGAACAGTCGAGTCAGATAACGATCATCCGGGTACGGCACCGCGCCGGCCTCGGCGGCGATGCGTCCGCCCGTTCGAATCCATGCCTTTGTCACGTGCGCGGCAGCGGTGGCCATCCCGAAACGGACCCCCAGGAGCGAAGTGGCGAACAGAGGAGACTGCGCTATCACCGCGGTAATAGCCGGTCCGAATGGTGCATCTCCGTCGACCCATGCCGACTTGAGTTCGACTATCCCGTGTGGAATGCGAGCCGCAATGGTCAGTTGTAGAGCCTCGAGCTCGGCATCGAATCCGTTCCATTCGACGTTCGCGTGTGATTGATTCGCCGATGTGTACGGGCCCTGGGCGCGCACGCCACCCAGCATTTTTCCGCGGCTGTCGAGAGCCGCGAAGAAAAGGCTGGTGGTAGAGCCGGATGTGATTGTGGGGTATTCGAGTGCTTCGAGGACCTCGTGTCGCGTATAGCTCAGTCGTGCGCCTTCCAGAAACTCCCTCCATCTCTGCGGGCTGAGCTTCGGAGTCGTGGCGATTATTCGGCACTGCGAATTTTCGTCGAAGTAGTGTCTGGGAGCTGTGAGGGGCTCCGGTTTATTGGACCGATGTACGCGTGTATCGAAATCCATAGGCTTGTGGGCTTCCCTGGCTGATTCCCTGGACGGTTCGTTCCAGCCGTTGTCTGCGCCGATGTGCGGCGCTGGAGATGTGGACAAAGTTGACTGCGCGTCCAGCCGGACCGGTCCCGACTGGACGCGCACACTCTTCGGCGCGTTAACCTGCACTGTGCTGCTTTCCGACCGCGATATTCGTGCTGAAGTGTCCGCTGGCAATCTGGGGCTCGAGCCGTTCGACGACTCGATGGTTCAGCCGTCGAGCGTTGACGTGCGGCTTGACGGGCTTTTCCGCGTGTTCAACAACACTCGCTATACCCACATCGATCCTTCGAAACAACAGGATGAGCTGACGTCATTGGTCGAACCTGCGAAAGGTGAGCCGTTTGTGCTGCATCCGGGCGAATTCGTTCTCGGGTCGACGCTCGAGTTGATGACGCTGCCCGACTACCTGGCAGGCCGGCTGGAGGGCAAGAGTTCGCTGGGCCGGCTCGGTTTGCTGACGCACTCGACTGCTGGGTTCATCGATCCCGGATTCAGCGGCCACATCACCTTGGAGCTGTCCAATGTGGCCAACCTTCCCATCATCTTGTGGCCTGGTATGAAGATCGGTCAGCTGTGCATGATCAAGTTGTCGAGCCCCTCAGAGCATCCCTACGGCAGTGCGTCGGTGGGCTCGAAGTATCAGGGACAGCGGGGTCCGACGCCGTCGAAGGCGTATCTGAATTTCGTACAGTCGCCCGTGGTGTAAAGACGCTCCAGCTTGCTTTGTCTCCGATTCACCCCTGGATTGCCGCAAGCGGCTAAACCTCAGGTGGTGGACCGGGAGATCGCGCTATCAAGTTTTGATCTCGAAATGCGCATCCGCCTCTATGCACGAGTAGCGTCATCGCTAAACAAACCGACCGATTGCCCTAACTGCGGCAAATGCTGCGGTCGGCCGACCGCGGAGGCGTACAAGAGCTATGCGCATTGCATTGGGCGTGCACGTCAGTACTTATGAGGTCAAGGCGTCTCTGGTCGACTGCAGTCTCCCCGAGTCCGGGGCGATCTCAGTCCATACCGTTGCAGTCGGGACTGCGCCCGGCGGGATTGCTGGAGCAGTGTCGACGGCTCTGGAATTCATGTCCGAGCAGGCAAGGCACGAAGCCTTGCAGGTCGACGGAGCAGTTGTCGTGTGCGAGAACTCCCTGCAGCGGGAAATCGTCGCCGACGCGATGGCCCAGGGGGAGGGCACACCACCGCTGGTGGTGGACATCTTCGATATCCGGTTGTCGGATAGTTTCCCGCCTGATGTCAGTGCTGCGCTCCTCTTTGGAGAGGCTGCACCGACCGAAGGCGAGAAGATAGCCACCCCCGGGCACCGAGGACGCTGGCCTGTGGCCGCGATCGGCGCAGGCGTGCTCGCTGCGCTCGGTGGAGTAGCAGCCTGGGCCGCGAACGCACAGCCTGTAGATGACTTCACCGCTCCCACTGCGGTGGTGTTGCCTGCGGATGACCTGGTGACGGCGACAACTCCGGTTCGTGCCAAGACCACGTCGGCGGCCCCCACGACCTTGCCCGAGGTTGCCGGCCCAGGGGTCGTGCTGGGGACGGTCGACACTTTCGTTCCGTCTTCAACTACGCGAGTTTTATCCACGGCAGTCCCACCGAGTGAAAATTCGACGATTCGGCCGAGGACGTTGTCGCCGACACCCACGTTTACGGCCGCTCCGGCTTCGCCGAACGAAAGCGGAGGCAACACCAGTGGAGGCGATACCAGCGGTGAGGATGGCGGTGGGTCGACGGATCCGAGCGATCCGGCCGAGACCACGACGAGTGCGCCGCCGCCGCCGACAACAACGACGACCCCTCCCGTGGTGACACCGTCGCCAGACGCGGATGCTTCACTGGTCGCGTGAGCAGCGAACTTTTCGGCTTCAGATAGAAACAAACTTAAAGGTTGAAAATTAAGCTCATAGCCTACCCATGGACGGATAAACGAGATACGATCGCGAAGTCGCGTCTGTTCTGTTGAAGTCGAGGAAGCTATGAGAACCGTCCTGGGTGTTTCGGTCGGCTCCTCCACGGCCCGAGCAGTCGCGATCGACGTCGATGACGATTCTGTGCGCTCAGCGACTGTTTCTCGCTTCTTCGAAACAGCGGACCACGTCCCAGCAGCTGTGGACCTACTCACGACAATGGCACGTGAACAACATGTCGAACCGATCGACGCAGTGCTGGCAGTGCCCGACGATCCGGCCAGACGGTCACTCGCGTCTGCGTTTTCGGTCCATCGATCCGATCGATTCATGGTGGTGTCCGAACTCGGCGCACAGCTGCGCTTTCTTCGTGGGACGGGGCAACTGGAAGGTCTGCGGACAATCGCAGTGTGCGATGTGGGCGCGTCCGGCACCACGGTCTCGGTAGCCGATCCAAATACCGGTGAAGTTTTCTACTCCAAGCGCACCACCGCGTTCGGCGGGGCAGTGTGCGACGAGGCAGTCCGCAAATACTTGCTGACCACGTACGGGGCCGACGAGCTGGTGTCGAAGTCGGCTTTGAGCAACCTCGTCGGCGCTATCAGGCACGCGCGTGAACAACTATCGGACCTTCGTGTCGCAGAGGTGCCCGGTCCGTTTGTGGCGGGTCCGGTTCGGTTGTGGCGTAGCTCTTTCGACGAGATTGTAGATCGGGAGGTTCGGTCCATCGTGGACTGGACGGCCAGCGTCATCGTCGACGCGCCGCACTCGGTGAACGCGCTCGTGATGGTCGGCGGCTGTGCGCACATTCCGTCGTTGCGGCGTGTGTTCAGGCGGGATTTGCGGTTGCCAGTGCTGGTGCCGCCGATGCCGGAGTCGCTCACCGCGCACGGGGCGGCGCTTTTGGCCTCGGACGCTGTCAAGCGGCGCGCGCGGCGTTCCCTCTCCGGCGTGGGCGGCCCCATCGCTACCGGCGCCCCCATCTCTACCGGCGACCATGCCGGCGGTGCTGTTGCTACCGGTATCGGCGCTGCCAGATCCGCAGATATCGGCAGTGCAGCGGCCAGATCCCGACCTGCCGGCCCCCCAGTGGCTGCCAAGGCGGCGACCGTCATCGAACCCGTCGGAAGTCCAGTTCCCAGAAGTGCGCCTGCCAGTGCGGCCGCTTCGGGTGGTGGTGGTGGTGAGGACAGGACATATGCGCAGCCGGTCAATCGCCCGTTCGACAGACGTGGTTTCGATCCGATGCCGCGTCACCGCACAGCCTGAAACGCTGTGTGGAGCGACGAAGGAGCGGATCTGATTCTATGATGTCCCACAACCGTGGGGGCTCACGTGTACTGAAAGCGTTCCGCGCGGTAGGTTGCCACGAATGAGTGAGAATGAGTCAACCACCCAGAATTTCGACCCAGCAGAGCATGTACATGCCATGGTGGGTCGGCACTACCGTGCGAGCGACTACTACGAAGTAGGTCGCGAAAAGGTGCGGGAGTACGCACGTGCAGTGCAAGACTTCAACCCTGTGCACTGGGAGGGTGATGCTGCGAAGGCGCTTGGCTACAGCAACGTCATAGCTCCGCTCACGTTCATCTCGCTCGTTGGGACGCTTGCGCAGCGTCGATTGCTGGAAAAGATCGCGGTCGGATTCGACCTCAGCCAGATGCTGCAGACAGATCAGGTGCTGGAGTTTCATCAGCCGATCGTCGCCGGGGACCAGTTGTACTGCGACGTGTCCCTCGACTCTTACAAAGAGGTCATGGGCAAGGACATGATGGTCACCAAGAACATCGTGTCCAACCAGCGCAACGAGTTGGTCGAGGTGACCTACACAACGCTGCTCATCGGTCGGGATGGTGATGTCGACAAGGGCATCGTCGAGGCGGCGGAAAATTTGGTGATGTTCGGTGCGACCTCATCGTCGGCTCGGGCCAATGCATCCGATCACAACGATGAAGAGCAGGTCGAACACCCGCCGCTGATCATCGTGGAAAATAAGTCCGCGGCGTCGGTGAGGTTCGAGGACGTATCTGTTGGAGATGCTCTGCCGGGCAAGACGTTCAGGCTCACCCGCGGTGATCTCGTGAACTATGCCGGTGTCGCCGGTGATGCGAATCCGATTCACTGGAGCGAGCAGTTCGCCAAGCTCATCGATCTGGACAATGTACTTGCCCATGGCATGCTCACAATGGGGCTCGGTGGCGGCTACATTACCGAGTGGCTCGGCGACGCCGGGGCGGTCAAGGACTACACGGTTCGTTTCACCGCGCCGATTCCCGTCGACGCACACCGTCCAGCCGAACTCGTGTTCAGTGGCAAGATCAAGTCATTGGATGCCGAGAGCCGGACGGCCGTAGTATCACTCGGTGCGACCTTCGAGGGCAAGCGCATCTTCGGGCACCGCGCAACCGCGACTGTGCAGCTGGCCTGATTCATTCTCGCTCTGATGATCACCTCGAGCCACGTCTCGCAGCCCGGCTCGAGGTGATCGTCAATGTCCAGCGAGAGCTGTGCCGATGAGTGACGCGACGCTGGAGTGCGGTGCGCGCTCATCCCACCTGGCCGCATTCAGTTCGTACAACCGTTCACCCGCTTTGACCGCAGCCTGTCGGTCGAGCAGGTATCGACGACATTCGGCGATGAAATTTTCGGGGTCATCGAAGGTGGCGAGTTCGAATATCGAGCCGAGTGATCCCACGGCAGAAGAGGTTCCAACCACCGGGAGCCCCTTGCTGGCTGCATCGAGAATTTTCACACGTACTCCGCCGCCGGTGGCAATCGGAGCGATGAGAGCGCGGCAGGTGCCGAGAAACTCGTGCAGATCGTCTACGAATCCCAAATCTCGTACGCCCGCTGGATAATTCGGATCGGCAGCGCCGCGGGCTTTTGCGCCGACAATGCACAATTCCGCACCCTCGATGCCGGCGGAGATCTGAGGCCAATACTGGAGTGCGATCTTGAAGGCTTCTTGGTTCGGTGGCCAACCCCGAGTCCCCATGAAGGCAAGGCGCCGGGCGGTCTTGCTCAGATCCAAGCGAGGAGCGGGCTCGAGGGTGAGGTCGATCCAGCGAGCGTCACGGATACCGTTGGCGTGGTACATGTCCGCTTCCTCGGCGTCATAGGTTCCGACGGCGTCTGCCAGGCGTGCGACACGGATCTCGTCTCTTAGGATTCGCGGCGCTTCGATACGTCCAGCGACACCGCGAGTGACTTTCCATACCTGCGACTCGGTGTTGACGGTGTTGATCACAAACGGTAGACCGTACTTCGCTGACCGGATGAACGGTTCTGCCATGTAACTATGTTCTGCCACATAGACATCCGACGCGGATACGTCGATGGCGTCGACGAAAGCGTCGATGTCGTAGCGTCCGTGCACGATACTGCGGTTGGGCCGCAGCGATTTCAGCAGCAACTTGGCGTCGATGTCCGGCTTGGCTACCCGGGTGACGTCAGGGTTGGGCGAGGGCTCGGACTCTTTCGACAGGCACAGTGAACGCACCTCGAATGCTTCGCGAGCAAGCTGCATCATCAAGCGAGACAATGCGATATCTCCGCCGTGTTCGGTGACAGGATCTTTCGACAGCAGGAACGTCGCTCGCCTCACGATGGCACCTCTTCTTTGGTCGGTTCACGGTAGAGCGCCCGGGTGAACCATACGAGCAGTACGGCGTCGGTCACCACCGACGCGAGTGCGGCGCCCACGGCGCCGAGGGGGAACAAGCACAGGACAAGAACCATTTTCAGGGGTGCGAGCGTCACAGCAGCCAATACTCGGGTGCGATCGCGGTGCTGCAAATAGAGCACTGTGGTGAATACGTGGTTCATCACGCGCATCCCGACGAAGAAAGACATGACGACGAGTGCTCCGGCAACCGCGGCCGGAGCGGGTGTGAAGAAGAGAGCGATCCCGACGATCAGCAGCAGTGCGCCTGCAGCAGTGGCGAGTACGACGGTGTGCTTCAGTGCCGGCCCCGCAGAGACCTTGCCGTCGGCGAGCCGTAGTTTCTCGTGGAATGTGTTGCCGAAGGACTGGCCGATGAATGCGATTGCCCACGCGGTGACCGAGGCCACGGAGTAGTAGCCGGCGATGGTGCTGTCGGTGAGGTACCCGAGGAGCAGAACATCGCCCTGGACGTACACGGCATTCGCGAGGTTCTCGGAGAACAGCATCGACATCTCGCGCAGGGAGCCAGGAATACGCGGCCGCAGAGCTTTTGCCTGAACCAGAGCCGCCACCACGATGACGAGGTACGGAGCAACGTAAAGCAGGCTGGCAATGAGTAATGTCGGCTCGGCGACAGCGAAGAGGTATGCCGTCGCGAGAACGATGCTCGACGCCTGCCGCACGGTGTCGAGGCGCTGGGTGATGTTGGGATGGCCGTCTCGTAGCGCTCGACTCTTGGTCGCGTTGAACGTCATTTCGCCGCCGCCGACGACGAGCGCGAACCAGGCGATGTAATTGACTTGGATCAGGCATAGACCGACGATGATCAGTCCGATACCGATCAGGGCGCGGGTCGTTCGCTCGCCCAGATAGTCGGCTTCGTCGACCCGGATCGATCGAACGCCGAACGGATGATCCAGTGGCGCAGCAACAATTGCCGCAAGTGCGAAGGCCATGGCGTAGTGGCCGTAGTCGGCGATGCCGAGTTGCGCGATGAGCGCGACAGTCCACAGCAGGCCGATGCCGCGTCCGCCGTACGTCCACAGCGCTGCGATCCCAGCCTTCATGAGGTTCGCGTTCATTTTCGCCACTCCGACAGAAAATCTTCGACGATGAGTTCCGGTGTGTTGGCGCGGCGCAGAGCTTCGATTTCGTGCCGGAGCGTGGCGAGAGCGACCTTGTCGGTCACCACTGCGGCCGCCGCGGCAGCGATGTCGGCAATGTCGCCGTCGACGACCACTGCGCCACCATCGGATTCGGCGAGTGTGCCGTACTTCATGCAGACGATGGGCGTCTGATAGGCGATGGCGCGAGTGACGACGGAGGACGCGGGGAAGGCATCGCCGTAGATGGTCCGCCTGCCGTAGGGGACGACGAGCATTCGGATGGAGGCGAAGAAAGAATCCTCGTCGGGGCCGTTCACTTCGCCGACGATCTCGACTCCGTCCACGGGTGGGAGATGCTCGGTGCCGCGGCCGGCGACTCGGATCACGATCTCGCGCGGCAGTCCGTCCCGTAGTTGCTGAATCTGGTCGAATCCTTTGCCGCGGTAGACCAGGCCGAAAAGTCCGATGGCCAAGGGGCGTTCCTCGGCAGGCGGGAGATCGGGACGCTCGGGTACGAATAGTGTGCTGGCTTTGGAGGTCGCCTGCGGGTATGAGGCGGCGAGCGACTCGGCCCCGGCTTTCGTCAGCGCGAAGAAAGTTCTGTCCTTGGCGATCGCACGTTCCAGTCGCCGCCACAACGAGCGGAACGGGTAGTGCAGAGCGTGGTTCAGGATCTTGCGACCGGCAAGGAATTTGGTTCGCGCGGGCCACCAGACGAGTCCTGGAGGATCGTGAACGGTCGCACTGATCTGTGGGTCGCCGGCGAGCTTGCGGGTGGCCCAGAACGGTACGACCGATCCGCCACTGAGTTCGCAATGCACGATTGTGCGTTCGGGGTCATCGATACAACCCTCGATTGCTTTCCGGTGCGCGAGAATATCGCGCACGGAGTCGCTCCCCGGGCCGTCGTGGCGGTACTCGACCACCTCGCGAAAGTGTGGGCGCACTGCGTCAGCGAAATCGTCGGCATAGTCGCCGACGCCGCCCACTCCGGATCTGGGGGCGACGTAGACCAGTCGGCAGTCGCTCAAGATCACCTGGTAAAGCTCCTTCGGAGCTCATGCGCGGTGTGTGTACAACCGAAGGCCTCCACCCCGCGCACGAGGTTAGTAGAAGAGTGGACGGTACTTGGGCCGGTACTGCAACGCATTCGGATCGCGCATGCTCCGCACCTTGGCGGGAGTGCCTGCGACAACCTCGAGATCGTTCACGGTGCCGCGCACCATGGAGCATCCGCCGACGACCGCGCCGCGGCCGATGGTCGTCCCACTGAGGACGGTGCATCTACTGGCGATCCACACATAATCACCGATGACTGTCGGCTCGAGAATTGGCTTGAACGTCGGATCGTTGTGGTCGTGGTACCCGCCGATGATGTGCGTATCGCTGGCGATGACGACGTAGTCCCCGATGGTGATTCCGCCCCGGGCGTCGAACATGCACCGGAAGCCGATGGAACTGGCCTCACCGATGACGAGGTTCTCGATGTCGAGGATCGTTGTACCGCGAAAGATCGACGAGTCCTTGCCGATCTTCGCACCGAACGCCCGCAAAAAACTTTGGCGAGCGATGTGCGACGGAATGTAGGTGACGATCATGTTGAAGAGCAACGTGCCAACTCGGTTGCGAATCTTTCGCGCCAACGAAATGTTCTGCATCTTGTAGTCCGAGACGTGGTGAATCTCCGAGACGTGGTCGACGTCGGGCACGTGGTCGATTGCGGGCACTGCCGTTGACTTCTCTGCTGCCGTCATGCTGCTATCTCCTCGGTCATGTCGAATTCGACCATTTCCTGGACGATGTCTTCGAAGCGCATGGACGGAGCCCATCCCAGCAACTCCTGCGCTTTGGACGCGTCGCCGACCATCCTGGCGGGATCGGCCGGCCTGAGCAGGTTGGGATCGGCGCGTACGTAGTTCTGCCAGTCGTCGATACCGACCGCCGACAGGGCAGCTGTCACGAAGTCTGCGACGGTGTGTGCCTGTCCCGTTGCGATGACGAAGTCTTCCCCTTTGCCGTACTCCGCCATTTTGACCAGGGCGCCGACGTAGTCAGGGGCCCAGCCCCAGTCGCGTTCGGCGGATAGGCTGCCCAGTTGCAGCATGTTTTGGGTGCCGCGCGCGATGCCCGCCGCAGCTTTCGTGATCTTGCGGGTGACGAACGTGTCGGGTCTGCGCGGTGATTCGTGGTTGTACAGAATCGCGTTGGTGGCCTCCAGGCCACGCGACCGATACATCTGGACCAGGTTGTGGGCGAGTACCTTCGACGCTCCGTACGGAGAGGTCGGTGCGATCGGTGTGTCCTCGTTCTGCAAAGGCACACCAGAACCGGCGAAAATCTCTGCGCTCGACGCATTGATCACCATCACCCGCTTGCCCGAGGATTCCTGGTGGGAGTAGCAGGCATCGAGAAGTGACGCAGCAATGACGCCGTTGATCCGCGTCGTCAGTCCCGGGTCGTTCCACGATTGCCATACCGATGAGATGCCGGCGAGGTGAAAGACGAAGTCGGGGTCTGTTGCGGCGACCAGTTCTGCTGCAGCATAGGGCTCGCTGAGGTCGCACGAGTGCATCGTGACATTTTCGACCGTCTCCGCTGGGCCGGGTTTCGCTACACCGTGCACCGACCAGCCCTGCGCGACGAGCGCCTCCGACAGGTAGCTGCCGTCCTGGCCGGCGACTCCGGTGATGAGGGCTGTCGGCTTCGGAACGATCACGCGATTTTCGCGGTGTGGGATGACTGCTCAGCCAAGTCGTTGCGCACCATCATCTGCACCAGTTCGGGGAATGCAACCGTCGGCTTCCACCCGAGATGAGCCTGCGCCTTGGAGGAATCGCCGACGAGCAGGTCGACTTCGGCTGGGCGGAAGAAGCGTGGATCGATCCGGACGTATCGCTCCCAGTCGGTGATGTCGACGGCCGCGAACGCATGGTCCAGAAGCTCACGGATGGAGTGAGTTTCACCGGTGGAAATCACGTATTCGTCCGCGAAGTCCTGCTGAAGCATCAAGTACATTGCTTGGACGTAGTCACCCGCGAAGCCCCAGTCGCGTTTGGCGTCGAGGTTGCCCAGCGCGATCTCGCTTTGCATGCCGAGCGCGATGCGTGCGACCGACTGCGTTACCTTACGCGTCACGAATTCGACGCCGCGCCGGGGTGATTCGTGATTGAACAGAATTCCAGAGCTGGCATGCATGTCGTAGGACTCGCGGTAGTTGATCGTCATGTAATGGCCGTAGACCTTGGCGACTCCGTACGGCGATCGGGGCCACAGCAGCGTGTTCTCACGCTGCGGAACCTCCTGAACCTTACCGAACATTTCCGAGCTCGACGCCTGGTAGAAGCGAACCTGCTTGCCTGCGACGTCCTGGTACAGACGCGTCGACTCGAGCATGTTCAGCACGCCCCCGCCAGTGACATCTGTGGTGAGCCGGGCGTTCTCCCACGAGTAGGCGACGAACGAGACGGCGCCGAGGTTGTAGACCTCGTCGGGACGGGCGACGGCGAAAGCACGCATCAGACTGGAAAGGTCGAGGAGGTCGCCGGTGAGAACTTCGACCTGAGGGAGCACGCGATCGAGCATGGCGGCCTTCGGGTTGTTCTGTCCCCGAAGCAGTCCGAAGACTTTATATCCCTTGCTCAGCAGCAGTTCGGCAAGATAGAGACCATCCTGACCGGTGATTCCGGTGATCAATGCCCTCTTCGTCATCGCGACGGCTTCCTCTCGATTGCGTGTTCGTGAATATCGGCTACTGCCGAGATCAGTTCGGCCGCGAAGCGATCCCCGCTGAATTGCTCCACATGAGCTTGTATCTTCAACGGCTCCCAGCATGTTCGGTCCAGAAGCTCGATCGCCCCGCGGATGGCGTCGGGAGTCGGCTCGTCGAAGTAGACCCCGGAAACGCCTTCCTCAACAGTGTCGAGGAAGCCGCCCCATCGGAGAACTGCACTCGGCTTACCGTGATACGCGGCCTCGATGGGGGTCAGTCCGTAGTCTTCGTAGCTCGCGGCGACCACGGCGCTACATCGGCTGTAGAGCCAGTTCATCTGACCCGCTGACAGATCGCTGAGCATGAGTACGTTGTCCGGCTTGAGCTTTCGTAGCCGATGCGCTTCGGGTCCGCGTCCTACGACGACGAGTTTGCGTTGCGTCTCGGCGAACGCGCCCATGACCTTGTCGACGTTCTTGTACGGAAGCAGTCGGGAAATGCAAAGGTGGAAGGCGTCATCGGCCAGCCAGGATTCGACCTCGGGGAAGTTTTCTTCGCGCGCGTTCTCTACGGTGAACGGCGCCGGTAGGACGGTGGACGGGATGCCGTACGCGTCGCTGATGCGCTTCTGAATGACGGTCGAGATGGCGAGGTACCGGTCGGCTGTGGCGGCAGCTCTCCGGTCCCATGAACGCAGGGGGGACTCCAACGCCTTCAACACGATCCGTTTGCCAAGGCTGCGCGACTCGCCGAGGTACATCTCGGCTTCGTACAACCAGCGCGCGGGTGAATAGCAGTAGACGAGCTTGCAACCCGACGTTCTGAATCCGTGTGCCCAGCCACTGGTGCTGGTGAGCACCACGTCGGCGTCGATGTTGATCGATGCCGATGCGAGCGGGAGCAGCGGCAGGGCGGCGCGATGGTTCTTGCGCAGGAATCCGATTCGATTGAGCCGCGAGGGCCGGACGTCCAGATCCGCGAATTCGGGGAACGTCGTGGACGGCTCGAACAGGGTGGTGTAGATGGGGCTGCCAGGGAAGGCGTGTGCCATGGCCAGCACTACCTTCTCGGCTCCGCCCCTCTGCGTAAGGTAGTCGTGAGCTATTGCAACGCGTAGGGCAGGGGCGTTGTCGCTCACTCGCTGCGCTTTCTGTATTGGGTCGAACGGCGTTGTTGCACTGTGTATAAAGTCATCGTCTTGAACCCGTCATGTCGAGCAGTGTTCTGCTTACTCCGAAGCGTCGAGTGTGAACCGCGAGTTCATCTGTAGGCCAGGGCTATTCACACGGGTGCCGGCGATACTTCGTGGCCATCGTGTGGTCATCCCCGATCCGGATGGGAACTTCGAGCACTTTTGATAAAGAGAGAGTCATCCACTCGTTGTGTATACGTATCGGGCACGAGAAGAAGTTACTAGCGCAAGCGTGTTCACAGTGCGAATGTAACGGCATGGATGTCTTTATGCCAGCTATTCGTACAGATATATGATTTACGAAACCTTGAATCAGAAAGATACTGGGCATTGCGGCGATGGTCACCTGTCGCTGCATTGTCTGCGTTTCAATTAGTCTCGCAAAGAGGAACCCCCCTTTGAAGCATCGACTCAAAAGTTCGTTCCTGCCGACGCCCGAACTTGAATGTTGCATTGTGTGGTAGGGCTACGGTATGACAGCCCTACTCCGGCATGAATGGACCATCGCAACGGTTAGACAGTTGCGATGGTCCATTCATGCCGAAGGGGGTGGACACAAAATGCCGATGGGGGTGGACACAAAATGCCGATGGGGGTGGACACAAAAAGACGGAGTGGGTGGACATAAAAGGACGATGGCAACGTTCTATCCGTTGCCATCGTCCTTTTATGTCTACTCCGGTTGATCTATGCCGGGGCGGGAGTCCTGGTGACTGTGGTTCCCTTGCTCGGGGTCCAGGTGATCGACCCATGCTCGAAGTCCACCAGCACGCCGCCGGTGGCGAGAGGAATCTCGTCGGTCAGTGCAGGGCCGAGCGTGGGGTCCCAAGCTGCGGCAATGCCTCCGCCGGTGAGCCGGGTGCCTCCGAGGTCGGTAGAGAAGACACGTAGGCCGTAGGGGCTGTCGAAGTCCTGCCAGGTGCCGTTGAACCCCGTCGTGGGGAGAAATTCGGTGTAGCGGACGGCGTTGGCGACGGCGCGCGGCGACCCGATGAATCCGCCTGCTGCTTCGAAGACAACGGCGTGTTCGCGGATCTGTGCCCAGGTGTTGCGGATGGGGAAAACCGGTGTCACGGCTTGGCCGAATTCTGAAGGTATGGACTGAAAGCGGTTGTATTCGGCTGTTCTCGGGAGGTTGGCGTTGAGCAGAAGCACCACGTCCAACATAACGGGCTTGGGACTCCAGTCGCTTCGTAGTAGACCGAACGTCATCTCGGGGTCGCTGCTTCCGGTCTGCTGGTCGCGTAGCTGGTAGAGGTAAATCGGCCCGGCGTAGGGGAGTTCGCGCCACTTGGTGATGAAGCTGGTGATGATCTCGCTCTGGGCGGCCTCGGAGGCGTACGCAGTCGGAACGCCGATCTCGCTAGCCCAGATCTTCTTGTTTCCGTCGCCGTTGGCAACCATTGCCGCGCGGATGTCCTTGACCTGCCGGGCGGGTGAATGGTCGACGTACACTCCGTCCGCAAACTTCAACGAGTATTGATACGGATGGTAGGAGAAGGCGTCGAAATAACCCGCTGCACCTGCCGCGTACATCTGATTGGTGAACGTGACGGGGTTCTGCATCCCTGGCGCTTCTTCGACTGCGCCGAGCGCTCCGCCGAGCACGGTGACCGACGAGTCGGCTGCCTTGATGGCCGGGTAGGCGGCTTTCAGTAGCTGGGTGTAGCCGTTGGCGTCAGGCGTGGGGCCGTAGAACATGGCGCCATTGGGTTCGTTCCAGATCTCGTAGGCATCGATTTTGCCCTTGTATCTGGCCGCAGCTTTGCCGGCGAACTGGCCGAAGAGGGCCGGTGATGCGGGCCTGGTGTTGATGGGCTGATTGACGGGAGCCGTCGCCCACGGCGGGGTATACGCGATGATGCCGAGAATCGACATTTTCTTCGCTTTCGCGGCGTCGATGACGCGGTCTACAGGACTCCAATTGAGTTGACTCTGAGTGTATTCGACGTTTGCCCAGGGAATCGACAAGCGAATCGACTTGATCCCTGCGGACTCGAGCGTGGACAGCGTGGTGTCGAGTTCGGTATCGCTCGCCCAGAGCAACCCGCCACTGTCGGAGACGCCGATCGGCGGAGGGATGGTGTCGGCTTTGGCCGTCTGCGGGCTGACCGGGGAGTTGTCGAAGCCGAACAGGGCTGGGCCATCTCCGACCAGTCCGACGGTCAAGACGAGCGCAGCGGTGACCAAAAAGATTTTGCGGATTCGCATCCAATTCATGAGGAAACTGTCCTTCAATGAGGGGAATGTGGAGCAAGTTGCCGACCTGGCTACATATCAAATATATTACATCGTGAAACTATCTTTCGCAATTGTCAACGACTTTGCGTCCGCTTACGAAACTGCTGCTCAGGGTCTTATGTAGGCATTCGGGTATTTGACCGGCATCAATGGTTCTATCTCGTCAGTGCGCACGTTATTGGTGGCTCTTTCCCTCGCAAGAACCAGAAAAACAACGAGTACGGAGAACGCCATTGTCGTGGCTGAAATCGTAACGACAGGGAAATCGAGTTGAAGCGCGACAGCGGAAAATCCAATGAACCCGCCGCCGATGAAGCCAAGTTCCCAGTGCTGCGAACGTAGGCAGCGGTAGCCCAGAACAGCCCCGACGACGAGGATGGCCAAGAAGGCCAGTCCGGTGAAGATTCCGCCTCGGTAGACCGACAGCAGCGGGGCGTTGGCAACGTAGTTGACATCGAACGCAGTGCTGGGATCCTTGAACTCCACTCGGCCCCAGCCGAGCCCGAACCACCAATGGCCAGCCATGTGACCTGGGAAATCAGCGAGTGCGTCCCCGCGGGCGGAGGAGCCGACGTCGCCGCTGCCGAACGATGAGAACACTCGGCTGCGGACGGCAGGAACTGCGAGGGCGCCGACGGCCGTAAGGAAGAATCCGCCCATGATGGCTACACGTTCTCTGGTCCTGAGGTTCTGAAACAACAGCATCAACAAGACGCCGAACACGACGGAGAACAGTGCGGCGCGCGAAAGCGTCAGCACGATCGAACCGAATAGCAGCAGTGCCAGTGTGATTCGCGTCCTGCCGCGGATGAGCAGCACGCACAGCATGAGAGCGACGAATAGGCCGATGCCGGCGGCATTGGGGTCGATAAAGGTTCCGGCCAAGCGAACCGTCGCAGCGCCGTCGGTATAGACGAAGCGTGTGCTCTCGTCCTCGGTGCCGTAGCCGAATGGCGAAAGGTAGTGGATGAGTTTTCCGGACGGGTCACCGACGAAGATGATCAATGCGAATGCGGCGGCCCCCGATGCCGAGTACACATATAGTCTTCCGAACAGTTCAAGTTCTTGACGCGGAAGTCTCAGTAAAGAGACCGCTACGAGTGTCGAAACGAGCCATTTACCGAATTCTGTGTAATCCACTATTGCACTGCCGGTCGCGAACACGGACAGGGCTGATGTGACGATCAATGCAATTACTGCCATCTCACCGGCTGTGATATAGGTAATTGACGGTCGATGGATCAGTGATGTCAGAATGACCGCCCCGCCTAATACGAACACCAAGGGTGCGTGCACTCCCGGTAGATAGCCGAACGGTAGTGCGCCTAATGAAACCGCAAGAGCGCACGTCAAATACTGCGGATGGCGTAAACCGATGTAGGCTCCCACCGTTAGTCCGACAAGCGCGAAAGCGCCCAGCTTTGCAGATGTTCCGCCAAGAATAATCAAGAATGTAACTATTGTTGGAACAACGACGACCACCGCTGTTTCGACTCGTTTCGAACTGCTCATGGGCACTGATGTTGTCACGTCTCTACACCTCTACAACTGCTAGGCGATGCTGAATCGACTTCAGTATCTTATTCTTTCTTGCGGACCGGAATTTTCGATGGGAGCATTCGTGGAGATTCGCGAGTACGGACGGATTCTCCGTGCCGGTTGGTGGGTAGTCGCAGTGGTGACGGCACTCGGTATCGCTGCGGGTGCGGCCTATTCGTTAATCTCGACGCCTCAGTATCAGGCATGCGCGCGGTTGTTCGTCACCACCGAAGGTGGCAGCTCCGTTGGTGAGGCCTATCAGAACAATCTGTTCTCCCAGGAACGAGTCAGTTCCTATGCAGGTTTGGCGACGAGCACTCAGGTCGCTCAGCGGGCAGTCGACCAGCTTGAGCTATCCATGTCCGCGACTGCGTTGCGCGACAGAATAACCGCAGCACCCGTCGAGAAGACGGTGCTGCTCGATCTGTGCGGTACCGCTTCCGAACCAGAGGTAGCGCAAGTGTTGACCAATGCGGTTGCCGGGCAACTCACTCAGTTGGTTCAGGAACTGGAGACCTCGCAGCGCGGTGGTAGTCCGGCCGCGGGCGCCACCATCGTCGATCAGGCCGATGTGCCCAGTAGCCCCGTCGGTGCCGGACTTTTCACCATCGCCGGACTCGGTGCCATGATCGGCCTGGTGCTCGGCGTGGTGCTAGCGCTGGTCCACGGCCTCCTCGATCGTTCGATTCACAACCGGCCGCGCGCAGAGGATATTTCGGGTAAGGCAGTTCTCGCCGGTCTGCCGGTCGACCGCGAGCGCCCGAAGACTCCCGTCGCGTCGCTCGCCACGATGGGCGAGCCACTTCGCACGCTCCGCACCAACATTCGCTTCCTCGGTGGCGGAGCGCCACCGCGAGTTATTACGATCACGAGCCCGGGCATGGCCGAGGGGCGGACGTCCACCGCGACAGACCTGGCTGCGGTGATGGCGGAGGCCGGGCACAAGGTACTGCTGGTCGACGGAGACATTCGTACCCCGGCGCTGGCGGATCGTCTCGGAATCACCCCGACGAGTGGTTTCAGTACGGTGTTGTCCGGTGAACACCACCTCGACGACGCGATTGTGAGGGACGCCGTCGACGGTGTGGACGTTCTACCTGCCGGGCCGGTGCCGCCGAATCCGAGTGAGCTGCTCGGTTCGGACCGTGCTCAGGACTTGTTCGAGGCGCTGCGAGTGGACTACCGCTACATCGTGATCGATACTTCGCCGCTACTGAGCGTGTCCGACGGTGCCATTCTCACCGCCTTGTCCGACGGTGCGCTCGTGCTCGTGCGGGTAGACCGCACCACGCGTGCGCAACTCCGCAAGGCCGTCAAAAGTTTGGACAGCGTCGGCGCCAGGATTCTCGGCGTCGTCACCACCTTCGAACCGATGCGCCGTCGACGCAACGGCGCCGCTGCACCGGCCGGCAGTTCGAGAATCGAGGCCGAGGGACGCGAGTCCGCGGCGCAGTCCGTCAGCCGAGTCTAGAAAAATGGTCCGGACCTGGCCGGTGCGAGCGGGCGTCTTCCTTGCCACTGCGTCCCTGCTCCTCTCCTGTTCAGATGATCAGGCGTTGGTCTTGCCGGCAGATGCGCCGACGGTTCCGGTAACGGCGACAATCGCTCCGCCCGAGCCAGTCCCGCCGCCTCTCATCGGCGGGACTGTGCCTGGATCATTGCTGTCAGCTGTAGAAATCGACGACATTTCTGCCGAGATTGCCGAACTCGGTGCTACCGCAACGCGTCTTGTCTATGTGTCGACGTCAGGAACCAACGGCGAGCCAACCGACGTGTCGGGCACCGTCGTGGTCCCCGGCGGTATCGCACCCGATGGCGGGTGGCCGATCGTCTCGTTCGGGCACGGCACGACGGGGGTGTTGAACAACTGTGGGCCGTCGCAGTACGCCAATCTTCTAGGTAGTGCGCCGATTGTTGCAGCCCTTGTCCTCAACGGTTACGCGGTGACGATGACCGACTACCAGGGGCTCGGTTTGGAAGGTAGCTATCATCCGTACCTCGATTCGAAGACGTTCGGTAACAACATGATTGATGCTGTTCGCGCTGCACGCAACTTTTTGCCCACGCTCAGTACGAGATGGGCCGCATACGGGGTCTCGTTGGGCGGGATGGCCGCGTGGGCGGCCAGCGACCGTAACGCGGAGTACGGCGGAGGGCTCGAGCTCGTGGGGACCGCGGCGATCGTCCCCGTTTCCGACATGGCAGGCCTCGCCGATGCAGCCGCGGCAGGCACTTTGACACGTGCTCAGTATCCGTTGCTTATGTATGCGCTGCACGGATTGGCCATCACGCATCCTGAGATGAATCTCGACGACTATCGATCCGGGCTGGCTCGGGACCGCTGGGACGATTTCATGGAATGTGTTCCCCCTGGATCGGATGCGGTGCCGGAGTTGGTGCAGCGTGTACAGGCCTCCGACCTGCGTCCGGTGAGCCAAAAAGCGACAGATCTGCTTCGCCGCTGGCTCACGGAAATGGCGCTGCCGAAGCAAAAGTCTGCATCGCCGCTGCTCGTCATGTACGGATCCGAGGACGAGCTGATTCTGGAAGCTTGGACAGAGAGAGCACTTGCCCGGGCCTGCGCGGCTGGGGACGTCGTGGAGTACGAACTGCACGTAGGTGAGGGACACGGCAACATCGACAGCAGCCGCTCAGTGCCGTGGGTCAAAGGCCGCTTCGACGGCCAAAACGCGGTCAATACATGTGAGCAGAGCAGATGATCATGGCCAGGGAGCAGATCTTGCCATCGCCAGGGGCTCCCACGGCAGGTGACTATGGCCGGATGCTGCTGCGCGGCTGGTCGTTGATCCTCGCCGCGACGCTGTTGTCCATCGGCGCCGCTTGGTTGGCCGATTCCCTTGTTGCATCGTCGTACAGCGCGACCTCACGGGTGTTCCTCACGGCGCCTGGCCCGTCGTCGCCGCGTGCTGCGATGGACGGCAATCGAAGCTCGCTGGTTCGCGTGGAGAGTTACGTCCAGCTCGTGACCAGTGAACAGGTGCTGCGACGAGTCATCCTCGACGTCGGCCTCGACGCCGATGTGGCCGAATTGAAGGGTGACCTCTTGGCGGCTGCGACGCCGGGTTCGGCGTTGATCGATATCGCGGCTACCTCCGAAGATGCGGAGGCCGCACGCGATACCGCGAATTCGGCGGCGCGTCAGCTCATTCAACTTTCCGCTGAGCTTCAGATGGCTGGAAGCGCTCCGGCATCGGAGGTGACGCTGATCGATGCGGCAACTACGCCGTCCGCTACAACGACCTGGCGGGCGAACGTGATTCTTGGCGGCGGGATGGGATGCGTGGTGAGTGCGGTACTCGTTATCGCAGCGGGAGTTCGCCGTGACGTCATTGTCTCTCGAGGTCAGGTCGAGAACATCGTCTCGGATCGTTCGAACGCAATCATTGCGAAAAGTGCAGGGGGAGTTGTTCGATGAGGCCGAGAACGTCACAATGTGTAGCCATAACCGCGGCGGCGTTGACGATGCTCGCCACCGGGTGCAGTGGTGAATCAGAGGCGACGGATTCCGAGTCCGTCGCGTTCGAAGGTTCCATCGAGGCCGATTACTACGAGTCCGGCCCAGGAAGCCTGCGCAGTGCTGATCACTTGTTGACCATAGACCGGCGCATCAGCGCCACCACGTCTGTTGCCGCGCGCGTCGTCTATTCGTCCACCTCGGGGGTCGACGGCTCTGCGACGGAGGTGTCGGGCACAATTTTCGCCCCCCGAGGTCAAGCACCGGAGGGGGGTTGGCCCATCATCGCGTACGGACACGGCACGACGGGCGTAATGCCGAATTGTGCACCGTCGACCGATCCCGGACTGCTGGGGAGCTCACTGATCGTCACTGGGCTAGTTCGGTCTGGCTATGTCGTCGCGGTCTCCGACTACCAGGGCCTCGGACTCGACGGCACGTATCACCCGTACCTCGACGCCAGGACAGCAGGAAAGAACCTCATCGACTCCGTTCGCGCTGCCCAGAAGCTCGTACCCGACACCTCTGATCGTTGGGCGTCGTTCGGTGGTTCGCAGGGCGGGCAAGCAGCGTGGGCGGCAAACGAACTCGCAGCTTCCTACGGAGCCGGGTTGGAGATGGTGGGTTCGGCGAGCGTGGTGCCCGCCGCAGACGTCACCGGTCTTGCGGCGGCTGCAGCGTCGGGTACGTTGACCGCTGATCAGAAGCCGCTGCTGCAGTGGGTACTGGTCGGGTTGTCGCAGGCCCATCCCGAAATCGACCTCGACGATTATCGCCGCGGCATCGTCGAAGAACGCTGGGAAGAATTATCCTCCTGCGCAGGGCCTCAATCGTCGGACCGCGCGGTGCTCGCGGCGCAGATCAGCGACGACGATCTGAAGCCGGCTACCCCGGAGGCCGAACTCGCCTTGGAAGGGTACCTGCGCGAGATGAGTTTGCCGTTGGGTCCGGCCGCCGCTCCGATGCTGGTGCTGTACGGAGGTAAGGACACTCTCGTGTCGCAGACATGGACGGACGCCGCCGTAGCAGCAGCGTGCACGAGCGGCGATTCCATCCAGGCGGTGCTCCAACCGGACGCCGGCCACGCCGACATCGACGGGGCTACTGCGTTCCCGTGGTTGAACGACCGATTCGCTGGGATACCCGCTATCAGCTATTGCCCTGTGCCACCAGGACTCTGACACGGAAGGTTCTTCGATGACCGCAACTCCGGACAGTACCGCTGCCCCGGCTCTGCATACTCCCGCTGCCGTGGGGATGGACGCTGCCGCTGAGGCGGGGGTGCAGCCGCCGGGTATCGCGCCCGAGAAGAAGCGCCCGGCTCGAATCCTCGGACTCGACGGCCCCCGCGGATTCGCCTGCCTATGTGTACTGGTGGTGCACGTCGGCGGACACAACAGCCCAACCGTGGTGACGACCTTCAAGCTGGGTCTGCTCGGGCAAGGACTGATCTTCTTCTTCTCGCTCTCGGGCTTCCTGATCTTCCTGCCGATGGTTCGACGACTCTTCGCTGGAAAGTCGATGCCGGACACCAAACGTTACGCGCTCCATCGCGTTCTGCGAGTCTTCCCGGCGTACCTCGTCATCTTCGTAATCGCCAACTTCGTAATGCGCGCGGTGTTCGTCGAAAATGCAGCCGCGACGGAAGAGCACTTCACCGATGCCGGCTTGGGCTTACTCACCGACCCGTTGACGCTGCTGGCGAATCTGACGCTCGTGCACTCGTACATTCCTTCGATGCTGCAGACCGGGATCAACCCGTCGTGGTCGCTGTCACTGGAGTCGACGTTTTACATCGCGTTGCCGCTGCTCGCTTGGATCGCGTTCTATCTCGACAAGCGCACCAACATCAGCGCCCCGGTGCTGGCGATGATCCCGGTTGTTGTCATGCTCATCATCGGTACCACCGGAAAGCTTTACACCGCAAGCAGAGTCGAACCGTCGGGCATCACCGATCCGATGTTGCTCGACTGGGGCCCCAACGAAGTCGCCGTACTGAGCCGGAGCTTCTGGTCGCTTGCCGACAACTTCACGTTCGGGATGCTTGCCGCCGTCATATTCGTAGCCGTCGACAACGGACTGTTGACCGGCTGGGTTTCCACGATGATGCGTTGGTGGACGGGTGTGGCAATGCTGCCAGTGGTGGCCATCTCGCTCGTGTTGATCGATAACAACTCTCGCTGGCAGTCCACATTCGTCTCGCTCGGATCGGCATTGCTGATCCTGTTCATCATCGCGCCCCTCGCGCGCGGCGAGAAGTCGAAGCTTGCGGAGTGGGCAGACTGGGCTCCGTTGAGCTACATCGGCATGATCTCGCTGAGCGTCTACCTCTGGCACTTTCCGGTGCTCATCATGGCCGGGAGGTTCGGCTGGATGTCCGGCGACAGCGTAGGGGGCTTGTTGTCGAACTCTGTGATCGTGGCGATCATCAGCATTGCCTTCGGCGCCGTCAGCTACCGCCTCGTCGAGAAGCCGGCGCTCACGCTTGCCCACAAGTACAAGTCCGCCAAATAGCGCTTCGAATCGATGACGGTCTTCACCGACGAATGTATCCGGCCGCAATTTCCGGGGCGAGGTGTCAGCATCAGATTCGTCACTATCTGGCAAAATCGGCTGACCCCAAGGATAATTTTGCCTGTGCCGCGACGCGACTTCTCCTTACAGCCCGGTCTCGCGTTGAAGACCGTTGTTTTCCTGGTGGGTGGATGTGTGATGTTGTCTGGGTGTGCATCTGCTATCTCCATCGGAGTCTCCGCTCCCGCACAGGTGGCGGTAGCGTTAGTGCCCGAGAATCCCGAGCAGATAGATCTGCCGGAGCAGGGGACGGGCAGTGGATCGGTGGTGTACGCCGAGACGCTGCCGAACCTGCCGTGGCTGGCGACCCGCGGAGGTCTCGAGTCTGCTCGCGTGGTCTACCGCTCCGTCCAGTCCGGGGACGGAGGACAGACCGAGGTGTCCGGGACGGTGTTCACCCCGTCTGGGAAGACGCCCGACGGCGGTTGGCCGGTCATTTCGTTCGGCCATGGCACGACCGGGATTCTCCCCGAATGTGGCCCGTCACTGTCACCGACTCTACTGAGCGCCGCGGGACTCGCTGCCGGCTTCACCCAGGCCGGGTATGCGGTCGCCATCACGGATTACCAGGGGCTTGGGAACGAGGGAGTGCACCACTACCTCGACAATCACACAGCGGGCTACAACATGATCGACGCGGTTCGCGCGCTCCGCAATATTTTCCCCGACGTGTCCAATCGATGGGTCGCCTTCGGTGGTTCGCAAGGCGGAGGCGCGTCCTGGGCGGCCAACGAACAGGCAGGCTACGCACCCGAATTGGAGATGCTCGGTTCCGTCAGTCTCGCTCCGAGCGCCGACGTGACCGGTCTTGTCGACAAAGCCGAACAGGGCACACTGACTGCCGATCAAGCACCGCTTATGCAGTGGGTGCTGGAATCGTTGGCGCGTAGGTTCCCCGGGTTCGACCTCGATAACTATCGCAGCCCTTCCGTCGCCGAGAACTGGGACGCATTGGTGGGCTGCACCCCAGCTGCGGCGTCGGCGAGGGACGCAGCAGCGAAGATGATAGAGCCGAAAGACTTTGCCCCGCACAGCCCCGAAGCCGCAGAATTGTTGCGGCACTACCTCGACGAGATGTCCGTGCCACAGGCGAAGGCATCGGCGCCGATGATGGTGCTTTACGGCACCGCCGATAGCTACATCGATGTTGCGTGGACGGATGATGCACTGGCCAGAGCATGTGCACTGGGCGATGTCATCACGATCGACAGGCAACAGGGCACGGGGCACGGCGACGTCGACGGTGACGCAGTCACTCAGTGGATAGCTGCACGGTTCGCCGGCGAACCCGCCGTCGACGATTGCGAGTGAAGGCGGGGACGATGGGGTTGTTTACGAGCCTGCAAGTGAGATTGAAAGATGTGATCAAGCGCCGCTTGGGGACTGGGATTGCGGTGACAGCCTTCGACGAGCCGTATCTGGTCGTAGCGGTGCTGGGACAATCCAATGCGCATGGGGCCGGAGTGGGGCTCGACCGTGATGGACTCGACGCGCCGCATCCCCGGGTGCATCAGTGGGCGGCGTCGGGTCGGTCGAAGAACACTATTGTCGCCGGTTGCGATCCACTGTTTCACGAAGTGCCCTCGAAGGCAGTGGGATTCGCATCCACCTTTGCGGTCGAGCTCGCCGAGAGTTCCGGCCGGCCAGTACTGCTGGTTCCCTACGCGAGAGGTGATTCTGCGTTCGCGCGGGTCAACGGAGTGACCTGGGATCCCGCCGATCGTGGAGCTCGGCTGAACCTGTTCTGGAATGCCATAGAGCGCATCAGGTCTGCTCTGAATTCACAGAACGAGTTGGCGGTGGTGCTGTGGCATCAAGGTGAAAGCGATGTTCCTCTGACCACCGGACCTGTCTATGCAAATAAGCTCGACAGTGTGATCGACACTTTCCGTGAAGAATTCGGCGACGTACCGTTCGTCATAGGGCAAATGGTGCCCGACGAGATAGCGTCGGGACATCCGGATTATCGGGTGATCGATGCGGTGCACGCGGACACTCCTCGTCGTCGCGACGGTGTGGTGTTCGTTCCCGGGCCAGAAGGCTTGTACAACAGTGAGATCGAGAAGATTCATTACAATGCTGTCGGTCAGCGCGAGCTGGGTGCTCGGATGTGGAAAGCATTCGCCGCGCTGTAATTGCCAATTGAATCAACTTCTTTCCTTTGTTCAGCCAGACTGCTTCGGGCAGTATCCGTTTGTGAACCGCCACAGCGGGGCATCTACCCGTTTATGAAGGTCGGGGTATTTGTCAGCGCTGTCATAGCAGTAATCGGGTCGTTCGTGGGTTCAGGAGCATTGGTGGGAACATCCATTGCCGAGGCCGCGAACGGGGCATTGAGTGCAACATCGACGCTCGTCGCCCCGAGCGGCCCCGCATTTTCCATCTGGTCGGTGATCTACGTCGGGTTCTTGGTCTATGCACTCTGGCAATTCTCGAGGGGACCGCGGCACGATGCATTGCGCCGCCCGATCGCCCTCTCGATGCTCCTCAATGCAGCCTGGATCCTGTCCATTCAGGTGGGCCTCCTGTGGTTGAGCGTCGTGATCATCGCAGTGCTACTTGCAGTCCTGGTCACAATATTTGTTCTGACGCAGGCCACTCCGCCGGAAAATCTGCCCGACGCCATCATCACCGACGGGACAATGGGCCTGTACCTCGGATGGGTGTGCGTTGCGACGATCGCGAACGTGACGGCCTTCCTCGTCGACATCGGCATCACCGGCGGCGCGACAGCGTGGGCGGTCATCATGTTGGTGGTCGGAGCAGTGATCGGGGTGGGTCTGGCGATGTACTCCGGCGGGGCCATCGCGCCGGCGCTCGGCATCGTATGGGGACTGATGTGGATCGCTCAGGGCCGGCTCGCGGGCGAACTCACCAATGCGACAGTCGGCTGGACGGCAGTGATCGCCGCTCTGGTGGTCGGTATTTATACCGCAGTCGTTCGAAGTCCAGCCCGAGACGAGGTTTTGGTTTCCAGCTGAGGTCGGAGGCTTTCGGTTTTGGTCTGCGCGGGGTAATCATCTGAACCCAATTTCCTATCTGCACCTAAATTTCTTATCTGCACCTGGAATTCAGGGTGCAGATAAGAAATTGAGGTGAGGATTTCGAAGCTAGGGCGGAAAACTGGATCACGGACTGAGCCGCCGCACACCCCAGATCCCAACGAGTGAAGTGGCTCCGCTCAGTAACAGCAGCAGACCCATCTCGGTCAGTTGAAAACGCCAGTAGTCATCTTCGGTGTGGAATTGAATTTCGTAATGCTCGACGCCCTGTGCGCGCAGACAGGAATCGTATTCCGACGCCCGAACGTCGGACCGGCTCTGCATTCGCGTCGAGAACTCCTCATCGGTCTCGTCGGGAAGTCGTGCCCGGTCTAATTCCGATGGTGTGCAGAGGCTTTCGTCCGACACGAGAGATGCGCCTTCGGCGTCGGTATAGCCAGCTCCAACGACCCAGCGTGAGTCGCCGGTGTAGTACGGAGACGCGAAGTAGTCCGAAGCTCGCGCAAGCCCGTTGATCGGCTCGATCTGGACTTGGGGCGTCGCATAGTTCTCGCGCACCGTCATCAATGCGACGGAAACGAAGATGAACACTGCAAACGTTGTGAGCATCGCCCCGAGTGTGCTGCGCAACAGGATCGCTGCAGTGCTGGCGATGAGCAGCGACAGCAGGGTGTACCCGCCGACTGCGATGCCAGCAGTTTCGAAATAGGGAAAGTCGTACAGCGAGAACGAAATCTGATGAAACGGGTCGTTTACACGGACGTCGCGGGCATTGCCGCCAGCGGTAGCGGCCAATCTGAGCGCTGCACCGAGGCAAGTCATCGCGAGGGTGATCGGCAAGAAGATGAACGCCACGCGCGCCAGGTACCACCGCACCCGACTGACGGATTGGGTCAACCCCAGCACGTGCGTTTGTTGCTCGATGTCGCGGGCGAACGTTGGCACACCCACGAAGATGCCCAGTAGCAGCGGAAGCAAGAGCGCGAACAAGGTGGTCACCGATAGTGCCGTCTTTGGTCGGCACGCTCCGACGTCGTTCCAGCGGGAACAGATTTCGCCGAATTCCCAAGTTGCTCCGGAGTTTTGGATCACGATTGTAGCGAGGAGCGTCACGCCGGTCAGGACGGCAATGATTGTCAGCGATGCGATCAAAACCGTGCGGTGTTGCCGCCACACCACCCAGATCATGGCTTCAACCTCCGGACCAGAGGCGTGGCTCCGTACAGGAGGATCAGGGTGAGTAGGAAGCACAGCGCCATCTCGGTTCGTTGGAACCGCCAGAACAACCTGTCCTCGAAATAGCGGTTTTCGAAGTGGTCGATGTCCATTGCTCGCAAGCACTCGAGTCGAATCCGCTGATTCTCGGCGAGCGCAGCGTCATAGCGCGCATTGGACTCGGCCGCGGTGTCATTGTCATTCCGCTCCGGCCAGGAGTCGTAACGCGGTTCGCAAGTCTCGTACGACACCGGGACGGGTTGCCCCTCGGCGTCGACGTAGTCGGATGCGACAGTCCACCGCGGGTAGAACGAGTCCGTACCGGACTGCGAATAGCTCGCGTAGCTGCCGGGATAGATGTCATCGAGTTCCACGCGCTCGACCTCCGGCGTTGCGTAATGTTCGCGGATGATCGACGGAAACAGCACCAGCGCGACGATCATGATGACGAGCGTCGCGATCATCGCGCCGATCGTGTGGCGCAACAGCAGTGCGACGGTGCTGCCGACTCCGAGCCCCAGAGCGGTGTACCCGGCGGGCACCACCCCACTTGCCCCGAAGGCCGGGAACGCGAGTCTCGAATCGTAGATCCCTGCCAGCTCCGTTGGCCCCGTAAACGACTGATATTGCAACCAGTACATTGCGAAACCCAGCACGAGCATTGCGAGAACAATTGGGACGAAAACGACGAGCATCCTCGTCCAATACCAACGCTCGCGACTCACCGACTGCGTCAAACCAAGAACGTGGGTCCTGCGTTCGATGTCGCGCGAGAACACTGTGACGCCGACGAAGATGCCCAGCAGTACTGGTAGGGCGATGGTCAACAGGGAGGCGAGGGTCAGTGTCGACTCGGCGAGACACTGCGCGGTGCTGGACTGAAAACAGAAGAAGAAGCTTCCGTTGAATGCGCCGTTCGGACGGCCGGGTCCAATGATTGAGGAAGCGATGGCAATGACGACCGCCACGAGTAGCGGCGTCAAAACTCCGGCGAGGACAGTGCCGCGAAACTGCCGCCACGTCACCCAAATCACGACGCGTACCCAGCGCTCAAGTGCGCGAGAACGACGTCGTCCAGCGTCGCGGTCTCTACCTTCCACCCCGGCGTATCGCGGGGCCGGGGGCCTCGTACGACGAACACTGTGCCGCCGGACCCGAGCGCTTCGGACACCACCGAACCCTCGCCTACTGCCGTCGTCGGGTCCCCGGATCCTACCAGTACATAATGTTCGTCGGTGAGGTCGTCGAGCGGTCCGGACAGCTGAATGCGGCCGTCGCTCAGCAACATCAACTGATCTGCAACCTCGGCCAACTCTGCCAGGACATGCGAGGACATGATGATCGTGGTTCCATATTCCGCCGCGTCGCGCATCAGAGTTTGCGCGACGGCGCGTCGGGCGACGGGGTCGAGGTCGGCGAGCGGTTCGTCGAGAAGGAGCACCTCGGGTCGTCGTCCGAGTGCGAGCGCCAACGCAACCCGAGTGCGGTGGCCCGGGGACAAGGATTTGACACGGGCAGACATCGGAACGCCTGCTGCATCGACCAATTCCGTGGCATACCCGTCATCCCACTGGGTGTTGGTGTTGCGCCCGAAGTGCAACATCTCCTCCACCGTGAACCGCGGGTAGAGGGGTTTGTGCTGAGCGAGGTAGGACAAACCGGGTGCAATACCGCTCTGTCCGACGGGTTTGCCCAGTACTGAGATCGATCCCGAATCGGGTGAGAGCAGGCCGACGACGAGCGACATCAGCGTCGACTTACCGGCGCCGTTCGACCCGACCAGCGCTGTGACACTACCTCTCTCGACTTCGAAGGAACACGCGTCGAGCACCTTCGTCCGGCGGAACGACTTGCAGACGTCCGTCATGGACAGGACCGTGTCCGTCATCGCTGCATATCCCCTTTGTCTTCGTATCGAGAGTCGAGTGCTGATGCGACAAGCGCTTCGAGATCGGACCTGTCCAGACCCGCGGCGTCGGCGCGATCGACCCAAAGATCCAATTCGGTGCGCAAAGCTTTCTTCTCTGCCATCCCAGGCTTGGCGAGCGTTTCGACGACGAAGGTCCCGACGCCCGGCCGGGGTTCCACCAGCCCGTCCCGCTCGAGCTCGCGGTAGGCCTTGAGCACCGTGTTCGGGTTGATCGCCAACGCGCCGACGACGTCTTTTGCAGTCGGTAGTTGCTCGCCCACCTGCAATTCGCCCAGACGAAGGGCTTGCTTGGTTTGGAGAACCAGTTGCACGTAGGCGGGGATGCCGGTGCGCCGGTCGATCCGGTACGCGATCATCTCTCACCCTTTCACTAGTTCGTTAGTGGAATGACACTAGCAGTGTTGCGGCTGATTCTCAGGTGTTCGATGAGGGTTGTGTCAGCTCACTAGCTGTTGCTGGATTCCGTTCGCGAATCCTCACCCAGAATTGAGATCTGCAACTGGAATTCCGGGTGCGCCTAAGAAAAGCAGGTGCACATTCCGCGAACCAGTGGCCGGCAACGGCTGATAGCGACCACTTAAATCTGTAGTAGTCCAAGTGGATTTCGGGTGAGCTCGCACAGGGTTAAGCTGCATCGGTGCGATATTCGTTGCGGCGCGGTGGTGTGTGGGTCGATGTTGTCGTCGTGACGGTAATCGTCGCCGCCGGGGTTGTGGTCGCGGGTGTCACGAATAGTCCGCCCGCCGAGGTCGAAAAAATCGCCGGATGTACTGAAGTCCTGGAGGCTGGGGACGGTGTTTCGTTCGCCATCGGTTCGTACGGCGAGTCGACCTACGACAATCCCGACTATCCATGGTTGACCGCGCCCAAGGCAACGGCGATGTCGGAAGCGCTCGTGAGCTCTTTGCCCGCTGCCGCTCAATTGGTGTATGCCCCGACGGACTGGTCGTTGATCTTCCAACCCATTACCGTCTACCCGGAAGACACGTCGTTGCCGGACGGCATCACGTTGGCCGACATCGGTGGGGACAGTAAAGCGCAGGGGCGTGTGCTCCGCGGCGATGTCGAAGGCGAGCTGAATGTGTCCGTCGAAGCGAGCGATGTCGGAGTAAGGCCGTGCATCGAAGGATTCGTCGACGAGCGGGTGACGCTGCCGGGCGGACTCGTCGTCGATACCGTGGAAACCGTCTCCGTCTACGACGAAGGGCCGACGCATCGGCGCACCGCCCGCGCATACAGCGGTGACTCTGCAATCAGCGCGAGCCTTACGGATCGCGACCAGGGTGGAACGTTTCCGCTGACGATCGAGGAGCTGCGCGACGTAGTCGCCGACCCGGGATTGCAGGTCAGTGCTCCGGTCGCGCCCGGCACTGCGGCACCTGCGCGTGAGTGTGGAACCCCGCGGGAAGATCCCGTGCCAACGCTGCCGCGGGAGGCCGTCGATCGCGTCGGCGCTGCTTTCAAGGAAGCTTGGACGTCGGCGATCCCGTCAGCGCAGACAGACAATTCGATCGGCGATCTGCTGCCCGGCACGTTTGGTAGCGGAAGTGCTTGCCAGGCTGTCGAAGTCACGACGCCGTCAGGCACGTCGCAGATCGAGGTCGAGATTCGTTTGGTTGGGCGCAGCGCCTGGAGTGACCCTGACGTTTCGTCCGTTCCCGGGCGCACCAGAGAAAGCAAGCCCGACGGAACGGTCGTGACGATCGACATTGCCGATCCGATCGGCCGAATGCCCAGAACCGAGGTCGTCACGGTTCTCCGGCCGTCGAAGACACTCGTACAATTCACAGTCACGGGCGGTTTCGATTTAGCCTCGCTGGTCGAGGTGGGGTCCGCTTCGGGGCTGGATCTTTAAGAGCAGACCTGGCGCGCCTGACGAGTGTCATCGCAGGCGCGCCCGAACTCAACTGGCGATTTCTGCCTCGTAGGCTTCGACGATGTCGGCGGGAATGCGTCCGCGATCGTTGATGTCATAGCCACTGTCGGCTGCCCACTGCCGGATCGCACGCGTCTCAGCAGGGTCGCGCTTGGCTGTTGCAGCCGGCTGACCTGCGGTCTTTATGGCGGTCCCAGCTGCTGTCGGCTTGCGCTTGCGTCCACCGACACGTGTGGCGTAGTCGAGGTAGAACTCGATCCGCTTGCGAAATTCTTGAGCATTCTTGGATTTCAGATCGATTGCATAGTCGATGCCGTCGAGGGAGAACTCGATTGCTTCGCCGTCACCTTCGTTGATTATGGTGCCGTCGATGTCGTCGACCAATTGATAAATTACTTGCTTCGCCACGTTCGCGATCCCTTCGAAGTTTGGATTCTTCAAAGAGTAGCCAACGCAAGCAGTTTATGCGAAAACCCAAATACGACTAGTCGGCCCGTTTTTGGTATTCCTCATAGAATGCACTCGATCGAAGCGGCGATACATTACCGAGCGATTCTTGATCAAGAGCTTCGGGGCGCCGGATCTGCCTTCGAAATATAGATTTGCACCCCGAATTTTGGTTGCGGATCAGGAGCCGAGGTGCAGACGTCGTGGTCCGCTGGCTCTCTTCACAGCGCGCTCGAACCTGGCCGCCACCCGATCGAAGCTGAACAAGTCTTTCCAGATCCATCGAACAACTTCATAACCAAGGTCGCGGATGGCGTCCTCGCGGACCTTCTCTTGTACCAATGCTTCGGCTTTGCCGCCGTACTTTTTGACACCGTCGAACTCTCCGACAATCCGGAACTCTTCCCAGTAGAAGTCGACGCGCACCCCGAGTTCAGTAATGACGTACTGCAATATGGGAGCGGGTATCCCATGCTGCTTAAATAGGATTCGGCTGAGAGATTCACCGGGGCTTTCGCTCAAACCATCCATCGATCCGACGGCTCGTCGCGCGGCAGCGATGCCTGTCTGCCCGGCCGAACCGTCGAGTGCGCCGGTGAGTGCTGCCATGGTGAGCCTGTTAGCGCGCAATGCTGAGTCGCCGATCACGACAGCATGCCGGAAGTCCACCGATCGCGCGCAGTCGAGGACGGTTCGGGCGAGGGGTGTCGTCGGAGCCCCGTCCACCAGGATTGACCCGATACCTTTGCGCGCGTGTATATGTCGAGTCGAGGTGCGACTTCCGCCGGTTGGGCCTGGCACCGTCAGGTGGACTACCTCGAGTGCGGTGTTCCACAGGTCAAGCCCGTGCACGGCCGCAGCGGAGATATGGCTGACGACGCTGCCTCGACGGATATGTGCGGCTGCTCGTGCTCGCACACTGTGCTGGCGCTTGGCATCGAGCAAATGAAATTCTGCGGCGTCGACGTAGAACCCCGGGGCTACTTTTCTGAGCTTCCCGCTGGTGCATTGTCGAGCTATTTCACTATCGGTATAGCCCGCGGAGATGGCAGCCGCGCGGGTGATGAAACCACCTGAATCTGGATACATACGAAGACAGTGCAGGGCAGATTGTGCACCCGGTAGCCCCAGTTTTCGAATTGTGGACAACCGGCATGCCTGTGGATAACTTTCGTCGAGAATTTGCAACGGCAGCTATAATCTGCAACCGGAATTGGGGTTGAGGATAGGAAAAACCGGTGCACATTTCGGATTCGACCACCCAGCTTCAACCTATGGCGACCGGCAACAGGCTTCGGCGACCGGCAACCAACAACCAGTCCCGGTATCGCCCCAGGGTCTGCTTTCACCCCCGGGGCGTCGAACCTCGCTCAACTATTGGCTGGCCGGCGCCCTTCGATGACGATTAGTTCTTCGCGGCGACATCCGACCTCGATCAATGCGGTTGATTCCATCCATTCTGCGCGTTCGCGGAGGACGGGGCCGAAGTCGATTGTTCGACGGCGCAGTACTTCGGCGTCGAGGCCTGTGGCTCTCAGTTGGTCGAGGGATTCTTCGATGCCGCAGAATTCGGACTGAACCAAGATGATCGCTCCGCCGGGGGCGAGGAGGTCGAATGCGTTGGCGCAGAGCAGGTCGAGTACGACGCGTCCGCGGTCTCCGGCATCCCAGGCCCGGTGCAAGCCCATTCCGGCTGGGGGTTGCGGCGACGGTACGTACGGGGGGTTGGAGACGATGACACTGAACGGCGCATGATGCGATGCGTCGGTGAGGGTACCTAGGCGGGCGTCGACGTCGACTTGGTTGGTGTCGGCGTTTGCGAGCGCGCAGGCGACGGCCCGTTCGGAAATGTCGTACGCCATTACTTCGCGGGCGCCGCACCTTGCGGCTTGGATGGCGGCGATGCCGCTGCCCGTGCACAGGTCGAGAACCCGAGCGTCTTCTATGGCGCTATGCGTAGCGATCTCGGCGCACAAAAGGAACGAGTCCTCCTGTGGTGCATAAACCCCGTCGTGGACGCTGATGGATGGAAACGAGCGTTCTTGTGTAGCGGTCACCGGCACCTCCTGGTCGATGGTGGAGTGTCCCCCGCGTTGCAGGCGCGCAAACCCTATCGAACGGACTCCACAAAACTATCGTCTGTAGCGCCGCGTTGAGTCATCATCAAGGTATGTCGTCTGGAACCGAACGAATTACTGATGCCAGTGCCGACGCTGTGTGGTCGGTGCTGGCCGATGGTTGGAAGTACGCAATGTGGGTGGTGGGAGCATCCCGTATTCGCGCTGTCGACAGCAACTGGCCGGCCCCTGGTTCGGAGATCCATCATTCGGTCGGCCTGTGGCCCGTCTTGCTCGATGACACGACGACGGTTCTCGACTCCCATCCTGGACGCGAGTTGCAGCTTCGGGCGCACGCTTTGCCGTTCGGGACCGGCCACATCACTATGCGGTTGCAGCCGCTGGCGCATGGTTGTCGGATCGAGATGATCGAACACGCGGCGAACAAGCCTTTCAGCTGGCTTCCGCACTCGCTGCAGCATGCAGCCGTTCATCCACGAAACTCTGAAGCCCTGCACCGGTTGGCATTGCTGGCTGAGCAGGCAAGCGGCTGACGAATTGCTCATGTGATGCGTACTCGGTGACGTTTCGGGGTACGACCACTCAGCGCGGTTAAGCAGCAGACCGCGGTTGCAACTGTGCCGTCCGCGCGTGGCTCACCGCAGACAAGACACATACGACTTCGACGGAAGAAGGCTCCGATGCCCCCGACACCCCGACCCGATCAGCGTGGACCTGCACCCGTCGGTCCAGCGGGTGCCCCTGACGGTGGTACCGCGCAGAGCGGCGAATTCCTGACCACCGCTCAGGGATTGCGTCTGCCGGATACCGACCATTCCCTCAAAGCTGGTGACCGAGGACCGACGCTCCTCGAAGATTTTCATCTTCGCGAGAAGATCATGCACTTCGATCACGAGCGCATCCCTGAGCGAGCAGTACACGCACGAGGTGCTGCCGCGCACGGGATCTTCGAATCCTACGGCTCCGCGAAGACCGTCACCAAAGCAGGGTTCCTCGCGGAGAAGGGCGTCAAAACCGACGTATTCGTACGTTTCTCGAACGTCTTGGGTTCTCGTGGGTCCGCCGACACTGTCCGCGACACACGCGGTTTCGCCGTCAAGTTCTACACCGGCGAAGGCACCTTCGACCTAGTCGGAAACAACATGCCGGTTTTTTTCATTCAAGACGGCATCAAATTCCCAGACATCGTTCACGCTGGCAAACCACAACCCGACATCGAAATCCCGCAGGCCCAGTCTGCGCACGATTCGTTCTGGGACTTCGTCTCCCTGCATACCGAAGCGACCCACCACGTCATGTGGAACATGAGCGATCGCGGCATCCCACGTTCCTACCGCACGATGGAGGGCTTCGGAGTTCACACATTCCGGTTGACCAACGCCGATGACGAGACTCGATTGGTGAAGTTTCATTGGAAGCCCGTTGCCGGGGTGCATTCGCTCGTGTGGGAGGAAGCTCAAATCGCAGCGGGCGTCGACCCCGACTTTCACCGCCGGGACATGGCCGATGGCATCAAAGCCGGTGCCCCTCTGGAGTGGGAATTCGGCATCCAGGTCATGCCTGACGACGGCACCAACACTTACGAGGGTATCGATCTGCTCGACCCCACCAAGCTCGTTCCCGAGGAACTCGTCCCGGTGCAGCCCATCGGCAAGCTCACCCTTGATGCGAACCCCACTAACTATTTCGCCGAAACCGAACAGGTCGCATTCCATCCAGGCCACCTCGTCCCGGGGATCGAGGTCACCAACGACCCGCTGCTACAGGCCCGCCTGTTCTCTTACCTCGATACACAGATCAGCAGACTCGGCGGACCCAACTTTGCGCAACTGCCGATCAATCGGCCGCACGCACCCGTCAACGATATGCTTCGCGACGGTATGCATCAAAGTGCTGTTCATACCGGTCTTGCGCCGTACAAAGCCAACTCCATCGACGGCGGGGCGCCGAAAGTGGCAGGCAAGAAAGATCACGGATACGTCCAGACCGAGCGCCTCATCGAGGGCCGAGCGGTACGTGCGAACCCGGTGTCATTCGACGATCATTTCTCTCAAGCGACCATGTTCTACCGCAGCATGACCGCCGTGGAACAGGACCATATTGTCGAGGCGTTCACGTTCGAACTGGGCACGGTGTACGAGCAATCGATCAAGGAACGCGAACTCGGCGTGTTGGCCAACGTCGACGCTGATCTTTGCGCGCGTGTGGCTGCGGGGCTGGGATTGCCTGCTCCGGACGGGTCGCCTGTGGAGGATGTCGTTGTTTCCCCCGCACTGTCCCAGATTGTCGACACTCCGGGCCCGATCGCAGGCCGAAAGATCGGCGTGATCGCCGATAGTGGGTCGGACCTGTCCGGCATCGACAAGCTGCGGACGGCAGCGCAGGGGCGTGGGGCGACGGTGCACGTCATCTCGGCTGTGGGCGGGGTGCTCGGCAAGGCTGCTCACACGCAGATAATCGAGCGGACGTATCTGACTGTTCGATCTATCGAATTCGATGCGTTCGTCGTCGCGGGCGGAACTGCGCCGTCCACCGATATCAAGCTGATCGTCTTGTTGCAGGAAGCTTTTCGGCACTGTAAAGCGATCGGTGCCTGGGGTGATGGCATTGCCCTGCTCGAACAGGCAGGGATCGGGACAGCGGACGCTGGGGTCGTTGTCGGAGAGACGGCGGTCAAAGCGTTCAACGACGCGCTACTCGATGCGGTCGGTTTGCATCGTGCGTGGGACAGAGCCCCGGCGGTGATGGCTTCAGCGGTTCCGCCTTCTTCTGCAGCTCCTAAGCAGTAGATCGCAACCGGCAGTTAGATGTGAAGCTCACCGGTGCTCGGTCAGCAGCTCAGCCATGTCGTCGAGACCGAAGAACGTGGCGATCGTGGCGGCTGACCGAGCCCCGGTGTCCGGGTTGGCACCTGCCTTCAGTAGAAGCTCGACGAGCTCGCGCGAACGTCGAAACACCGCGGCAGCCAATGCTGTCTGACCGTTGTCGTTGACCCGCTCGACATCGGCGCCGGCAGCTAGAAGTACAGACGCTGCCTCCACCCGAACGTGATAGGTCGCGAGGATCAACAGCGTGTCGCCGTTGTCGTTCGTCAGATCAGCAGATCCACCTGCTTCGACAAACGCTGCAAGCCACGCTTCGTCCCCACTTCGGGAACAGTCGAACGCGTAGCGATATACCTCCAGCACGTTGTCACTTGTTGTCATGACGGGCCTGGACGCGATGTATGGACCGGTTGATTCACACCGCCTCGCATCCCCCGTCGACGACGAACCAAACACCGCGTAGCTCACCGACCTGACTGAGCAGTCGCAGCGCGAGAACATCAGATTGCAGCACAGTCGTCGAAAGTGGTTGTCAGCGGCGGTAAATCGACTGCTACGACTGGTGTTCGAGGCGCAGCACAGCGGCGCGCAGGCGGAGAACCTGGTATTTTCGATCTTGCGTGCAACCACTCGCGCAGCCCTCTCGATTGTCTCGATTACACGAGGTAAACCTTTATGCTCCGCGTCCTTTTCTCCGCTCTGCCAAATCTGTGCGGTTCCAAACAATCCGCACCTCCGGTCGTACTGATCACCGGTGCCTCCAGCGGAATCGGCCGCGCCACCGCACATCTCTATGCGCGCAAGAATGCCTCACTGGTGTTGTGCGCGCGAGGCCGCGAACAACTCGAGTCGGTTGCAGCCGAATGTTTGGAGATGGGGGCGGCCGCGGCGATAGTGATGCCCGTGGACGTCGTTGATGCGGCGGACGTCGACGTGGTCGTCGCTGATGCCGTCGAGCGCTTCGGGCGACTCGATATTTGCGTGCACTCGGCCGCTGTCATGGCGTATGGCGCATTTCTCGACATCACTCCCGAGGTGTTCAACCAGACCATTACCGTCGATGTTCTCGGTGCAGCCAACGTTGCCCGCTCGACGCTGCATGTCTTCCGCCGTCAGCAAGGCGGTCACCTGGTGATCATCGGTTCGCTACTCGGGCGCATCGCGACCCCGTGGATGAGCACGTATGTCACCTCCAAATGGGCATTGCGCGGACTCACCCGCGTACTCCAGCAGGAGGTTCGAAACTACCCGGGCGTCGAGGTAAGTTCAGTGGCGCCGGGATCTGTGAAAACACCGATCTACGAAAAGGCCGGCACCGTCATCGGCCGTGCCGGATCACCCCCGCCGCCCGTCGCGTCCCCCGAGGTCATCGCACGGGCCGTGGACCACGTGGTGCGACACCCGCAACGCGAGCGTGATGCGGACGCGGTGTTCGGGCTGCTGAACAAGGTCTCAGCGGCAGGGTTCGTGCTGGTTCCTGCCGTGTTCGATCTGCTTGTCGGGCCACTGTTGTGGCGCTTCGGAACAGCGCGCGAGCCTAAAGACGATTCGGAGGGCAATATATTTCACTCTTAATCAGCCACCGCTCGAACTTTCAGCGGCAGAGGATAGTTCGTCGCAGCCAGTAGTTCACTGATTGATCGATGAAGCTGGTGCGCCCCACGCGACAACGCAGTCGGCGCCGCAAATGCAACCGTTGTGCGACGCCGGCCGGCGTTCGGCCTAGAGCAGTGAACTCGCGCCTCGGCTCCAGGCTGACATTATCTTGTCGGCAAGCACGTCCTCCACGAAAGCCATTGCGCGCATGCCGAATACAATGTCTTTTTCCAACTGTGGCTCGGTGCGGATCAGCTCTCCGACCACGTCGTGCCGGAGGATCTGCTCGTGTACCGCATCGGCCTCGACATGTTCGGCGTAGAAGGCAATGCAGGGCTTGGGTGCACCGAGGCGTTCGAGTCCGGAGACGAATCGTGCTGAACCCGGCGACGAGGTTATTTCGGTGGCGGCGAAGTGGCCGACGGTTGCCCCGCGCAACCCGCGGTGAAGTCCGAACAGCGACATCAGATTCACCCACGCCAAGGTTTCGGCGGGAACCTTGTCCACGAACCCGAGGTAGGTGCTGTCCATCTCTGCTGCATCCATCAGGTTGGTCCACAGCTGCTGGTGAGCGCGATCGCTGCGGCCGCCGCCGTACTCGTCGAACTCCACGGCCACGAACGACGCTTTTACCTGGCCTTGCAGCCGCGGGATCGCCCACGCATGCGGGTCGGCCTCTTTGAGATGGTAGATCGATCGGTGCGCGAAATATTCGCGCATCTGCTCCCACGAGCCCTCACTCTGCAGGAACCAGGACGGGCCGTTTCCTGTTTTGGGTTCGATCGACAGGGCTTCCATTTCGGCTACCGCGTCGGTGCCGGGCTCGACATTGTCTCGAATGTAAGCCAAGAATGCAGTCTCGAGCAGGCCTCGAAAACGCAAGATCTCGGGGTTCCACTCCCAGGCGTCGTCCACGCCCTGGAATCCCCGGTAGTGGAGTTCGTAGCAAACCGTCAAGGCCAGGTGCAGATCTCTAGAAGATGCCGCCGCCTCGGGAACCGACAGTGGCAAGTCCGTCGTACTCGTATCGTTCTCACTGCTCAGAACACGCATCACAGCGTCGGACAACTCTCCACAAGGCGCAGGCAAAGCTGGCGCGGTGTGACGCAAAGTCATTGTCATTACTCCGTTCTACCCTGCCTGCGATCGAAACAATCCAGGGCGCGATAATAGTGACGCGAAAGCCCCTGAATGAATGCCGAGTTTGTGGCCCCCTCAGATGGGTATTAATCATCCTGCCGCGCAGGTGCTGCGGACAATATTACGAAGGGATGGACGTGGGCGGTCGGACATGGGTCAGTCGAGTTCAACGCATGACAGTCGACGTTCATGAGTGCTGAGAGCTTGCGCATTGCACTCATCGCCTCTAATCGCTTTCCGATCAAACAGCCATTTGCCGGCGGCTTGGAAGCGCACACCTGGCATCTTGCCCACGCGCTCGCTGATGCCGGTCATCAGGTCACACTATTCGCGGGTCCGGGTTCTGATCCGGGGCTCAACAGCTCCTGCTTGAACGTCGGTTACCTCAGCTTGAGCGAGCGCGCCAAGGCGGATGTGTCGATGCCTGCCGACGCATTCATGTCCGACCATCATGCGTACCAGCAACTCATGCTGGATTTGGCGTCGGATCGGCGCTTCGACGTCATCCACAATCACAGCCTCCACTACCTCCCCATCGCAATGGCACCGGCCTTGTCCACACCGTTCTTGACCACACTGCACACTCCGCCCACCCCGTGGATCGAGTCGGCCATCGCCACGTTCAAAGGATTGGGCCCACGGTTCGCTGCCGTCAGCTACCACACCGCGTCGATGTGGAACGGCATCGTCGACGACGTCGACATCGTTCCCAACGGTGTCGACGTGGGCAGCTGGCACGAAGGCGCGGGTGGCCCGTATTTGGTGTGGTCGGGCAGATTCACTCCGGAAAAGGGCCCGCATCTAGCGATCCGCGCTGCAGAGATCGCCGGTTATCCACTCAAAATGGCCGGTCCCGTCTCCGACCCGGACTATTTCTCCCGCGAAATCGGTCCGCGATTGGGTCCACATTGCACCTACGTCGGTCATCTCGAACAAAGGGAACTGACGGCGTTGGTGGGCGGAGCAGCAGCGGCCCTCGTCACTCCAACCTGGGATGAACCTTACGGATTGGTGGTAGCTGAGGCGCTGGCCTGCGGCACGCCGGTGGCCGCATTCGCCCGCGGGGGAATACCAGAGATCGTCACCAACGAAAGTGGAACATTGGTTGCCGTCGACGACGTCGACGCTTTGGCCGCAGCCATACCGCGGACCGTCGCACTCTCCCGCGCCGAAGTACGCGCGCACGCTGTGCGCCGCTGTTCAGCGGAGACCATGCTGGAGGCGTACCTGCAGCTGTACCGGCAGATGATTGCGCACTCGGTGGTTCCTCTGCGCTCACGCCGGTCCCATCAGGCATCTACTTCGTCGTATCTGCACGCGTGACCATCCGCCGACTGCCGTATCACTCGGCACGTGCGCTCCAGCAGCATCGATGAGGGACGCGAGATGGCGCGAACGCAGCGCGATCATGCGGGGGTTGCGGTTGTGGCGCACCAGGCGTCCGGTCACTTTCACCGACAAAGTGAAATACAAGATGTTGCGAGATCACCGAGACTTACTGGTGGTGTTTGCCGACAAAGCGGCGATGCGCGGCTACGTCACATCGGTGTTGGGAGAGGGGTACTTGCCCGCTGCTTATGCGCTGCTCGATGACCCCGGCCAGCTGGCCGAAGTCGACCTGCCCACTGAATACGTTGCCAAACCCACACACGGCAGCGGTGCGGTTGTCGTGGTCTCCGAGCAGGCCGACCCAGCAGTGTCGCTGCCTCTGGTAGAGGCATGCTGGTCCTATGCCCATGTACGCCCCAGCCGCGTCGACCGCGGTCAGCTGGTCGAGATCTCCAGATACTGGCTCGAACAGCTCTATGGGCAGGGCCCCAACCGGGAATGGGCCTACGGCCGCGTCCCCCGCAGAATTATCGTCGAGGAGTTACTGACTGGGCCAGGCGGCGGGGTCGCCGACGACTACAAGCTGTTCGTCTTCCATGGCCGATGCGAGTTCATTCAAGTTGACAGTGGCCGTTTCGGACGACGCACCCAGGATTTTTATGGCAGACCATGGACACATCTGCCCTTGAGCGGGGGCCCTCCCCACGCCGATCCGCCTCACCCGCAGCCCGACCTTTTGAGCGAGATGATCGACGTCGCCGAACGTCTTGCACGGCCAACTGACTTCCTGCGAGTCGATCTCTATCTCGTTGGCAACCGCGTCGTCGTCGGGGAGCTCACCAGCTACCCGGCCGGGGGCAACAGTCCCTTCTACCCAGAATCGTTCGACGAAGAATTTGGACGTTTCTGGACTGTTCCCGGGAGGTACGACAACTCGATGCAGTCGCAGTCCCGGCCGTTATTGCCCGAGATCGACGATCGGACAAGCGAACCGCGCGCGTAAGAGGGCATCGTGCCGCAATTTGCCTCTCGCCTCAATTAACGATGTAATTAAATCTACTACTACATGATCGGCACACCGTGACAATGGCGTACTCACAGTTCCGAGGGATGGTCGCGATGCGCCTTACCCACCTCATACCGCCCGGGTTCGATCATTAGGGGCGCGGTCCGGCGCGGACGTTTCTTCGCTATCGCCGGCTTGGGCATGCTCGGAGTGACGCTTATCGGTGGTGGAATTGCCACCGGTCAACTGCCGATGAACGTGGCGCTGTCGGGCCAAACCTTTACGGCGACGGTCTCTGGCCTCGGAGCCCAGGGGATCACGGTGTTCCCGAGAGCGGTGCAGACCGTCGCAGGAGAAAAACCCAGCATTGCTGTGAAAATCGACCAGGCGCAACTGACGGACGTGTGCCTGTCCACCGTGGCGCGAGGGCTGCCTTTCATCGGAGATGTGACGCTCTTTGCGCGCGTTCCCGGGGATAACACCACAGCCGAGAGTCTCGTATTGGACGCCGCGTCTGTCGGTGGGGCATTGACCGTCGCCGATGTGCGCCTAGGTCTGGATGCAAGTGCGCTCGGTGAGGTGACCGGTTCGCAGACGTCCGCCATCACCGTCGGTGAGTCTTCGGCAGCGGTGACCACCGTTGATGTCATTGCGCTCGCGGCGACAGGGGCGTCCTTGCAAGGCCTTACCGTGACCGTCGAGGGACGTGAAGCGTCGTGCTGAACACCCCGTCGACGCAATCTCGTGGCGCTCGCTTCAGGTCGTGGCGCGCCTCGCGTCCATTCTGGGGCGGTGCGCTACTGCTGCTCTCGGGCCTTTGCTTGCTGCTACCGGCCTTCGCGACGATTCGGGTCGGTGATTTGCTCATCTCCATCAGCACGATTTCTGGGGTGTCGACGCTCCTACTCGGATCGCTGATGCTCGTGTGCGCGGGAACGGTACTGCTACAGCCGGGGGCGCGTGTCCCAGCAGGTGTCGTGGCGATGTTGTTGGCCCTTGTGGCTCTGCCGGCCGCCAACTTCGGTGGATTTGTCATCGGCACAATCTTGGGCGTAATCGGTTCTGCCGCAGCACTGTCCTGGCGCAGCATCGAGGATGCAGCGACAACCGTGGCGTCTACGAACACTGAAGTGGCGTAAGCGGTTCAGACGAACCCTAGGCTGCGGACTTGGCCCGTGGTTGCCTCTAGTTACCTCGGGGCGAAAGGTTTGACGTGACCGGGCCTTCGAGGACGGTTCCGTCGGCGGCGAAGCGGGAGCCGTGCAGTGGGCAGTCCCAAGACATTTCGGCGTCGTTCCAGGCAACGATGCCTCCCAGGTGTGGGCAGACCGCTGAGACCGTGTGGGTGACGCCGTTTACCGTGCAGACAGCCTTGGGCGTCACCCCGCGCTCGATCCTGCCTTGGCCCTCTGCCGGTGGCGACTGCGGGCTGGTGGACAAGCTTGTGGACAAGGGGGCAATCCACCCCTTGGTCAGGTTCACGGCGACATTGGTGTTCAGTCGAACTGCGTCCACCGCTCCGGCGAGCTGACGCACATTCCAACTGTCGTACGCCCCGGCCCAGGGTAGGTCGCCGCCGAAAGCGCGTTGCGCCAACACCATTGCAGCGGCGGCGGCGTTGGTCATTCCCCATTTGTCGTAGCCGGTCGCGACGGTGATGCGGTCGTCGCCGGGCAGCAGCGGGCCTGCGTAGGGGAGGACATCGATGGATTCGTAGTCCTGTGCAGACCAGCGGTACCGGCGGCTGGCGCCGGGGAAGTGGTCGGCAGTCCACTTGTCGAGATCTTCGACTTGGCTCTGCGGAGATGATTCCCGTCCGACGACGTGTCCGTTGCCCCCGACGAGGAGCAGATCACCTGTAGGCGTGGGGGCATAGCGGAGGGAACGACTCGGTGAGTCCGCAGAGATGTACATGCCGCGCGGGACCGGCCCGTCGACCTCGTAGGCGGCAGCATAAGAACGCAGCGGTTCCAGCCGTGCGAAGAATACGCCGCGATCGAGCGTCGGTGTCCCGGTTGCCAACACGACTCGGCCGGTGCGGACCGTGCCGCGATCGGTCGTCACGTCGACGTGCCGAAGCCCGCGGTGCACCCCGCGTACCCGCACTCCGTCGGTGATGTCTGCACCTTCGGCGATGGCGTCCTCGGCGAGGGCTTCGATGGCATCCATGGGGTCGAATTGGGCTTGGTTCGGAACCGATACTGCACCGACGACGTCGAAGGGCAGTTCGGTCGTGGTGGTGTAGGTTGCGTCGATTCCCGCCGCGAGCGCGAGCCGCATTTCTTCCCGTACCGATTCGAGGCCCGCAGCACTGGTGGCGTAGGTGTATGCGGTCTCGCGTTGGACGGCAATATCTCGAGTGGTGCAGTAGTCGAGCAGCCAGGTTTGGCCGGCTATGTTGCCGTCTACATAGTTGCGCACCTGCTGCTGGGAATGTTTCGACGCGATCGAAGACAGCTTTGCTCCCTGCAGGATGCTGATTTTGGCGGTGGTGTTTCCGGTGGTGACCGCTCCGAGTGTGCGGGCTTCGATCACTGCGACGCTGTCACCGGCACGCGCGTACAGGAGCGCAGTGATCAGGCCCGTGAGTCCGGCACCGACGACGACAGTGTCGTATAGCTGCGTGAAGTCGACCGAATCGCAGGGTTGGCGTTTCGGTCGGTCGAACCACATCGAGGTCTGGGTCATATCTCGTTGTGCCCTGGGGAAGGCGGGCGGAAACCTTCTATGCCAGTGTTGTTCGGATCGCGCGAGTTCACCCGGCGGCGAGCTCTGATCCGAGGGTGCGCGCGGTTCGTCCAAGTGACCAGGTGACGACTTTTCGCAGTATCACTATTACCGCGACAGCAATGATCGCCCGCCACGGCGCTGCGGCAGTGAGCCGCAGCAGGCCAGCGGCGAGTAAGAAGTCGAGCAGTACGGGAAGCGCTGCCGACAGTTGTCGGGTTCTGACTAGGACGGCACTCGCGAGGACTACGCCAAAGCCTGCGATGACTGGTGTGAGTTCGGTCAGCAACGCACTCATGGTCGGTCATCGGATACGTCAGAGTCTTTGCCGGCTCTGCGATTGCGGTCGATAATGCGTTGTTCTGCCGCTACCTCGCGGGCGAGGAAATAGTTCAACGCGGTACGTATCGCCGCGATCGCCGCCAGTTTGCCGATCTCGTCGAAACTTGGGGAGATTGCGGTTCGTAAAATGTCACTTGCGAGCTGCAGTTCCAGGCCCAGGGCGAGGAATCGGCCCAGCCGCAGTCTTACTGGCACGAATGCGTCGGTGTTGCGTTGTGGCAATGCCCGAACAAATCCGAAGACGGCAATCATCGCCCCAGTGAAGATGACTATTGCGCCCGCAGCTTCGACTAGCCGCACCATCAGATCCACAGCCGAGCGGAGCATTTCTTCGGGGAGGATTTCCAGGGCGAGTGTTTGTGTGCTCATGGCGTCAGGGCTTCTGCATGGGCGTGCTCAGATTCGAATTGCTCATCCGGTCGAGCTACCCAGATCACCGGGGTATCAATCACCTCTACCCACCGCATGCCCCTGGTTGTCCACCCTCCTCGTGTCGGCACTCAGGTTTTGGTGGTAAAGGTCAGGGCCGCGCACTGTGGCCAGGGCGGCCGTGGGTGCGTCGTCGCTCTTTCATCTCGGACTCGAAGACGTGCCTCTTGCCGTCCTGTAGTGCATCGCGCACACGGCGTTCTTCGGCGCGAAAAACCGACCAATAATTGTCGTCGAAGTCTTCGACTATCTGGAATGTCCAGCGCCCGGAAATAACGTTGCGGCCCAGAACTTCTTTCTCGAGGCGCTCGGCATGGTCGGGATGTCCGGCCTCGTGGAGCCCTTCGACAGCCTCGCCCAGCAGCAGGTCTGCATGCCCGATCAGTTGATGTAGCTCATATAGATGTCCGCGTGCACGTTCGATATATTCGAGCGCTTCCGATACTTTTCCAACGGCGGCAATGGTCTCGTCGTCGGCACCATCGGGTCGGCGGTGGTCGGAATCGGGTTGTTCAGAGCTGCCATCGCTGCCATCGTTGTCGCGGGTGTCGCGGTTGTCTGTCATGTCGTTTCTTATCCCCAGACGCGGGAGTGCTCAAACGGAGCAGGCTCTCACCGCTCATGTTGCGATTGTGCGAGTGTCCACGTAAACCGCATCCCCACCGGTCTTTTTTGCGGTGTACATCGCAGCATCGGCTCGCTCCCAGGTGCTTTGGAACTCGCCCGCCCATGTGCTGGCGGCAAGGTGTGCGATACCGATGCTGATGGTTGTGGCTGCCCCGGCGTGATTTCTGAATTGATCGCGAAGCCGATAAGCCTGTTCGATGGCTTCGACTGGGTCTGCATCGGTAACTACTACAAACTCTTCGCCGCCGGTACGGGCCGTGATCGCTGGGGGTACGAAGGCCGCGTAGATCGCGTTCGCGGTATCGCGAAGTACTAAGTCTCCGTAAGTATGCCCAAACTGGTCGTTCAGTTTCTTGAAGCTGTCGAGATCGACAACCATCACTGTCCCCGTCTGCGTCCAGTCGATTCGCTCGGCAAGGGCGGCATCGAGTCCTCGCCGGTTTCGCAGCCCCGTGAGCGGGTCGAAGAACGCCGTCGCGGCGTCTTGGCGCAAAAGCAGTAGCAACGCGTGGGTAAGGATCGGAGCCAAAATCAGCACGAGCGTCAACAGAATCAGATAGGCGCATGCAAGCACCACATCCCCGTCGGGGCCAGTGATCGCACGAACGAACAGTACGGCGGTTACGGAAATGGTCCAGATTTGATGGGCAAGAAACATTTTAGGGCTGTGGAAAGAGACGAGATAGCTGCCGGTCACTGCGAGCGCTGCCACGAAAGGTAGTGCAACGAAGGGGTCGGCGAGTAGCAGCAGCAGTGCGGCACCACTGACTTCGAGGTACGCCAAAAAAAACTGAGCCGAGCCTTGTGATGGCCAGGGGCCAAAGATCCACACTGCGCCGCTGACGACGCCCGAGACCGCAAAGCCGTAGGCGATCAAGCGGCCGAGACCATCGGGGACTCCGACGGGGGAGTGGGTGGCGAGAATGCAGAGGATCGAGTAAAGCCAACACCACGAGCCGAGCGCCACGTTCGTTCGGCACAGAAACGGACTTTCGCGGTGGTACGCGACGGTCCAGTCATAATCGGTGGGATAAGTCCACCAGCGAAGGAGCAATCGCATACGCGCGGGTAAGCCTTCCGTACGAGTCAGAGGCCACTGTGGCCCAATACGCGTGCCGGGCCAATTCATCGTCCCCGCAGCGATGGGACCATTCAATCAGCAAGACGGGCCGTTGTTTGCACTTCGGCAGGTCGCTGCCTTATCGAATCGAGTAAAAGGCATTGGGAACTGCGAGTCTTTACTCTCAGGCGCAATGAACTTTAGTCTTTGACTAAACGGTGAGGGCCGCGTATACGACGATATTGTCGTCATAACTTGCGGCATCGTCGTCGAACGCACCGCCGCAGGTGATCAATCTGAGCCCGGCATAGTCGATATCGCCGTACACCGATGCGGTCGGAAATTCAGCCTTGGGATACTGCTCGACGTCCGAGACGGTGAAGGTCAGGACGCTGTCATCCTGGCGGCTGACGATGACACTGTCTCCACTTTTCAACTCACGTAGACGATAAAAGATCCCAGGGCTGCCGCCCCAATCCACGTGCCCAGCAACAATCGACGGGCCCACTTCTCCTGGCGTCGGCGAGCCGTCGTACCAACCGCCGGGGAACCCGGCCAGCGGAATCTCCATGGTGCCGTCGGGTTGTAAACCCAGTCCGATGAGGTCGGATTCGACACCGATCGCCGGAATCTCGATGCGTACCGGCGTCGACGCCGCGACGGGCGGGGCACCGACTGCAGGATCGAAGCTCTGCGCTTGTGCCTCCGGGACGAGCGACGGTGTGCCCGGCTCAGGGGTGGCTGACGACGCGGAACTGGGGGTGTCGGTCAAAGACAACGGCCGAGCGGCGGTCGACGCATCGTCAGTTCCGGAAGCGCAACCGGTGATCAGAGCCAGCGCGAGTGCAACCGCGGCGATGGGCCGTACGGCCGCGCCCCAGAATCGGGGCGCAGCCAGACGAGCACTTCTTTTCGAACGATGATGCGAGAGCATCAGCTGCCGTTGATGTTTCGGCGCTGGTACCGCACGGTCATCAGTGCGGCTCCGCCGACGAGTACCGAAGCAGCTATCCAGATTGGTGCCGATGAACTCGCGTCGCCTCGGTTGGCGGTGCTGCCGTCACCCGTATCGACTCCACCGAGGGGAACCTGACTGATCTGCCCCCCTGGTGCATTCTTGCTTGGACCACCATGGGGTGCTGGAGACTGCGAACCTCCCGGTGAATCTGGCGCACCCGGTGAACCTGGCGCTCCTGGTGCTCGAGGCGCTCCCTGTGACCCTGGCGCTCCTGGTGCTTGGGGTGACCCCGGCGCTTCCGGCGCTTCCGGCGCTTCCGGCGCGTCCGGTGACCCTGGTGCTCCCGGCGTTCCTGGGTTGTCCGGGTTGTCCGGGTTGTTCGGCCCCCGGGGTGATGCCGGCACGTCCGGGGTGGTTTCAGGGATCGAAGGGATCGTGATCACCGGTGGGCTGACCACGGTGGTTGGGGTTGTGGTATCCGGCGGGGTGGTGGTGACCGGAGGCGTGGTGGTTGTGGGGGTGACCGGCGGCGTGGTCGTGGTTGTCGTCGGTGGTTCGGTGGTTGTGGTGGTGTCGGTGGTGGTTGGCGGCGGGGTGGTCGTGGTCGTGGGCGGGGAGCAATTCGGACGCGTGATGACGTTGGTATCGAGTGCCACTTGACCGTTGCGAGCCAAGACGCGGCCGGCAACCGTGGTTCCGGTTTCGAGGGTGATGGACGTGAGCGCCATGATGGTGCCGACGAACGTGGTGTTGAGGCCAAGAATGGCGGAGCTGCCCACCTGCCAGTACACGTTGCAGGGATTCGCACCGCCAATGAGGTTGACAGTGCTGTTCGGGGCGGTGATCAGCGACGAGCCAGCTTGAAAGATGAAGACGGCATTCGGATCGGACTGGGCGTCGAGGGTCACTGTTCCGGTCAGCGCGAGCGCCGAAGCCGCCTTGTACACCCCGGGAGCAAGAGTTTCATCGCCGATATCGGCCGAGACCAGTGTCGCTGGCGTTCGCCCGGCGGCGTCGTCGTAGGCGATGGTCAGATCCGATTGCGCCTGCAGTCCGTGGGCGTCCGCAGAGTGGATAACCCCGTTGTTTACTAGGCCCGGGGGGAATCCGGTGACGGCGGTGCCAGGGTTGACTCCGAGATTGCCCGAAATGACCGATGGGCCGGTGTTGGTGACCGTCGTGCCGGCCAGCACGGCGTAACTCCCCGCCGTTCCCATGCCCACCGGGGCAGTGGCTGCACCTGCCGTCGCATTGGGCAGTACCAAGAGCGCTGCAGTGCCCAGCGCAAGAATGCCGATCGACGGCAAAGCAAGAAGTCGTCTTCGGAAGTGCGATGGAGTCGCGGATCGTGCATGAGACATAGTCTGTCCTTTTCGCGACGCGGAGATGATCAGGGGTCCGCGTACTGGGTGCAGTGGCACTCGACCGACTCTGCTTTAGTCGAAGGCGTCTGGTGGAAACGGTAGGGCAGGACTGGGTTCTTTACCCGTTGAGTGCATTCTAGCTGATCTGCGGTGTAGTTATATGTCGAGGTTAGTTGCTGTTTGATTAAAGTAACGCCGATTCCTTGAATCGCAAAGTTTGTTTTATCTGATTGAGTTGATCGAATGGTTTCTTCTACTCATCGGTAACCAGATAATGGCGAAGGTCGCGCTCATAAACGGCTGCAGCAGCGACAATCAAGTAATGCGAAGCTCACTGCTTGGGCACCGGCGCAGAGCGGATTGGCCTGGGCAGGGCGGTAATCGCTCGATGCGCTCGCCGGTGTAGACGACCGGGTGCGAGGTTAGGCTGACATATGTATATGCACCGAACAACGCGGATTTGTGACTATTTCTCCTGTGCGAAAATCCCTACTCGTCGGTATTTCAGTACCGTGTGTGTGAGAAGAAGTTTTCTTATTTCTATTGGAGTTGGATGGCTGAATTGCAACGCGCCTCATTCTTTGGCAACTCCCGACGCACATCTTCAGTCTGATTCACAATCTGCAACCGAAATCGGAGTTGAGGATAGGCAAACCGGGTGCACATTCCGGTACCGCCACCCAAGCAGTTCATCGAACAGACGGTCCCCGCGGTGTCCGACGATTCTCTCGCGGCGATCACGCTGTGGGCGGTGGAGCATTTGAGTGATTCGATCACTGTGGCTGACCTTGCCCGACGAGCGCACGTCAGCGTCGCAACGTTGCATCGGCGGTTCATCGTGGAAATCAACACAACTCCGCACGTATGGCTCAACGGTCAGCGTGTGCGATTGGCGTGTCGACTCATCGAGCGCGGCGGGTTGGACTTCAATGCGGTAGCGCTCGCGTCTGGTATCGGAACCGCCACCACTTTGAGAAACCTGATGCGCAAGGAAACCGGGCTCACTCAAGCTGGTTCTTTGCGGTCGGGGACGAGGCGGGGGATCAGCTTGACGTAGGCGACCATGCCGAGCAGCTCCACCAGGGTCTGCGTCACTACAACCACTGCAGCGAGCGCGAGAGCAGGCGGTAGTGCCAGGGCCAGCGGAAGTACGACGAGGGAGTTGCGGGTGGCTCCGGAGAAGATCAATGCGCGCGTCGCCGGGACATCCTGGCGGCCAAGCCGGCCCACTGCCAGGCCGACCATCGCCATGATCACAAGGAACGCGGCGAAGATGGGTACGGCAGCGATCAACTGGGCGACCTCGCTACGGACCGCGTCGATCTGCGAGGCGACGACGACGGCGAGGGTGGCCATCATGACCGGAACCATCGATGCGGCCATCACATTCTGGACTACCTCGCCGACGCGGTGTCGACGCGCCAGTGCCTGTGTCAGTGCTGCGAGGGTCAGCGGAAAAACGATCAATATTGCGAACGCTTCGACGAACGGTTCGATGTCGATGATCTCGACGAGGTCGGACCCGACGAACAGCCACAGGTAGAGCGGCAGGAATGCCATCTGCAGCAGCATCAACAGTGGCGCGCACGCGAGGAGCCGCTCCGATGCTGCGCCGGCCACACCGCTGAAGACGATGACGTAGTCGATACAGGGCGCAAGGAGTACCAGCAACACCCCGACGAGCACGGCCTGATTGCCGGTGATGAATCGCGTCAAAGCGAAGACGACGACCGGGACGAGGACGAAGTTCAGCACCACGATACTGAGAAGAAACTTCCCATCTCGCAGCGATGCACCAATCGCCGAGAACGGAACAGCGAGGAATGTGGCATACAGCAGCACAATCAAGATCGGGTTGATCGCGTACTCGAGCACCGGAGCCGCTGCCGGTGCAGCTAGTCCGACGAGTGCGCCGGCGAGTAGAGCCAGTAAATACAGTGGGATCTGGTGCTTTTCGAGTCGGGCCACTACGAGGTTGACCGACGTATCGCACGATCGGCGACCGCTGGGGTGGTAGAGGTCGACAAAATGTTTTCGCTCTCCTCGCGCACGGTCGCTGCCGGGACACCGGTCACCGACGGTTGCACCATGTGCGCAGCAGACATCCGACGAGGATAAGCCTTGTGCCCACTTTCAAAGACCGTCTATGAGAGACACTGACGGCGTGGAACCAGATCACTCCGACTTGACGCTGTCCGAAGACGACCGGAGAGAACTCATTTTGTGGACCGTATCCAGCGTCGAACGTCTTATGCCGATCTTCAACGAGAGTGCACCAGAGGACACCAGACTCGCTGATGCGTTGGACGGCGCGAGGGCATTTGCACGTGGCGAGCTCGGAGTTGGCCCAATGCGCAAGCTTGCTTTCGGTTGCCACGCTGCAGCTCGCGATGCGGCCGGTCCTGCGGCGGTGGCAGTTGCGCGGGCCTGCGGGCAAGCAGTCGCGGTTGCCCATATGGCTGGGCATAGTCGGGAAATCGCGCGTTACACCAAGAAGGCCTTGGCCGATTGTGCGTCGGTAGAACTCGAGTGGCAACGCCAGCATGTCCCGGTGCGATTCGCGGTATACGTCTACGGCGTGAGCTGACGAGGTGCCGCGGCTCAGCGAATCGACGAATGTTTGGCCCGCCAATTGCTGCTCGAAGTGCGGATAGGTTCGAGGGATGTTCTTTTTCGCACTCGCCGTTGTGCTGACCGCTGTATCGGTCGTGATGATCAGATGTGAGCCGCGGCGGTTGTCGAACGGACTCGGTGTGATCGCTGCTCTAGTCGCCTGGTTGTTGGGGGCGCTGATTGTGCTCGACCGTGTAGAGCTCCGTGTCGAAGCTGTATTGATCGCAATTGCAACGACCATGATTTTTATAGCGGTTATCGGGCTCATCGGTATTTGCGCGATAAACAGGGCTGCGGTGCATCGGCGTCAAGGGCTTCGACTGGCGACGGTGTTGCCGCTCGCGTCGGCTCTCGTGACGGTGCTGAGCATTGGGTTTCTGATCACGGTGTTTTTACTGCTTCGGCCCCACTCCTTCGCGTTGTGGTTCTTGGCGGGTGTGTGGACCGCGGTGTTGTTCGCTGTGGGTGTGGCCGTACAGCTCGCAGCGTTTGCCGTGTACACACTGATCTACGGGCACATCGAACTGCCGACGGGCAGTGCAGCCGTAGTCGCGTTGGGTTGCAGATTGGGTGCCGGCGGCAAGATGACGCCGCTGCTGGCGAGCCGCTTGGATCGTGCGTTCGAGGTGTACGACGGCGAACTAGCCGCCGGAAATTGCCCTGCACTGATTGTGTCGGGCGGGCAGGGAACCGACGACTCGGTGGCCGAAGCCCCGGAGATGAAGAGCTACCTGTCCGCGCGAGGGGTCGACGACGATCGAATCCTCACCGAAGCATCCTCGCGAACTACCCGTGAAAATCTGGTGCTGAGCCGTAAGTTACTCGACTCGTTGGGTCTGGATTCCGAATCGATGACCATCGTGACGAGCGACTTTCATGTTCTTCGAACCGTCGCGCTCTCGCGTGATCTCGGATTGAATGCCCATGTGACGGGAGCAAGGTC